>CAZJSY010000054.1:0-19762 GCA_964548555.1 uncultured Burkholderiales bacterium
GGGGCGCACCGAGCCCGCTCAGGTCGGGCACCGACGACCCGGATGTCGAACCGGATGTCGAACCGGACGCGGGTTGATCCGGGCCGGCACCACCGGCCGGGCGCGGGAGCCGGTCCTCGTCGCGTACCCGACCGAGCTGTGTGTCGACGAATCCCGGATGACACGCGTTCGCGATGATGCCCGACGCGCCGAAGCGCCGGTCGAGCTCGACGGTGAAGTACAGGTTGCACAGCTTCGACGCGCCATAGGCGTCCCAACCGGACCACGAATGCTCCGACTGCAGATCGTCCCAGCGCAGCCCCCCACGCGCGATCCCGTAACCCTCCGAGGTCACGTTGACGATCCGGGACGGCGTGTTCGCGAGCAACATCGGCACGAGGCGCGTGGTCAGCAGAAACGGGCCGAGATGGTTCACCGCGAGGGTGAGCTCGAAGCCGTCGACGGTCGTACGGCGGCGCCCCCCGATCAGTACGCCCGCGTTGTTCACGATCACGTGCAAGCCCGCGAACCGGGTGGCGATCTCGTCGGCCGCAGCGGCGACGGATGCGAGCCGGGACAGGTCGAAGATCACGGTGTCGACATCGACGCCGGTCTCGGCGCGGATGCCCGCCCGGGCACGCTCCGCGCGCTCGGAATTCCGCGCGCCGATGATCACGTCGGCACCCGCGCGCGCCAGCCCCGCAGCCGTGGCCCGACCGATGCCGGAGGTCGCTCCGGTGACGAGCACGGTCTTGTCTCGCACGCTCCACGCCATGGCTCGTCCTGGTCGTCGGGGTGTGGCGACGGTACGATATCTGATCAGTCAGGAAAGGGGGTGCGGCATGAACGTTCGCAAGCTCAACGGCGCGCTCGGCGCCGTCATCGACGGTGTCGACCTCGACTCGATCGACGACGCGGGGTTCCAGGCGCTGCACGCCGCGCTCCTGACCCACCAGGTGCTCTTCGTGCGTGACCAACGGTTCAGCGACGCGGGTCAGCTCGCGTTGGCCGAACGATTCGGGACGCCCACCGTGTATCCGATCTCGAAGTACTTCGGCGGGACGCAGCCATTGCACGTCATCGAGGACAGTCCGGAGAGCCCGCCCGATGCGGACGGCTGGCACACCGACATCTCGTGGCTGGCCGAGCCGCCGAAGGTTGCGATCCTGTGCGCGCTCGAACTTCCGGAGTACGGCGGCGACACCATGTGGGCCAACCTGTACAGCGCGTACGAGCGCATCTCGCCCGCGCTCCGCGCCATGCTCGCGTCGTTTTCGATCCGCCACACCCAAGGCGACGACTTCTGGGCCAGCTTCTCGCGCGTCGCCGGTCCCGAACATCTGACCGAGCTGCAGACCGCCTTCCCCGGCGCGACGCACCCACTCGTTCGCACCCACCCCGAGACCGGGCGCGACGCCCTGTTCGTGTCGGGCTGGTTCATGGAGTCGGTCGTAGGACTGGAACCGGCCGAGAGCGACTGGATGCTCGCGTGGCTGCGCGCGCGTCTCGAGGATCCCAACATCCAGGTGCGGTGGCAGTGGCGTCCCGGTGACGTCGCGATCTGGGACGAGCGCTGCACGAACCACCGCGCGTTGAGCGACCACTCTCCGCAGCGTCGGCGGATGCGCCGCTGCACCGTCGACGGCGACCTGCCCGTGTATCGGCCGCACGCCGGCACGTCGCTTGCGTCGGTGGGCTGACGCGCGTCAGCGCGGCTTCGGCACGTCGCCGAATGCCGCGAGCACCGTCGGGACGGTGTCGTCGAGACACACGCGCTCGTCGAAACCCTCCACGAGGGCGTCGACCAGGTCGCGAGCCAGCAAACGGCCGCGCCGGGTCAACTGCACCAGCACGCGGCGCCCGTCGTCGGGATCGGCCACGCGCGTCACGATGCGATCACGGACGAGGCGATCGACGGCCCGCGTGATCCCACCGGATGTGATCACGAGGATGTCGTTGAGGCGCGTCGCCGACATGCGGTGCGGCGGCCCGTCGAGCGCGAGCGCGAGCACCACCGCGGCGCCGGAGTCGGTCAGCCCGAGCGGCTTCAGCGTTGCCTGGAGCCACGCGTCGACCCGTCTGGCAGCCCCGACGAGCGCGAGCATCGCCGTCGTCGCGTCGGCATCGACATGAGGGAACTCCCGCCGGACGCCGCGGTGAACGTCGTCCAGCCCGGAGGCAATCTCGCGTCGGGCTCTTGCCACGCCCGCAGGCTACGCGGCCCGGGTGGACCCCGGTCTCGGTTCTTCCGCGCCCTCGACACCATCCGTCGAGCCCCGTAAGCTGGCAGATCTGGGGTCTAGGGCGGGGTTCCGGCGCGGCAGGCACGTGCGCTGGGTTTCCCCTCAGGGGAGCTGTCGACGATGGGGTCACGTCGAACGCTGCGCGTCTTTCTGGGCGCGCTCGTCTTCACGGCGGGTTTGGTCGGGATCGGCGCGTCACCATCGGGCGCCGCGGTCGCTACCCAACTGACTCGCTCTCCGTATCTCACCGACGCGGTCGGCACGTCGATGACGGTGAGCTGGGCGACCGATCCCTCGTCGAAGACCGGCTCGGTGAGATGGGGGGCGGTCGCCAACGGCACGTGCAATCCGACGACCGTGGTGGCTGCGACGTGGTACCCGATCACCGTGAACGGTGTGAGCCAGTACCAGTGGACCGCCAAGCTGTCGCTGCCGGCGAGCGGCGCATACTGCTATCGACCGTTCCTCGCCACGACCGACCTTCTCGGCACCGATGCCTCGCCGGGCTTCAACACTCAGGTTCCAGCAGGGTCGTCGCAACCGTTCTCGTTCGTGGTGCTCGGCGACTGGGGTCAAGTGGACGCGGCGGGGAACAACCCCGACCAGGCCAACCTCATGAGTCAGATCGCGGCGAGCGGCGCACGGTTCGCCGTGAGCGTGGGCGACAACGGGTACCCGTCCGGAAGTCAGACGAATTACGGGGATCTCAACCAGCGTGGCGCCAACATCAGTGCGGTATTCGGACCGTCGTTCTGGCCGGTGCCCGGTCGCTCGATCCCGATGTTCGCGGCCAGTGGCAACCACGGGATCACGAACAGCAGCGGAACCCGCAGCACCGAGCAGTTGATCTGGCCGTCCGACACCGCTGCTTCCACGTCCGGTGGTCGCTACGTGAAAGAGACGTACTGCTGCGTCAACGGCACGGCGTCCGCGAGCTATCCGAGCTCGTGGTACGCATTCGACGCCGGCCCGGCGCGCTTGTATGTGTTGCAGGCCGACTGGGCCGACAACAACCTCGGCACCGGAACCGTGTACGCCAACGATTTCGCGGCGCACTGGTCCCCCGACAGCCCGGAGTATCAGTGGCTCGCGGCGGATCTCGCCGCGCACCCGGGCGGCCTGAAATTCGCCTTCTGGCACTACCCGATGTACTCCGATCAGAAGGCCGAGAACTCCGACACCTACCTCCGCGGTTCCGGGAGCCTCGAAGGCCTGCTCGCGTCCAACGGGGTCAGCCTCGGCTTCAGCGGACACGCGCACATCTACGAGCGCAATGTTCCCGGCACGTCGGGCACGTTCGTCAACTACGTCACCGGCGGTGGAGGCGGCACGCTCGAACCGATCGGTGAAACCGGCTGCAGCGCGTTCGACGCGTACGGCATCGGCTGGTCGCCGTCGAAGATCAAGGGTTCGAAGTGCGGTGCCGCGCCGCTTCCCGACGCCGCGTCGCGCGTCTACCACTTCCTCGAGGTGACGGTGAACGGCGGCACGGTGACGGTCGCTCCCACGGACTCGCTCGGCCGTACGTTCGACGTGCAGACCTACAACTTCTCTGTCGGCCCCGCATCGCCCCCGTCGAGCCCGCCCCTTTGGAGCGACGGGTTCGAGTCCGGCGACACGTCGGCGTGGACCAGCTCCGGCGGTCTCACGGTGCAGAATGCAACGGTGCGCGGCGGAACGTTCGCCGCCGAGGGCAACACCACCAACGGCGGCACGTACGCCAAGAAGACCCTCGCTACGACGGCCGCCGACGTCTATTCACGCGTGTACTTCCAGGTGAAGAGCGCGTCGAGTCAGGTGAACCTCCTGCGTCATCGCACTGCCGCGGACGGATCACTCGCGTACGTCTTCGTGACCGCTTCGGGCCAACTCGGCGTGCGCAACGACATTGCGGGCACGACGACCACGAGCTCACTGGTCGCGACGTCGGGCTCGTGGCACGCGCTCGAGCTGCACACGTCGGTCAATGCAACGTCGAGCACCCTCGAGGTATGGCTCGACGGCGTGAGAGTGGACGCGCTCTCGTCGACGACGAACCTCGGGACCACCGCCGTCGGCAAGATGCAGATCGGCGAGGTCCAGTCGGGTCGTACCTACGACGTCGTGTTCGACGACGCGGCGTACGGGACGTCACGCGTCGGCCCGTGAGCGGCATCAGGCGTACCGGACGACCTCTCGGAAGGTGAACGAGGCTCCGGTGTGCGACGCCGGGCCTGTGCGGGTCAGTGGAGACGGCCACGGCGTGACTCCGGGCTCGTGGTCGTGCCCGTCAACGCCCGCTGTCCCCCGTCGAACGCGACGGTTCCTTGTTCGCCCGGCGCGGGTACCGGCCCGGGACGCGACCCGCGCCGCCCGAAGCGGCTCGCGCGCCGTGCTTCGCGGCGGGCGCGCCGGCTCCCCGGTGCCGGTGGCGGACGGCGACCACGGGGGCGCCAGAGGTTGCGTCCTGGACCGTCGGGACGGTCGCCGCGCCGGGCCCGGCGCGCCGCGAACACCAGGACGACCACGAAGAACAGCAGGAAGGCCGGGAAGATGATGAGCCCCGTCGGGAAACCGCGTGTCGAGGAGGAGCTCGAGTCGACGCCGTCGCTCGCGTTGCTGTTCGAGCTCGCCGCGCCGTCCCTACCGGCGCCGCCGCTGCTCTGCGGTATCGGGACCCCGTTGCCGAGCCGCTGCGCCACCACGTCGAGGTACCGGAAGCCGTAGTTCTGGCTCGGTTCGAGATGGCTGTTCTCGGTGAACTCGTTCCAGCTGATGAGCCCGAGCGCGTCCGGCTTCGAGCTCAAGGCGGTCGTGATCTCCTGGTCGAGTGTCTTGCCGTCGTTGCGCGGCACGACGGTCGTGCCCTGGTTGCGCCGCGCGTCGAAGCCGGGAGCCGCGGGTGCGATCCACAACCCGCCGTTGGACTCGGTGGCCCGACGCATCTCGGCGAGCTTCTGGGCATAGCCCTGATACGTGGCCGGATTGACCGACGACCAGTAGTACGCGTTGCCGTCGACCACGTCGGCGAGGCGGTTGTAGCCGTCGAGGTTCCGTTCCGACGCGAGGATCAGCAGGTTGTCACGACGCGACGCCGTCACGCCGGCGATGTCGGCCTTCGAGAAGCCCCACGTGCCCGACCAGATCACGAGCGGCTTCGGGAACATGTTGAAGGGCGCGCGACCCCCGAACGTCCACGCGAAGAAGTCGAGGTCCCGAGCAACGGTCGAGGCGCCACCCGGCAGCGGATCTCGGTTGACGTCGAGGCCCTGGTAGATGATCGAGAGCTTGAAGCTCTCCTGCTCCGCGATGTCGACGAGCTTGGCGAGCCTCGCGTCGAGCGTCGGCGTGTGCTTCCAGCTGACGATGAAGCCGTCGATGCCGGCCTGCTTGGCCCACTGCACGTGCTGACGCATCACGTCGACGCTGTCGCTCGAGTAGCGCCCGAGTTCGGGAAGGTCCGACTTCTTCTTGTCCCACGACGCGCGGTCGAACCAGATGTAGTAGTACGCGAGCACCGGGACGTGACCGGATCGTGCAGTGGTGGCCGGTGGCGTGTTGGCACTTCGGACGACACGGTCGACGGCCGCGCGCCCCGGCAGCGCGAGACAACCGAGGACCGCGGCGACGACCATGCTCGCCGTCGTGACACGGCGAAGCACGTGCCGGTTCACGACTGTTCGACGGCGGCTGCCGCGCTGGCGCCCGCGATGCCCTTCTGGGCGGCCTTGCGGGCACGCCGAGCCTGGCGTGCGAGACGGCGGTTGTACCCGCGGCTGCGTCGCCGAAGCTGCAGCCCCACCCAGAAGATCACCAGCGCGAGCACGAGCAGCGCGACGCCCACGACCGCGACGTCGAGGTAGCTGATCACGTCGAGGTCGGCCTCCTGGTTGCGCGAGATCGACACGGGACGGGCCATGCGCAGGCCGCCACCCACCACGGTGACGTGGTAGTCGCCGCGCGGGAGGTCGTCCACGGTGACCGCGTGACGCCGCGCGAACGGGATGTGGCGCACCTTTCCGTCGGGATACTGCAGATCGATGCCGGTGCCGATTCCCCCGCCGAACATCGCGTCGGCGGCCACGAAGCGGGCCGAGTAGAACAGCAGCTTCACGTTCGTGACCTGCTGCTGACTCGGCAGGAACCGCTGCTGTGCGCTGTTGACGACGTTGGAGCCCGCAACGATCACGCGGTTGATCTTGTAGAAGATGTCCTTGCTCTCAAGACCATTGCTGCCGGTGACGACCTGGCTCCCTTGGAGCCATACGGGATCCGCGTTGTCGAGGTCGATCGTCTCCCCGATGCTGCTCTGCAGCTCCATCGACGTCATGAGCGACGGCGAGACCGCACGGCCCTTGAGGTTCGAGAAGTTGAAGCTGGTCAGGTAGTCGAGCTCGAAGGTCGCGACCTGCGACTCCACACCGGCGCGGTACACACCGTCGCCGAACCAGCCGGTGAACTGGGCGCGCAGTCCCTGACGCACTTCGACCATGGGTGTCGCTACGACGAGCTGCTCGGTGCGGTTGTCGCGCAACACCATGCGCTGAGCCGGTGTGATCTCCATCGACGCGACGCCGGACTTGTCGGTCGTCACGGTTGCGCCCGCGAAGGTGAACTTCGCGCCGGGGATCGGCGGCGTCGTCTGGATGGTGAGCAGGTTGACACCCGGAGGCAGGGCCTGGTTCAGCCTGGGGTGCGGACGCTTGGGCGGCGGCGTGCCCTTCGGATGCGGCCGCGTCGTGGGTGAGGTGTTCGCGGCACCGGCAGCAGAAGCGGAGACGCCGAGCGCGACGGCCAGCGCGGCGACGAGCGCGAACCGCAGAACGAGGCGCCGGACCGTCATCACGCCGTCTCCATCGTTCGGCTTCGCCGAATGGTCACGATGACGGCGCCCGCGAGGAGCCCGAGCGCGAGCGCGACGGCCGCTCCGTAGGCGAGATAGATGATCCCCCGCGTCGGAGCCGGCGCGGCCGCCGGATGACGCTCCGACGACACGAACGCCGCCGCTCGTGCGGGAGCGTTGAAGGCAAGGGCGTTGCCGAAGTCGGTCACCTGCCGCTGGCCCGGGAGCGCCGGCAGCGACCAGTTGCGCTGGATGAAGTGCAGGATCGACGTGAAGTCGAGCTGCGTGTGGTCGACGACACCCTTCTTGGCCAGCGCGCTCACGAGCAGCGCGGGCGTCCGAAAGCCGTAGCCGGCCGGCGGCGCAACATGGTCGTACCAGCCGCCCCAGCTGTCGTAGGTGAGCAGCAGCGCGCTCGACGACCACGAGCTGCTCTGCTGCAACGAGTTGATGATGTTGCGCACGAAGCTCTGCCCGCTCTGGATGCTGCCCGGCGGATGCTCACTGCTGCCCGAGGGCACGACGTAGGACACCGCCGGCAGCGTGCCCCGCTGCAGATCGGTGAAATAGTCGTCGAGGGGCACGATGTGGCTCATCAGCTCCGGATTGCTCACGAAGCGCGGCATCGCCAGCAGCGGGACACGCGGCACCTGCGCGCCGCGCTTGGTGTCGCGCCCGCTCTTGTAGGTGACGTTCGGGTCGTAGTTCTGCACGTAGAACTTCCACGACACGCCCTTGGCCTGCAGGTCGTCGAAGATCGTGCGCGTCGTGTCGGGGTAGCCACCGGGCGGGATCGTC
Organism: uncultured Burkholderiales bacterium; assembly: GCA_964548555.1. Classification (GTDB taxonomy): domain Bacteria; phylum Actinomycetota; class Acidimicrobiia; order IMCC26256; family JAMXLJ01; genus JAMXLJ01. The sequence goes on from CAZJSY010000054.1 coordinate 7,843, forward strand.
TCGCGGGTGGTGTCGCCGGGCGTGCCGCTCACCCAGAACATGTGGTTCCACACGCTGCCCCCGCCGATCGAGGTGAAGAAGCGGTCGAACAGCACGTATTCGTCGGCGAGGTTCCAGTAATACGGGATGTCCCGGTCGTCGTAGTGACCCATCGGGAGATCGACCGGCACGCCTCTCGAGGCCTGCGCCGCCGCGAAGCCGTTCATGTTGCCTTTGGCGAAGGCGGCCTCGAATTCCGTCACACCGCTTGCAAGGTTCTGGATCGGACGCTTGCCGATCCGGAACGGGCTCACGCAGTCCTTCGACGTCAGCCCGGTCGGGTCGATCGGAACGCACGTCTTCGCCGGCGTGGAGTCCGCTCCGGGATAGCCGGCGAAGTAGTTGTCGAACGTATGGTTCTCCTGCATCACACTGATGAAGTGACGCAGCGGCGTGGTGGTCGCGAGGCTCGGGTCGACGACCGGCGCGGGCTTCCTGGCGGCGCCGCGCGCGGCCGACGCCGGTGTGATGCCGCTGAGGCAGACGGCGGTTCCCGCTGCGAGCAACACCGTGAGGACACGACGGAACCGGATCATGGCCGCACCTCGTAGATCACGATGACGCGCCGCTTCCCCTGCACACCGCCGCTCTTGACCTTCACCGACTCGGTGTGCACCACACGACCGTGGTACTTCTCCGCGAAGCGCAAGAGCTTGGCGGCGAAGACGGGCGAGCGGTTCGCCGAGTAGGAGTCCCACACGAGGTACTGCAGGTCGCCGCGGCGGATCCTGAGGTCCGCGTTCGGGAGCGGCTCGTACACGGGGTTGCGGTGCAGCGGGTTCGTGCTGACCGAGAGCCCGTAGGTCTTGCGGTCGCCGTAGAACTCGATGATGTTGGCCATCGACGGCCCGAGCGCGAGCAACTGCGCGTTGCGCGGTACGTGCGATCCGACCCACTTCCCGGCCTCGCGACCGCCGGGCACGCCACCCGATCCGGCGAGGAAGGTCCCCGACGACGACGGTGTGATGCGCTGGATCGTCGGCAACAAGAGACTGAGGCCGATGGCGCCCAACGCGACGCCGCTCACCGCGTGCGAGGCCCAGGCGGAGCCACGGGAACGGAACGTCGGCATCGGCATCCGGGCAACGGAACGAGCAGCGAGGATTGCCACGGGTGTCGCAATCGGCAAGAGGTATTGGAAGCCCTTCACCGGCCAGAGCTGGAAGAACCCGACGGGCACGAGGATCCAGGCGAGTAACAGAACCTCACGCCAGCTGCGTTCCTTGCGCAGCACCCACAGACCCGCGATCGCCGCGGCGACGAGGATGTAACCGAGCGCGCTCGGAACCGAGGTGAAGTAGAAGAGCGCGCCGTGGTTGGGCCGGCGCAGGAGCTGCCAAGCGAAGAAGGACTTTCCCGTCTTCGACGAGTTCCCGAAGTACAACGACAGCGGGTACGGCAGCATCACGCACGCCATGACGACGCCCGACACGAACAGGTCGCGTATGCGCACCTTCACACGCGGCGCGAGCGCCAGGAACGCGTACACCGCGGCCAGGAGGACGAACCCCGTCTCCTTGGCGAGGAACGTGAGACCCATGCCTGCGCCCGTTGCGTACAGCCAGATCGGCCGCTGTGTGACCGCATAGCGCGCCGCGAGGTACAGCGTGAGCGTGGAGCAGAAGACGAGCGGGCCGTCGAGCAGCACCTGACGCGTCACGACGACGTGATACGGCATCACCGCGAGGAACGCCGCCGCGATCAAACCGGCACGCCGTCCGTACAACAGCTTGCCCGTGAGGTACGTGAGGAGCACCGTGCCGACGCCGAACGCGACGCCGAGCAGACGTGCCGCGTAGTCGCTCGTGGTGAACTGGTAGAGCACCGACAGGGTCGTCTGGAACAGCAGCGGGTGGGCGCGGTAGATCGGGAAGAACTTCTGCAGCGTGACGTTGCCGGCGATGGACGCGGCCTGTCCCGCGTACACCGTCTCGTCGCTGTTGAAGCCGACCGCATTGAGGCCCCACACACGCACGAAGGCCGCGACGAAGAGGATCCCGACGAGCCACACCCACGTGGGCACCAATGGCCGCGCCGCGGGCTCGGTGGAGGCCGGGGCCGGCATGGGAGCCGGCGTCTCGGCAGCGACCGCGGGCCGCAGGTCGACGAGAGAACCGACGGTCGTCGGATCGGAGGGAAGGGTCGGTGTGTTGCGACTACGCGGGGCCCGCAGCCGGAAACCTGGGGCGACTGCTACCGGCGCGGATCCCGTGGTCCGCGTAGCCCGCCCTCACCCCTTCCGTCAGCTCGACCGCCGACGGCGCCCCGTCGGTGGTCGTGTCGAAACGAACCGCGTCGCCGGTGGCGACGGCGAAGTCGAGCGCGTGGCTCGGGTGCTCGAGGTCTGCGATCTCCGCTTCCGGCACGCCGGTGAGCGCCGACTCGGTTTCGGTCTTCCCCCAGATCCACGAGTCCGACAATGCGAAGCGGGCGACGATCAGCACCACCAGCGACACGAGGTTGCCGACCAGGACACCCACGCCGATCTGCTTGAGACCGACGATGATCGGCCCACGAAGCAGCAGCGCGACGTTGTTGACCGCGAAGAACATGACGAGCCGGTGCCACATGCGGCGCTGGAATTCGGCGCCGCGGAAGGCCCACCGCTCGACGAGCGCAAAGTTCCACAGCGACGAGCACTGCGTCGCGAGCGCGACACCGAGCAGTTCGGGAGCGCCGAGCGCGACGGCTGCCGCGAGCGCACCCTCGTTCACCGCGACGCCGGTGACGCCGACGAGACCGAATCGGGTGAACCGGCGCAGCCGCTGCCACATCCCTGGCCATCGCCGGGCGATGGGTGCCGCGATCCGCGGCCCCGTCATGTGCACCGCGCCGGGCGCCGGCTCGTTCACACGCAAACTCATGTCGATACCGTCCGGGGGATTGGAGAAGCGGTTGGTACGGGGCGATGGTGTTTGCCGGAGTGACCCGAGGTCACTCCGGCGCCTCCACCGGGACGATGGACGTGACACCGTGCCCATCGCCGTTCCCGTTGTGGCCGTTGCCCCCCGACAACTCGGTCACGGCAGCGCGTGACCACGAACCCGTATCGCCGGGGACCACCCGGAGATCGGTCTGCACCTGCTCGATCAACCCCGGGATCCGGGTCGCCCAGTCGAGCGTGGTGCTCGACAGCAGGGCGGCGCGGCGACCCTCGAGTGCCCCGGCGATGATCTGCCGCTCGACGGCGCGCAGGTTGTCACCCGTGGACGCGAGGAGGAAGTCCTCGATCGAGTGGTACGGCGGGAACCCGTAGGCGTCCTCGCAGTTCCCGAGGAGGATCTCCAGCGCCTCGTCCTCGTCGAGCCACTCGAAACCGTCCTGCGAACGCTGGATCACGAAGAGCGCCGCGAGCTTCGCCGGCTGAGCCGTCTTGACGCCCGGAACCAGGCGTTGCACCGGGTACTTCGGCGGCGGGATCACGAGCTGCATGAGCGTGTTGATCGTCGCCACCGGCAGACCCGTGCGGGTCAGCAGGAACGCGAAGCGCCGCCCCGACCGCGAGTGGACCTTGCTCTGCAGCGGCAGCGTGGTTCGCTCCCGCCAGTTGAGCAGCGGCGTGTTCACCGCGTGCAGCGTGTGGTTGCTGATCGTCAGCGGCTTCGGGTACGGCAGGACGCGACCGTCGGGGCAGACGATCGTGAGGTCGTCGGCGACGAAGTCGTACGGCTTCGCGTCGAGCAACTTCAACATGGTGGTCGTCTTGCCCGTGTCGGTGCGGGCCGTGATCATGAAGGCCTGCTCGCCCTCCACGACGCACGCGCCGTGCGCGAGCGCATAGCCCCGGGCGACGAAGCTCCAGCGCAGGATCGGCTCGACGAGGTTCGTGTAGAGCACGTGCGGCGAGTGACGCAGCAGCGGCGCCGCCAACACGTCGACACGCTCACCGATCGCGATGTCCGCTGCGAAACCGAAGTTGCCGAGCTTCTCCTCGTAGCGGATCTGACGCCGGAAGGGGTCGCGCCGCGAACGGCTCGGGGACTCGGGAAGCTTGCCGATGCGCACCCGGATGTTCGCGGGACCGTCGAGCTCGCGCACACGGAAGGACTCGAGCTCCGGCAGCCGGGCATCCGCCTCGACCGTGATGATCCCGTGGATGTCGTAGCGGTGCGTGGCCGCCTTCGAGTCGGCACGGTCGTGGGCCCGCTGCTTCAGGAGGTCCATCCGCAGCCGTCCGAGGTGACGCAGGTAGCGAACGCCTTCGCGGCTGTTCGCCTTGCTCGCACCGGCGTAGCGCTCGCCGAAGACGTACGGCACTTCCGTGACGCGCAGGTTCGGTGTGCGAACCGCGATCTCCATGAGGATCTTGAAACCGCGCGGCCGCAGGCTGTTGGGATCGACCGCGTCGCGGCGGAACATGAAGAAGCCGCTCATGGGGTCGGTGACGGAGCGCAAGGCACGCGGGAACGTCGCCTTGGCCGCGGCCGACGCAGCGATCGACACCATGGTGCGGGTCGAGCCCGCCAGACCTGCGCTGTCGCCACCTTCGCGATAGCGGCTCGCGACCACGAGCGAAGCGTTCTCGCTCTCGCCCGCCTGCAACATCTTGACGAGCAGCTCAGGCGGGTGCTGCAGGTCGCCGTCCATCACCGCCACCCACGGCGAACGCGCGAGCCGCAGGCCTGCGACCACCGCCCCGCCCAGGCCACCGTCGCGGGTGCCGAGCGGACGATGGAGCAACGACACGACCAGCTCACCCGCGAAGCGGCGCGAGCGGACCACTGCGTCGATCACATCGGGTGTCGTGTCGTCGCTGTCGTCCACGAACACCACCTCGGCCGGCACACCCGCGAGCGCGGCACCGACCCGGTCGAGCAACGCCTCGACGTTCCCGGCCTCGTTCCGGGTCGGAACGATGACGGTCAGCGCGAATTCGGGTTGAGCATCGAGCCCACCCCAAGCGCTTCCTGCCGCTGTGCCTGCCTCCATGGACACGGACTTGCGCGTGCCTGCCCAACGCTCCGGCATCATTGCCATGAGGTCACCCCGCCCCAGTAGATTTCGTCTCGCCCCAGCGACGAAGAAAGTAAACGACAGGTTCACTCTTCGTCAACGGAAGGTGTCCGATTTTTCCGCCTTCACCGGGCGCACGTTCACTCTACGTGGTGAAAGTCCAAAGGTTGCCCTAAATTTCCCACGCATCGTGTCCTGCGTGCTTCGCGCGCTTCGTGGAGAACCCGCGCGGCGTGCGTCCCGGGTCGAAGCGTACGACGGATCGAGGCGCCCGCGGGTGCTTTCGCGCGCGCCGCGCGAGCGGGGTCAGTCGTCGGGGTAGGCGACCGCAGCGAGGGTGAGGAGATCGAGGACGTCGCCGACGCTGCGCCCGCGGGCATCGACCCACGATCCGAGGTTGCTCGCACCGGCCAGCTCACGAAGGTGACGGGCGATGCGGGCCTTGCGGGCAAGGCGCGCACCGTCGGACGGCCGCCCGTGGCAGACCGGGTCGGCCGCGCTCACCGCGCTCTCGATGGCGCCGATCAGACCGAGCTGGCCGCGACGATTCCGCTCGCGGCCTCGGGTCAGACCCCGGTCGAGCAGCACCCGGCGAACGTCGTCGTAGACGGTCTGCGCCGGCGGACGAGGGCGCAGCGGAGCCGACGTGAGGTCGATGAAGGCGTCGGTTCCGAAGTTCGGCTGCCCGTCACGCTCGCCCATCGCGGCCACTCGTCATCGTCCTCCGGGATCGGGGCGCGATCGCGTTCGCGATACACGTCCCCGTCTACATCGTCTCCTGCCTCGACGATCTTGAATCGACCCACTCGCGGACCGGCAGCGTAACGAGCGAAGGCAACGCGCGGGTGAGCGGCGGGTAACCAAACGTTGATCGACACCGAACAGATGCGAGCTCACCTCGGGAATTCACCCGCCCTTGTCACGTCAAAACCTCGACGAGCGTGCCCAGCCAGGTATCGAGGCGCGCGACGAGGTTGTCGTTCGGGAAGCCCTTGCCCTGGACGTTCAGCAGCCGGACCTGACCGGACGCCAGCGGGAACGGACCCCAGTGCCAGGTGCCGATCGCGAGATTGCAGATCTCGTGACGGCGGAGAACGAACGCTCGCACCGTTTCGAGGTGCTCGGGCGACGAGAAGTCCACCGCGGCCGGTGCGACCACCAATACGGCGTCGCAGTTCATCGGCATGAGCGTCTGGGTCGCCGTGTCGTGACGGTTGAGGTGATCGCACAGCATCCGGCCGGCGGCGCTCCAGCGCGGTTCGTCGGACGAGTGGAAGATGAAGTTGCAGTGCGGGTCGCCCAGCTTGAACTCGAGGTGCACGGGGTCGACCGGCTCGGTCTCGTCGACGGGGATCTGCCCGAACGGCGCCCATGCCTCGACGGTTATGGGCTCGGCCTTCACGGCGATCGTCCGGTGGTCGGCCACGGCGCACCTCCTGCTCCTGTCGCCATTTGCGCTGCTCCGACGTCTGTCGAATCTGGCGTGCGAAGTACGCTGACGCATCCGTCAGTGTATGGAGGACGCGGGATGGACGTGCGCTCGATCGAGGACGTGGAGCCGGTCGTCGAACACAACGGAACCGTGCCCGTGTGGTGGCTGGTGAACCCCCGCGAGATGAAGGCGACGACCGACGGAGGGTTCCTCGAGCTCGTGAGCGAGTTCGAGGTCGCGGGAGGCGGCCTCGTCGACCCGCACTCTCACCCGACGCACGAGTTCTATTACGTCACCTCCGGGCGCGGGATCATGACGATCGACGGCGAGGATCGCGAGATCCAACAGGGCGACCTCGTCCACATCCCGCCCGACAAGGTGCACAGCCTGCGTCCCGTCAGCGACCACGCCCCGATCCACTGCTTCTGCTTCGCGGTGGGCGTCAAGGACTCCGGGCCGGTCGATTACACGAGTCATTGAGGCCGCTGCGGAGGGGCCTGTGAACACCGGCCGGGTGCTGGTCACCCGGCAGCTCCCCGAAGGTGGTCTCGAGCCGCTGTTCGCGGCCGGTCACCAAGTGCTGGCCCGCGAGGACGACGAGCCGTACACACACGACGAGCTCTGCTCGCGTGTGCGCGACGTCGACGCGGTCGTGTGCCTGCTCACCGATCGAATCGACGCGGACGTTCTGCGAGCGGGCGCACCCCGTCTTCGGGTCGTCGCGAATGTCGCGGTCGGTTACGACAACGTCGACGTCGCAACGGCCGCCTCGCTCGGCATCGCGGTGTGCAACACGCCTGGGGTGCTCGACGAGACGACGGCCGATCTGACCTTTCTCCTGATCCTCGCCGCGTCGCGGTTGTCGTCGGACGCGGAGCGCGACCTGCGCGACGGCCACTGGCACGGCTGGGGAATCAACCAGTACCTGGGTCGCGACGTCCACGGCGCGACGCTCGGACTCGTGGGTTACGGGCGCATCGGTCGCGCCGTCGCGCGCCGCGCGTCGGGCTTCGGGATGCAGGTGTTGCACCACACGCGCAACGACACGGGCGATGCCGGCTACGTCGCATCACTCGACCAGCTCCTCACGTCGTCGGACGTCGTGAGCGTTCATGTGCCGTTGACTCCGGAGACGCGCCATCTCATCGGCGAGCGCGAGCTCGGTTTGATGCGGCGCGACGCGGTCGTGGTGAACACCGCGCGCGGTCCGGTGGTCGACGAGGTCGCCCTGGCCGTTGCTCTCGAGGAAGGCGCGATCTTCGCGGCCGGCCTCGATGTCTACGAGCGCGAGCCCGAGGTGCATCCGCGCCTTCTCGCCGCGCCCCGCACCGTGTTGCTGCCCCACATCGGCAGCGCGTCGCTCGCGACCCGCAAGCGCATGGCGCAGATGGCGAGTGAAGGTGCGCGCGATGTGTTTGCAGGAACGCGACCGCCGAATCTCGTGACGGCGTGATCAGCCGCCGTGCGCTGCGCCCTCTCGGACGACGAGCACGGGGCACAGCGCGTGACGCATCACGTACTCGCTGACCGAGCCCAGGACGACACGCTTCAAGACGCCCCGGCCGTGCGAACCGAGCACGACGACGTCGGCGTCGATCTCGCGGGCGACGGTGCAGATGGCCCCGCCGGGGTCTCCCACCTCGATGCGCGCGCCCGCGTCCGGCTTGCCGATCGCCTCGACGGTGGCCGCGATCGCGGCCTTGGCGTCGTCTTGCTCCTGGTCCCAGTCGGCCTGCTGCTCCTCGGGCGTCTCGACCGGCCCTTCGAAGCCGCCCGCCTCCTCGCCGGGGATCTCGGTGACGACCGCCACGACGGTGACCGACGCCGGCGAGCCGAGGAGCGCGAGCCCTCTCCGGGCCGCGTGCAGCGAGAGCTCCGAGCCGTCGGTCGCGATGAGCACGTTCACGGCATCTCTCCTGAGCGCTCCTCGGAGTCGGCGGCATCGCCCTCCGCGATCAACGACGCGTCCAGTCCCAGCAGCTCGAGCGTCGTGGCGCCGTCGCGCAGTTGCCGGAAGAACCCGTCCTCCTTCGCGGCCCGGGCCCGACCGGCGTCGATGACCGCGTCGAGCTCGCAACGCGCGACGACGACCACGCCGTCGGCGTCGCCGACGATCCAGTCGCCCAAGTTCACCTCGACGTCGCCCACACGGACGGACCCGCCGATCGAGCCGGGCCGGTTCTTCGTCGCCCCGCGCAGTGCGATGGTGGTGCTGAACACCGGGAACGCGTGGGTATGCAGCGCGCTCACGTCGCGCACGCCGCCGTCGATCACGAGCCCGGCGATGGCCCGCGATCGCGCGGCCGTGGTGAGCACCTCGCCCCAATAGCCGAGCTCGCGCAGCTGGCCCACGTCGACCACGAGCGCGCTCCCCTGCGGCGCGCGCGCGACCGCGACGTGGATCGCCAGGTTGTCGCCCGTGCTGCAGCGCACCGGATAGGCAGGGGCCGCGAGCGTCGCGCCGGGCCACGCGGCGCGTACGCGATCGCGCATCGCGCGGGCACCCGACTCCCCCAACGTCGCCGACCCGAGCGCCAGCAGCGCCTCGGCGGTCTCGGCTGGGGTCGGCATCGGATCTCCTTTGCGGAGGGAGAGGGATTTGAACCCTCGAGGAGGCTCAACACCCCCTACTCGCTTAGCAGGCGAGCACTTTCGGCCGCTCAGTCATCCCTCCGAACCGGTGAAGTATACGACCCGACCTCGGGGACCTGAACGGGCCGATCCTGTCGTAGCCTGCTCTCGGTGGACCCCGTCGAAGCACTGGAACGCATCGCTCACCTGCTCGAACGAGCGCGGGAGCCGTCGTACCGGCCCATGGCGTTCCGGCGGGCCGCCGACGCGATCCGTGACCTCGACCGTGACGAGCTCGAAGCGCTCGCAGCCCGGGGAGCCCTCAGGTCGCTGCCGAACGTCGGGGACAAGACCGCGCGCGTGATCGAGGAGGCGCTGCGCGGCGAGACGCCCGCATACCTCCGGCGCCTCGAGACGGATCCCGGCACACCGAGCGGCGTGGGTGAAGAGCTGCTCCGGATGCTGCGCGGCGACCTGCACATGCATTCCGACTGGTCCGACGGCGGGTCGTCGATCGAGGCCATGACCCGCACGGCAGCCGCCCTCGGCCACGAATACGTCGCGCTCACGGACCATTCACCGCGGCTCAGCGTTGCGCGCGGGCTCAGTCCCGAGCGTCTGCGCGAGCAGCTCGACGTCGTCGCGCGCGTCAACGAGGAGCTCGCGCCATTTCGCGTGTTGACCGGCATCGAGGTCGACATCAACGAGGACGGAACGCTCGACCAGGACGAGAGCCTCCTCGCCGAGCTCGACGTCGTGGTTGCGAGCGTGCACTCGAAGCTGCGCATGGACTCGCACGGGATGACCGAGCGGATGGTGCGCGCGATGGCGAACCCGCACGCCGACGTGCTCGGTCACTGCACGGGCCGGATCGTGGTGGGCCGGGGCCGTCCGGAGTCGACGTTCGACGCGGATCTCGTGTTCGCCGCGTGCAAGCGATTCGACAAGGCGGTCGAGATCAACTGCCGTCCGGAACGTCTCGATCCGCCCAAGACCTTGATGCGTCGGGCGATCGAGATCGGTTGCAGGTTCTCCATCGACACCGACGCCCATGCGACCGGTCAGCTCGAGTGGCAGCACTACGGTGCGGACCGCGCCGCGGAGTGCGGAGTCCCGGCCGCCGACGTCGTGAACACGTGGCCCGCCGAGAAGCTCCTCGCCTGGACCGCGTCACACGCGGCGTGACCCCGGCTCGATACGCGCCCTAACCCCCGCCCAGTTGGGACACTTTCCCGGGATATACGCGGGGAAGTGTCCCAACTGCCTGGGTGGGGTTGGGGGTGGGGTCGGGGGCGGGGGTGGCGGTGGGGGTGGTGGGTGGAGGGCGTCAGGGAGTTGGGTCGAGCCACACGACGACGCCGTCCCATGCCTCGAGCCGCAGCGTGCCGTCGATGCGCTCGTCGTCACGCTTGCGGCGCGTCCCGACGCGTACGACGCCCCGTACGTCGGGCACCGTCGCGGGCGCGTCGGACAGGTTGACGGCGACGAGCACACGGTCGCCCCGACGCCACGCCCACACCGTCGGGTCCGCGTCGACGCTCGCGTACGCGCCGTTGCGCAACTGCGGCAGCGCGTCCCGCAGCGAGATGAGATCACGGGTCAACGTGAGCGTGGACTCGGGATCGTGACGCTGGGCGGCCACGTTCACCCGGGCGAAGTCACCGAACGGAAGCCACGGCTCGACGCCGGGCTCGGTGAACCCCGCGCCGGGGTCGGCGGACCAATGCATCGGCGTGCGTTCGGGATCGCGGCCGTACACGGGGAAGAAGCGGATGCCGACCGGATCCACAATCCGCACACGCGGGACATCGGTGTCGGGCATCCCGATCTCGTCGCCGTAGTAGAGGAACGACGTTCCGTGCAGGGTCAGAAGGATCATCAGCGCGGCGCGTGTCGCGTCAGCGTCGCCGCGCGCCCACCGCGTCGGGAAGCGGTAGTTGTCGTGATTCCCGCCGGTCCACACCGGCCACGCACCCTCGGGCAGCGCGGCGTCGGTGGCTTCGACGACCTCACGCATCGCGGCCGTCTCGAGCGGCGCGTTGATGAACAAGAAGTTGAACGCGAGGTCGAGCTCGTCACCCGTGCCGTAGAACGCGGCGAGCGACTCGTACTCGAATACGTGTGTCTCACCGATCAACACGCGGGGCGGGTCGTACTCGTCGGCGATCTTTCGCCACCGACGGTGGACTTCGTGTACCTCGGGGCGGCACGAGTTGTACACGGGACGCTGACCCTGCATCTGCACGAACCAGTGATCGTCGTCGCTCGCGGGCGGGTTGTCGCGCAGCAACTTGTCCTTCACGATCATGTGCGCGACGTCGATGCGGAATCCCGCGACGCCACGGTCGAACCAGAACCTCAGGATGCGGTCGAATTCAGCACGGACGTCTTCGTTCCACCAATTGAGGTCCGGCTGCTCCGGCAGGAAGTTGTGGAGGTAGTACTGACCCGTCGACGGATCGAGCGTCCACGCCGGCCCACCGAAGCTGCTCGTCCAGTTGTTGGGCGGTGAGCCGTCGGGCTTCGGGTCGGCCCAGACGTACCAGTCGCGCTTCGGGTTGTCGCGCGACGAGCGTGACTCGGCGAACCACGGGTGCCGGTCACTCGTGTGGTTCGGGACGAGATCGAGGATGACGCGGATGTCGCGCGCCGCCGCCTCCCCGACGAGTTCGTCGATGTCGGAGAGCGTGCCGAGAACCGGCTGCACCCCGACGTAGTCGGCGACGTCGTAACCCCAGTCCGCGTCGGGCGACACCGTGACCGGACAAAGCCAGACACCACGCACGCCGAGCCACGCGAGATGGTCGAGGTGCTCGGTGATACCGGCGATGTTGCCGACTCCGTCGGCGTCGGTGTCCGCGAACGAGCGGGGATAGATCTGGTACAGGACGCCTTCGCGCCACCAGGCACTCGGATCCTCGACGG
>CAZJSY010000055.1:0-19384 GCA_964548555.1 uncultured Burkholderiales bacterium
CGAGCTCCTTCACCGTCCACCGGTCGCCCTTCTGGACGCTGTTCACGGGATGCCATCCCTGCACCAGCGTCACCTTGTCCGCCCAGACGACGAACACCTGCCCGGTGACGTCGCCCGCGGCCGGGCTCGCGAGCCACGCGACCGTGGGGGCGACGTTGTCGGGGTTCCACTGGTCGAACTCGCCCTCCGTGGCGGCACCGAACCCGTCGAACGTCGCGGTCGTCATACGGGTGCGTGCGCGCGGTGCGATCGCATTGACGGTGACGCCGTACTTCTTCATCTCGCGCGCGAGCACGATCGTCAGCGACGCGATCCCTGCCTTCGCGGCCGCGTAGTTCGCTTGCCCCGCGTTGCCGAACAGTCCCGACTCGCTGGACGTGTTGATGATCCGGCCGTACACCGGCTCGCCGGCCTTGCCCTTGGCCCGCCAGTGCTCGACGGCGAAACGCGACGGCCCGAAGTGGCCTTTCAGGTGCACCCGGATGACCGAGTCCCAGTCGTCCTCGGTCATGTTGAAGAGCATCTTGTCGCGCAGGATGCCCGCGTTGTTCACGACGATGTCGAGCTCGCCGAACGTCTCGATTGCCTGGGCGACGAGCTGCTTCGCACCGTCCCAGCTCGCGACGTCGTCGTAGTTCGCGACCGCCTCACCACCGTTGGCGGTGATCTCGTCGACGACCTGCTGGGCGGGACGGTCGTCCTTTCCGACGCCGTCCCATTCGCTGCCGAGGTCGTTGACGACGACCTTCGCGCCCTCGGCCGCGAGGAGCAGCGCCTCGCCGCGGCCGATGCCACGCCCGGCACCGGTGACGATCGCGACCTTGCCGTCGAGCGAACCCATCGGAGCTCCTGCACGAGAGGGGACAGGGGTGACCAAAGATGTCCGACACGCGTGTCAGTGTCAAAGCGCGGGGGCAGGTCAGGGCGCGCCCGGTTCCTGCGCGGCCTCGGAGGCCGGCACGTCCGGGTCGGGCGTCGGGGTGAGGATCAGCAGCGGCCCCCACTCCCAGCGCAGGTAGTCCCAACCCCAGCGCACGAGCACTTCCATGCGGCGCCGTATGCCCCCGGTGAGCTCGATGAGGTGCAGCCCGAGCCACGCCAGCCACGCGACGCCGCCGGTGAGCGTGATCCCGAGTGGGAGGTCGGCCACGGCAGCCCGGCGCCCGATCGTCGCCATCGTCCCGGGGTCGTGGTAGCGGAACGGCTGTGTCGGCTTCCCGCCGAGCCGGCGCAGCACCTGACGCGCCGCATGCTGGCCCTCCTCCATGGCGGGTCGCGCGACCTGGGGGAGCAGCTCGCCGTCGCGCCCGGTCGCCGCGGCGAGGTCGCCCGCGACGAACACGTCCGGATGGCCGGGCACCGACAGGTCGGGGTTCACGACGATGCGGCCGCCCTTCGTGCGTTCGAACGCGTCGTCGCCGACGTCGGTGGCTTGGACACCCGCAGCCCAGATGACGGTTCGGGTGGGTATCACCTCGCCCGATTCGAGCATCACGAAGTTCTTGTCGATATTCGTCACGCGCGAACCGAGTCGCAACTCCACACCCCGCGCGACGAGCTGCTCGCGCGCATGCTCCTGTGAACGAGGGCGGAACGACGCGAGGACGCGGTCGGTCATCTCGAGCAGCACGATCCGTGCCCGGGCTGTATCGATGCGCCGGAAGTCGCGGCGTATCACATACCGGAACAACTCACTCAGCGCACCGGCGATCTCTACCCCGGTCGGACCTCCGCCGACGACGACGAAGGTGAGCGCGCCTTCCTCGACGAGCGACGGGTCCGCTTCGGCGGCCTCGAACGAGGACAGGATGTGGTTCCGGGCTCGAATCGCGTCCGGCAGCGTGTAGAGCGGCATCGCGTGTTCGTCCGCGCCCGACACGCCGAAATAGTTGGTGCGAGCCCCCGCGGTGATGACGAGCGCGTCGTACGTCATCGTGTCCCCGGAGCCGAGCACGACCTTGCGCGCGTCGGGGTCGACATGCGTGACCGTCTCGACGAGCAGGTCGGCATTGGGGTACGGCCGGATGATGCCGCGGATGTGGTGACCGACGTCGCCCGCCTCGAGGCCCGCGGTCGCGACCTGGTACAGCAGCGGCTGGAACGTGTTGTAGTTGTGCCGGTCGAACAGGACGATGTCGACGTCGGCCCTCGAACGCCCGAGGGATTTCACCGCCGCGAGCCCCGCGAACCCGGCTCCGACGACGATCACCCGGGGCCGGCCCTGAGCCATCGCCCGAGGGTACGCCTCAAACGTGCCTGACGTGCGTGTCAGAGTAAGCTGCGGATCCCGACTCCAGTCCCGTGAGGAGAGCTCCATGGGCGACGCCGTCATCGTCTCCGCTGCCCGCACCGCCATCGGAACGGCGCGCAAGGGAACGCTCGTCGACGTGAGCGCGTTCGACCTCGCGCGGTACTCGGTCGGCGAGGCGCTGAAGCGCTCCGGCATCCCGTCCGACGACGTCGACGACATCCTGCTCGGCGAGGTGCTGCAGGGCGGTGGCGACATCGCGCGCTACACGGCGATCGAGCTCGGGATCACGAACGTGCCCGGCGTCGCGCTCAACCGGCACTGTGCCTCGGGGATGGCCGCGGTCCAGAGCGGGGCCGCGAGCATCCGCGCGGGCATGGACAAGGTCGTGATCGCCGGCGGCACCGAGTCGATCTCCACGTCACCCAGCTCGTCGAAGCGCGATCCGGTCACGGGTGAGATGCAGCAATGGATGTCGCCCAGTCATCCGAACACGCCCGAGGCGCCGGCCTTCGACATGTCCATCACGGTGGGGTGGAACACCGCGCAGCGGGCGAACGTCACTCGTGAAGAGATGGACCACTGGGCGTACGAGTCGCACACGCGCGCGGTGCGTGCAACCGACGAAGGTCGGCTGGAGGAGGAGATCTTCCCGATCGAGGTGAAGCGTCGCGACGGCGAGACGGTGATCTTCCAGGTCGACGAGCACCCGCGGCGCAACACGACGCTCGAGAAGCTCGCGTCACTTCCCCCGCTGCACCCCGAGATCGACGGGTTCAGCATCACGGCCGGCAACTCGTCGGGCCTCAACGACGGCAGCGCGGCGATGGTGATCGTCGACTCCGACTACGCACAGGAGAACGGGCTCGAGCCGCTCGCGATCATCCGTTCGTGGGCTTCGGCCGGCGTGCCTCCGGCAGAGACGGGCCTCGGTCCGACGCACGCGATCCCGAAGGCGCTGAAGCGAGCGGGCCTCGGCGTCGACGACGTGGAGCTCGTCGAGATCAACGAGGCCTTCGCGTCGATGGCCGTCGCGTCCAGCAGGATCCTCGGCTTCCCGCACGAGATCGTCAACGTCAACGGCAGCGGTTGCAGCCTGGGCCACCCGGTCGCGTGCACGGGAGCGCGCATGATCGTCACACTCCTCTACGAGCTGCGTCGCCGGGGCGGTGGCTACGGCGTCGCGAGCATGTGTGCGGGTGGAGGCATGGGGTCCGCGACCGTCATCGAGGTTCCGGCGCCCTGACGGAGAGCTCGCAGGCGCGCGCTCGTCGCTAGCATCCCGCGATCGATCCCGACCTCGCCCTTGCGCTCGACCTCGCGGCCATCGCCGACTCGATCACGATGGCGCACTTTCGCGCCACCGATCTGGTCGTCGAGACCAAGCCCGACATGACACCGGTCACCGAAGCTGACCGCGCGGTCGAGCGAGCGGTTCGCGAACGGCTTGCGCGCGACCGTCCCGACGACGCGATCCTCGGTGAGGAGCTCGGAATGTCGGAAGTCGGCGCGGGCTCCCGGCGGCGCTGGATCGTCGACCCAATCGACGGCACGAAGGGCTACGTGCGCGGCCTGCCCGTGTGGGCCACGTTGCTCGCGCTCGAGGTCGACGGCGTGGTGCACGTCGGTGTCGTGTCGGCTCCTGCGCTGCGCCACCGGTGGTGGGCCGTGCGGGGCGGGGGCGCGTTCGTCGACGGCGAGCCGATCCGCGTGTCGCGGGTGCACGCGCTCGAGGACGCACACCTGTCCTACGACGGCATCGCCGACTTCGACGCGTGCGGACTGTCCGACCGCTTCCTCGCGCTCGCCCGCAGGTGCTGGCGCACGCGAGCGTTCGGCGACTTCTGGTCGCACGTGCTCGTCGCGGAAGGGGCGGTCGACGTGTCGGTCGAGCCGGAGGGTCTGTCGCCCTGGGATGTCGCGCCCTTGGTGGTGATCGTCGAGGAGGCAGGCGGACGGCTCACCGATCTGCAGGGAGTCACCCGCATCGACGGCGGCGCCGCGGTCGCGACGAACGGTCGTCTGCACGACGACGTGTTGGACGCGCTCGGGGCCGGTCAAGACGGCCGCGGCGGAACGGACGGGGGGAACGGGTGAGCGAGGTCACGGTCGGGATCGACATCGGCACGGGCTCGGTCAAGGCGGTCGCCGCCGACGCCGACGGCAACGTGGTCGCGTGGGCGCGCGTCCCCCACGAGCTACAGATCCCCTCGCCGAACCGGATGCAGCACGACGCCGACGAGGCGTGGCGCCGCGGGCCGCGACGCGCGCTCGAGCAGCTCGGTGACGTCAACGCGCGCGCCGTCAGCGTCGCCGCCATGGTCCCGTCGCTCACTGCTGTCGATGCCGACGGCATCCCGCGCGTGCCGGGCCTGCTCTACGGTGACGAGCGCGGCCGGGGCGAGACGGCCGTGAGGGGAATGCCGACGGAGTCGGGGGAGCTGCTCGAGTTCCTGAAGTGGTTCCGCCACGAGTACCCGGGCGCCAAGGGCTTCTGGCCCGCGCAAGCGGTCGCGAACCACGCGTTGAGCGGAGACGCGGTGCTCGACACGTCGACCGCGACCACCGCGTACCCCCTCTTCGACTGGACGGGTTGGGACGAGAAGCTCGCCGTCGAGCTCGGCATCACGACCGCGCAGTTGCCCCGGCTCGTGCCTACGGCATGGGAGTGCGGACGCGTCGACGGGGCGGACGGGCCCGTGCTCGCGTCGGGCTGCATCGACGCGCTCGCCGAGCAGATCGTCGCCGGTGCCGACGCCGATGGCGACGTGATCGTGATCCTCGGCACGACGCTCATCCTCTGGGGCGTCACCTCGAGCGAGACCACGCCTGCCGGTCTCTTCTCGATCCCGCACACCACACCGGGGAAGATGCTCGTCGGCGGCCCGAGCAACGCCGGGGGACTGTTCGTCAACTGGGCGACGAGCTGGCTCGCCGAGGCGACGGGGCGCGCCGATCCGGGGCGCGTGCCGGTGTGGGCGCCGTATCCGCGCGGCGAGCGCGTCCCGTACCAGGACCACTTGTTGCGGGCCACGTTGGGTCGCCTCGATCTCACGCACGACGCTTCCGCGTTGCGGCGCTCGGTGCTCGAAGCGACGGGCTTCGTCGCGCGCCGCATGCTCGACACGGCTCGTGACGCCGGCGTGCTCGAGCCGCGCCGGATCGTCGCGACCGGCGGGGGGATCCGCAACGACGAATGGGTGCAGACGCTCGCCGACTGCACCGGGCTGCCCGTCGACTGCGTGGCCGTACCGGAAGGCGGTGCACTCGGCTCCGCGTTCCTGGCGCGCATGGCACTGGGCCTCGAGAAGCAGATGGTGGACGCGTCGCGCTGGGCCCGCGTCGGCCGGCGTGTCGAGCCCGACTCGGTGTGGATGCGCGCGGTCGCCGACCGCTACGACGAGTTCCTCGCCCTGTCACCCTGACCCGCCCCCCAGGGGTGGGGCGCGACCGCGGGACGGTGCGGAGGTCCCGCTACGGTCGTCGGCCGTGCACAGACGACTCGCCGGCGCCATGATCGGATCCCTCGTGTTGGTCGTCGTTCTCGCCGCGTGCTCGGGTGGTGGCGGTCAGGCCGCGAGCACGACGACGAGCACGACGGGCGGAGTGAAGTTCGCGGCCGGTGTGGCATGCGAGCGCCTCAGCACGGCCGATGCCACACGCTTCTTCGGCGAGCCGGCGACCGTGGTGGTTCCCAGCTCCGCGCGTCCGATTGGTGCGGCGTCCATGTGCTTCTACGACGTCAACGGGACTTCGGGTCAGCTGCTCCAGTTCCGGATCTATCCCAACGAGCAGTACTACGCGCGTGCCGAGCATCCCGACGCGCAAGACCTCGCGGGCATCGGTGAGCGCGCCTTCGTCAGCCGCGGCGGTCCCGCGGGCCTCGTCGACGTCCAGTTCGTGAAGCAGGCAACCGTGTACTCGCTGTCGTACTCGAACGCGACCGGAACCGCGGCCGCGAGAGCCGACGCCCTCGTCGCACTGGCGCGCGACGTCGCGGGCCGCGTGTAGGACGCCGCAGACGGCGGTACGGTTTCGCCGTGACCCTGAAGATCGAGATCAACCGCGACGCCTGCATGGGCTCCGGAAATTGCGGATTCTGGGCGCCGGGCGTGTTCGACCTCGACGACGACGGGATCGCGGTCGTGATCGACCCGGAGGCGGCCGACGAGGAGAAGATCATCCTTGCCGGTCAGGGGTGCCCCACCCAGGCGATCACCATCAGTCGCGACGGGGAACGCATCGTCTGAGGCGTCCGACGCCCGCCGGCGAGCAGGTCGGCGGCCAGGAGTTTCCTGACGCCGGCGTCGGGTTCGGACCTAGGATCGGCGGATGCCGATCGGTATCACGGAGGAACACGAGGCGCTCCACGCCGCCGTCCGCGGCTGGGTCGAGCGGCACTGCGCGCCGTCCGTGCCCCGCGCCGCGCTCGACGCGACCACCGAGGCGCTCCCACCGTTCTGGAGCGACCTCGCAGAGATGGGCTGGCTGGGCCTGCACGTCGACGAGGCGTACGGCGGTGAGGGATATGGCATTCCCGAGCTCGCCGTCGTCATCGAAGAGCTCGGCCGCGCCGTCGCCCCCGGTCCGCTCGTGCCGACGGTCCTCGCGTCGGCGTTGCTGCAGAGCGCCGGCAAGGAGATCGCGCGCGATCTCGTGCCGGGCTTGGTGTCGGGCAGGACGGTCGGCGCGGTCGCGTTGAGCGGCACACTCGACGCAGAGGAAGCGGGTGACGGGCTGCGCGTGTCGGGCACGTTGAAGCCGGTGGTTTCCGGCGATCTTGCACAGCTCCTCGTCGTGCCGACCGGCGACCGCTGGTGCGTCCTCGTCGAGGGCGAGTTCAGCGCGCGCGAGGTTCCGAGCGTCGACCTCACACGGCGGGCGGCGGAGGTCGCAGTCGACGGCGCGGTCGTGCCGAAGCAGCGGGTGTTGACCGACCTCGACGCGGCGCGCGTGCGGGATCTCGCGGCCGTGTTGTTCGCGGCCGAGGCCACCGGTGGGTCGCAGTGGTGCGTCGACGCGTCCGCCGACTACGCCAAGGTGCGCGAGCAGTTCGGCCGGCCCATCGGCCAGTTCCAGGGACCCAAACACCGCTGTTCCGACATGCTCGCCACGACCGAGCTCGCCCGTGCGGCGACGTGGGACGCGGCGCGTGCGGTCGACGAGGCCGACGTCGCACCGCTCACGGCAAGCGCAGCCGCGGGCCTCGCGATCGACGCGTTCGTGCGTTGCGCCAAGGACTGCATCCAGAACCACGGCGGGATCGGCTTCACGTGGGAGCACGATGCGCACATGTACCTTCGCCGTGCGCTCGTGACCCGTCAGTTGCTCGGACCCTCGTCGGAATGGCGCGTGCGTGCGGCGCGTCTCGCACTCGACGGCGCGCGTCGCACGCTGACGGTCGCGCTGCCTCCCGAAGCGGAGGCGGTACGCGAGGAGCTGCGCGCATTCCTCGCGGAGGTGAAGCAGCTCGACCCGCAGGAGCAACGCACGCGGCTCGCGGAAGCCGGCTACGTCGTGGCGAACTGGCCCAAGCCGTGGGGTCGCGACGCGAGCGCGCTCGAGCAGTTGATCATCGCCGAAGAGATGCGTGCAGCGAAGATCCGTCTGCCATCCATCGCGGTCGGCGCGTGGGCGCTGCCCAACCTGATCGTCTACGGCACGCCCGAGCAACAGGAACGCTGGATCATGCCGACGCTCCGGGGGGAGCTCAACTGGTGCCAGCTGTTCAGCGAGCCGGGTGCCGGCTCCGACCTCGCGTCCCTGACGACACGCGCGACGCGCGTCGAGGGCGGCTTCGTGCTCAACGGGCAGAAGGTGTGGACGTCGATGGCGCGGGAGGCCGACTGGGGCATCTGCCTGGCGCGCACGAATCCCGACGCCCCGAAGCACGACGGCATCAGCTGCTTCATGGTCGACATGCGTACGGAGGGCATCGACATTCGCCCGCTGCGCGAGCTCACCGGCGAGGCGTGGTTCAACGAGGTGTTCTTCAACGACGTGTTCGTTCCCGACGACTGCCTGGTGGGTCGTGAGAACGACGGATGGCGCGCCGCGCGCACGACGCTCGCGAACGAGCGCGTCTTCATGGGCAGCGGCTCGTCGATCGGCTACGGCGTCGAGGGGCTGCTCCGCCTCTTGCGTCAGACCGGAGCGGTCGAACACGAGGTCGCCCTCGACGAGGTCGGTGGTCTCGTATCCGAAGCGCACGCGCTCGCGGTGCTCGGGTTCCGCCTCACCGTCAAAGCACTCGCGGGCGCCGACCCGAGCGGGTCGGAAGCCGCGGTGCGCAAGCTGCTCGGCGCGGAGCACGACCAGCGGGTCCAGGAGGTCGGCCTCGAGATGCTCGGGTCCGCCGGCGCGATGCACGACGACGACACGCAGATGTGGATCCACGGCTTCTTGTTCAACCGCTGTCTCACGATCGCGGGCGGTACCACGGATGTGCAACGCAACGTGATCGCCGAGCGTCTGCTCGGCCTGCCTCGCGACCCGTAGCGGTCAGCCGTTGCCCTCGCTGCGCAACTGATCGCGCAGGACGAACTTCTTCACCTTGCCCGACGGCGTTCGCGGCAAGTCGTCGACGGCGCGGATCTCCTCCGGCCACTTCTGCCGGGCCAGGCCGACGCGCTCGAAGTGAGCTCGCACGTCGGCGACGGTCGGCGCCTGCTCACCGGCTCGGGTCCGCACGAACGCGCACACGTGTTCTCCGAGACGAGCGTCGGGCGCGGCGACGACCGCGACCTCGGCGACGCCGGGCATGCGCAGCAACTGCTCCTCGACCTCCGCGGCGCTGATGTTCTCGCCGCCGCGGATGATGATGTCCTTCTTCCGGTCGGTGATCGTGAGATAGCCGTCGGTGTCGAGGATGCCGATGTCGCCGCTCGCGTACCAACCCTCCGGATCGAAGGCCGCGTCGGTGAGCGTCGGGTCGACGTACCCCGCGCACAGGTCGGGGCCGCGGCTCCAGACCTCGCCGGCCACGCCGGCCTCGAGGTCGCGACCGTTCTCGTCGACGATGCGCAGATCGACGCCGGGCAGTGCACGACCGTCGGTGTTGTTGCGCTTGACGCGCGGCTCCTCGTGCGACGCGCCCGTCGTCGAGGGATGCTCGGTGGAGCCGTAGGAGCGGGTGATCGAGATGCCGAGGGCTTCGGCGCGTTCGGCGACCGCGGCCGGTACCGACGAACCACCGAGCCCCACGGCGCCCATGAGCTCGTGATGGCGTGGCGAGCAGCTCGGATGGTCGAGCAGGCTCTGCAAGAAGTACGTGGACCCGCTGCCGGCGGTGAGCTCCGCCTCGAGCATCTCGGTGAGGACGGTTCCGGGATCCCATACGTCGGTCAGGTGAATCGAGAGGCCCCGGAGCAGCGGGTTGAGCAGACCGGCCTGCATGCCGATCGCATGTCCGACGGGCGCGCCGACGAGCATGGCGCGCGGGATCGGGTTCGCGTTCATCTCCCGGATCTGGTGGAGTTCCGCGACGAGCGTGCGGTGCGTGTGCACGACCCCCTTCGCGTTCGCGGTCGTGCCCGAGGTGTACCCGACCACCGAGGGCGCGTCCGGGTCGACGGCAAGGGGACGGTCGAGACGGTCGTGCTCGAGCAGCGCGTCGAACGGGACCGTGTCGGGCGGTGCGGGAGTGTCGCCGACGACGACCACGAGCTCGAGGTCGGGGAGATCCGCACGGATCGACGCCAGCCCGGCGAGGTAGTCGCTGTGACCGAAGCGATCGGCCGTCAGGAGCACCCGCGCACGCGACTCGCGCAGGATGTGGCGCAGCTCCTTGGGTCCGTAGAAGTGGACGACCGGGACGAGCACACCACCGAGCATGCTGACCCCGTAGAACGTGACCGCGGCCTCGATCCAGTTCGGGATCTGGAACGCGATGACGTCGGCCGGCCCGAACCCCCGCGACGCGAGCGCGCCGGCGAGACGCTGCGCGCGGTCGCGCACGTCGCCGATCGTCGTGTGTACAGGGCGGACCGTCGACCAGATCCGGAACGTCAGCGCCGGATCCGCGGTGAGGCCCTCCCACACGAGGTCGGCGAGCGTCTCGTCGGTCCAGAGCCGCTCCCGGTGGTAGCGGCGAACGAGCTCCTCGGGAACCTTGCGCAACGGCCAGTCGGGTCCCATGCCGGCGCACAGTACCTTCGCGGGCGAAAAGTTGACAGCGATGTCAGGGAACGGGTAGCAAACGACGCAGCGGCGCCGAACGCGGACGATGCTGTGCGTGCCGCGACGGAGACCGCGCCCCGGGGATCTTCAGGAGTGTGCGATGGCCGAGCAGAAGCTGTTCTACGAGGACGTCAAGGAGGGCGACGAAGCCCCCGAGTTCGCGCACACGCTCACCCGCACGGATCTCGTGATGTACGCGGGTGCATCGGGCGACTTCAACCCGATGCACACCGACGAGGTCGCCGCGAAGGAGGCGGGGCTTCCGGGCGTGTTCGGCCACGGCATGTTCACCGCCGGGCTCCTCGGAAAGGCCTTGAGCGACTATGTCGGCGTGGGCAACCTCAAGCGCTACAAGGTCCGTTTCACGAAGCAGACCTGGCCCGGGGAGACGCTCACCACGAAGATCACGGTGAAGGCCAAGCGCGACGAAGGCGGCGAGCACCTCGTCGACCTGGAGTGCCAGGTCGTCAACCAGGAGGGCGAGTCGAAGCTCCAGGGCGACGCCGTCGCCGCGGTGCCGAGTCGGGTCTGAGCGGGCCGCGATCCCGATGTCGCGGCCGGCCGTCCGCTTCGACCTGCCCACGCCCGACAACGACACGCGCCCCTTCTGGGACGCCGCGCGCGACGGCAAGCTGCTCATCCAGCGCTGCGGCACGTGCGGCCGGTATCAGTTCTATCCCCGGCCGTTCTGCAAGGTCTGCTGGCACGACGACATTGCGTGGGTGGCGGCGTCCGGCCGCGGCGTCCTCTACACGTGGTCGGTCGTGCACGTGAACGACCTGCCTCCGTTCCCCGAACGCGTGCCGTATGTCGCGGCGATCGTCGAGCTCGAAGAGGGTCCGCGCATCATGACGAACGTCGTCGAGTGCGAGTTCGGCTCGCTGCGCGTCGGGATGCCGCTCGAGGTGACCTTCCGGCCGGCGAGTGAGGACGTCACGCTGCCGTTGTTCCGCCCGGCCGCGTGAACCCGTCGTGAGGGGCGTCGCGGCCCGTGTGTCGATCGGTATCGTGGCCCGGCCGCGCCCGGGAGGTCACCGCAATGAGCAGCAACTATGACGACTTCAACTTTCCCTTCGAGGGACCGCTGCACGAGGTGTTCCCGGCCTTACATGCCGCGCAGAACTCCTACATGGCCCAGATCGACTCGCTGCAGGCCCCCGACCGCAAGACGCACGAGCTGATCCGTCTCGCCTGCACGGTCATCCGTCGCAACCCTCCGGGGATCGAACGGCACGCCATGCTCGCCCGCGAGGTGGGTGCCACGTGGGAGGAGGTGCTCGGGTCGATCATGCTCACCATCCCGAGCTTCGGCCTCCTGCCTGCGGTCGAGGCGATTCCCTCGGCTCGGCAAGGTTTCGACGCCGCCCCCGAAGCGGAGGCCGACTGAGCACATGCCGGACACGACCGACGAGACGACCGACGTCCCGTTCCGCATCCTGCCGAAGCTCGACGACGGCAACCGCTTCTTCTGGACGTCCGGCGCCGACGGCCGTCTGCGGTTCCTTCGCTGCCAGGACTGCGGCGTCTACATCCATCCGCCGCAGCCGATCTGTCCCAAGGATCATTCGAAGAACCTGAAGCCCGAGGCGGTGTCGGGACGCGCGACCGTCGCGACGTACTCGATCAACCACCAGCCGTGGATGCCCGGCCCCGAACTGCCGTACGTCGTTGCGATCGTCGAGATCGAGGAACAACCCGACGTTCGGCTCACGACCAACGTCGTCAACTGCGCGCCTGACGACGTCTCCAGCGGCATGCCGGTGCAGGTCCTGTTCGAACGTCATCCCGACGAGCCCGACGACGTCTACCTCCCACTGTTCGAGCCGCGCGCGGATGCGAGCCACGGCCGGGAGGCACGCTGACGTGACGTTCGGAGCCGCGCAACACAGTGAGGTCTGCATCACCGGAATCGGTCAGTCAGAGATCGGGCGGCGGCTCTTCCGCGATCCGTTGGAGCTCACGCTCGACGCGTGTCTCGCGGCGATCGACGATGCGGGCCTGACCGTCGCCGACATCGACGGCCTGTCGACGTACCCGGGGCCGATGGGTACGCCGCCGGGGTTCTCGGGTGCAGGTGCGTACGACGTGATCGACGCGCTGCGTCTGTCGGTCGGTTGGTACGGCAGTGGGGTGGAGACGTCGGGTCAGCTGGGCTCGGTGATCAACGCGTGTGCCGCGGTCGCGATGGGCTTGGCCACCCATGTCGTGTGCTTCCGCAGCGTGTTCGAAGGGAGCGCGCAGGGGTCGAAGGGACGTTCGTCGACGATGCCCGGCGGTGGAGGAGGCGGCGGCGGGATACCGCGCGTGGGCGGGTTCACACAGTGGACGTTGCCGTTCTCCGCTCCGTCGGCGGCGATCTGGATCGCGATGTTCGCCCAGGCGCACTTCGACCGCTACGGCACGACGCGCGAGCAGCTCGGCCAGATCGCGGTCAACGCGCGGAAGAACGCGGCGCTGAACCCGAAGGCCATCTACACCGAGCCGATGTCGCTCGACGACTACCTCGCCGCGCGCATGATCTCGACGCCGTTCGGTCTGTACGACTGCGACGTTCCGTGCGACGGAGCGACCGCGGTGATCGTGTCGCGCGCCGACGCCGCGGCCGACTGTCGCAAGCAGCCGATCCAGGTGGAGTCGGTGGGCAGCGCCCTGCGCGGCCGTCCGTCGTGGGACCAATTCGACGACCTCACCACGATGGCGAACCGCGACGCGGGCGCCGACCTGTGGACGCGCACGGACCTGAAGCCTGACGACGTGCAGCTCGTCGAGCTCTACGACGGATTCAGCTTCATCACGCTCAGCTGGCTCGAGGCGCTCGGGTTCTGCAAGGTGGGGGAGGGCGGTCCGTTCATCGAGGGCGGTCAGCGCATCGCCCGCGACGGCGAGCTGCCGTTGAACACTCATGGCGGCCAGCTCTCCGCCGGGCGGCTCCACGGCTACGGGTTCCTGCACGAGGCGTGCGTCCAGTTGTGGGGCGAAGGCGGGGACCGGCAGGTTGCCGGCGAGCCGGAGGTCGCGCTCGCCGCAGCCGGAGGAGGCAACACCTGCGGCTGCTTCCTCCTCACCCGCCGCCCCTGACGACCAACCTTGTGTGGAATGACGGCGCTCTATGCCTGTCATCCACACAAGCTGGCGTCGGTTCTTCCGAGGGCGGCCCTGATGGCCTTGCACAGGTCGTCGCCGTCGCGGATGTCGGCGGCAGTCGCGTGGAGCACTCGCCAGCCGAGCGCCTCGAGACGGTTGCGCCGTGCCAGATCGACCTCGTGCTTTCGACGCCCGCCATGGAACATGTAGCTGTCGTATTCGATGGCGATCCGTCGATCGGGATACGCCGCGTCGACACGGGCGAGCACCCGGTTCCCATCACGAATCTCGAACTGCAGAGTCGGTCGCGCCAGACCGTGGCGCTCCAGGAGTCGCACCAGCCGCCGCTCCTGGACGCTCTCCGGTAGCGCAGCAGCGGGGTCCCGCATCGCGAGCACGGCACGGATGCGCTTCAGCCCGCGGCGACCGGGCCTGGCAAAGTTGCCGAACTGCTCGATGAGATGCTCCATCGTCGTCAGGCCGCGCCGGAGCGCGTCATCGACGGCTTCCTCGAGACGCGGGATCGTCAGGTATCGGGCGAGGTCGAATACGGTCCGTTCGATCGTGGTGACGGGAACCGCCCGGACACTCGTTCGCTCCGACGACGAGAGCTCGACCGACTGGTGGCACGTCACTCCGGGCAGCCGGTGCCAACGCTCACGGTCCACCATGACCTCGAGAGGGCCCGGCTCCATGCCCGGCAACTGCCAAAGGGCCGCGGCGGCACGGTGTGACGCGACCGCGGTGGCCGACGTCGCCAGACAGGCGGCCAGCAGCTCGTGTTCCCAGCTACTCGGTGTTCCCGCGACGCGGTACACGTAGGGTCGGACGATCTCCCACCGGCCTCGTTCGAGCCTCCACGTGACGGCATCGACCGTCACGCCCAGACTGAGCGCCTGCCGGCGTGTGAAGAGGCCGAGCTGCTTCCGTGCAACGGTTGCGATTGCCCGATCGATTTGGCTGCGTCCATGCATAGGGGGAGTGGACCACGAGCCTGTGACAGTCAACCCGCTCGACCTTGTGTGGATTGAGGGCGCATAGCGCCGTCAAACCACACAAGCTGCGTCAGTCGAGGACGATGCGGGCGAGGGCTTCGAGGTGTTCGTCGGAGCCGCCGCCGATCCGCTGCAACGACATCAGGCGCTTCAGATAGAGGTGGATGTCGTGCTCCCACGTGAAGCCGATGCCGCCGAACACCTGCACCGCGTTCGCGCCCACCCGGTACAGCTCGTCGGACGCGAACGCCTTCGCCATCGTCGCGGCGCGGTGTCGCTCGCGCCGGTCGGCCGCGTCCGCCGCCCAGCACGCGTAGTACGCGCCCGCACGTGCGAGCTCGACGGCCCGCAGCATGTCCGCACACAGGTGCTGGACCGCCTGGAACGATCCGATCGGACGGTCGAACTGCACCCGCTCCTTCGCGTACTCGACGGCGAGCTCGAGCGCCCTGCTCGACGCACCCACGCCGTCGACCACGGCGGCCACGCCGAGCCGGTCGACCACCTCGGCGGCCGCGGCCGAGCCGTCGTCGGTTCCGAGCCGCCACCCGCTCGCGCCCTCGAGACGAACCGTCGCCTCCTTGCGGGTGCCGTCGACGCTCGGCGTCGATTCGACCGCCACACCGCCATCGCGCGTGTCGATCGCGTACACGCCCAGCCCCGCATCGTCGCTCGCGGTGACGAGCAGCAGGTTCGCCGCGGCCGCGTCGGCGACGTGCACCTTGGTGCCGTGCAGCTCGTACTGCTCACCTGACCGTTTCGCCGATGTCCCCGGCGTGCGCCAGTCGTAGCGCTGCCCGGGCTCGAGCAGCGCGACGGCGCCGATCGTCTCGCCCGATGCGAGACCCGGCAAGAGGAACGAGTGCTCACGGGGTGATCCGGCCAGCATGACGAGACTGGCTCCACCGACGGCCGACGACGCGTACGGACCCGGGTACAACGCCCGTCCGATCTCCTCGAGCACGACCGCGGCGTCGACCATTCCCATGCCTGCGCCGCCGTGCTCCTCGGGCACGAGCAATCCCGCGACCCCGAGCCCGGCGAGGCCACGCCACACGTCGTCGCCCGTGCCACGAGGGTCGTCGAGCTGCGAGCGCACGAAGGGAGCGAGCGGCGCGCGCTCGGCCAGATACCGGCGCACGGTCGCGCGCAGCAGCTCCTGGTCCTCGGAAAACTCGAAGTCCATGCTTGTCTCACTCACTCCCTCGCTGCAGGGCTCCGGCGGTCGCCCTGCGCCGCCCGCGTCGTTCGTTCGCTGGCGAGTGCCGGCACTCGCCAGCGCTCCGGCACCGCACCGTCCTGACGAAGACTGACGGGGGCGTCAGGCTAGCGAGTAACGTGCGGGCCATGCGACTGCGCTACGGCGACGCCGAGGAGGCGTTCCGCGCCGAGTTCATCGCCTGGCTCGAGGCGAACGTCCCGCCCGAAGAGGTGCTCCGGAGACCGAAGCTCTCCAGCGCGCACCTGACCGACTGGGCTCGCGAGTGGCAGCGGACACTGTTCGACGCGGGCTGGCTCGTGCCGGGTTGGCCCCCCGAGCTCGGTGGTCGCAACGCGACGCCCACGGAGCAGATGATCTACTTCGAGGAGATGTCGAAGCGGGAGATACCCCGCAGCATGAACCCGCAGGGTCTCGGCATCATCGCCCCGTCGATCCGCGACTACGGCACCGACGCGCAACGCGAACAGTTCCTCGTCCCGACGCTGCGGGCCGAGATCGCGTGGTGCCTCGGTATGAGCGAGCCGAACGCGGGAAGCGACCTCGCGAGCCTTCGCACGCGTGCCACGCTCGACGGCGACCACTTCGTCGTGAACGGCCAGAAGGTGTGGACGTCGGGCGCGCACCACGCCGACTGGTGTCTGTGCTTCGTGCGCACCGACCCCGACGCGCCGAAGCACAAGGGCATCAGCGCGCTCATCATCGACATGAAGTCGCCCGGGATCCAGGTCCGGCCGTTCCCCGAGCTCAGCGAGCCCGACTACCTCGACTTCAACGAAGTGTTCTTCACCGACGTGCTCGTACCGCGCGAGAACCTGCTCGGCGAGCTGCACAAGGGTTGGCCGATCACCCAGGGATCGCTCGCGCACGAGCGGGCGATGCTGTGGATCGACTACGCGTACATCGCGGATCGATCGGTGCGGGCGCTCGTCGCGCTGGGTGCCGAGCCCGGGCCCGATGGACGCCCCTTGCGTGAGGACCCCGCCTTCCGCGACGAAGTCGCGGGCTTCGCCATCGACGCGCAGGCGCTCATGCTCATGGGCTATCGGGGTTTCTCGAAGTTCATGCGCGGACGCTCGTCGCCCGAGCACTCGCTCCTCAAGCTCTACGGCAGCGAGACGGTCCAGAAGTGTCTGCAAGCCGGCGCCGACGCGCTGGGCGCGCGCGCGGTCGACACCGCCCGCCTCGGCCCGCTCTTGTGGAGACCGGGCTCGTGGATGGTCCAATGGTTGCGATCGTTCAGCGCGACGATCCCGGGCGGCACGAGCGAGATCCAGCGCAACATCATCGGGGAGCGGGTGCTCGGCCTGCCCCGCTCGTAGCGCGCCATCGGTCCCCGTCGTACGCTCGGTCCTCGTGGCACCACTCGATCGTGCCGAGCTGGTCGCGTTCCTCCCGACCACCGACATCGACCGCGCACGCGTCTACTTCCGGGACGTGGTGGGCCTCCCGGTGACCGACGAGGACGCCTACGCCGTCACGTTCAGTGCCAACGGCACGGTGCTGCGGGTCGTCGCCGTCCACGCGCTGCACCCCGCGCACTACACGATGCTCGGATGGCTCGTCGACGACATCGCGGACACGATCGACGCCCTCTCCGACCGGGGTGTCGCGTTCGAACGCTTCGAGGACATGGGTCAGGACGAGCGTGGCGTCTGGACCGCGCCCGGCGGCGACCTCGTCGCCTGGTTCAAGGACCCCGACGGCAACACGCTGTCGCTCACGCAGCTCGCCGCGGGTTGACCGGCAGCGCGTGGGAGTCCCCCGCAGCCCGCGAACCTTGACGCCCGTGTCAGGTTCTCGCCACACTGCCCTGATGACGACGTTGCCGGCAACGATGCGAGCTGCGGTCTACAAGGGCGACCGCCGCCTCGACGTGGAAGAGCGACCGACGCCCGACCTCGGTCCGAACGATGTCCTCCTCGAGGTCAGCCACTGCGGGGTGTGCGGATCCGACATCCATCACGTGCTCGAAGGCTGGGGAGCGACCGACAGCATCGGCGGTCACGAGTTCTCCGGACGCGTCATCGCGGTCGGCGATGCGGTGACGGCCTGGCGGGCCGGCGACGAGGTGGTCGGCGGTCCGTCGGTCCGCTGCGGCGAGTGCGAGTTCTGCCTCGCCGGACGGCCGTCGTTGTGCGCGGGTCGTGGTGCAGTGGGGGAGGGCAACAGCTTCCAGGGCGCGTTCGCCGACTTCGTGAAGGTGCACGAAGCCGAGCTCCTGCGCGTACCCGACGGCGTGTCGTTGCGTCACGCCGCGCTCGCCGAGCCGCTCGCCGTCGCGCTGCACGGCATCACGCGCAGCGGCGTGAAGCCGGGCCAGCGCGCCCTCGTCACCGGCGCGGGTCCGATCGGGTCGCTCACGGTCGCGGCTCTCATCGCGAAAGGCGTCACCGACGTCGTCGTGAGCGAGCCGTCGGCGGTTCGGCGCGCACTATGCGAACGGCTCGGCGCACGCACGGTGGAACCGGACGAGCTCGTGCCGCCGCCGTCACCCAACTATCTCGTCGACGAGCCGTTCGACGTCGCGCTCGAATGCTCCGGGAACGCGCGCGCGATGGAGACCGCGTTGAGTCAACTGAAGCGGACCGGCACGCTCGTCCTCGTCGGTGCGGGCATCAAACCGCCACGCCTCGACCCGAACCGGATCCTCTTGAACGAGCTCGTCGTCACCGGCGCGTTCTGTTACGACGGCGACGGTTTCGAAGCCGCGCTGTCGTTGCTCGCGTCGCCCGGCTTTCCACGAGACGAGCTCGTCGAACCGTACGACGTGCCGCTCGAAGGTCTGTTCGACGCGATCGAACGACTCGGCAGCGGCGAGATCCCGGCCAAGGTGCTCATCGCACCGAGCCGGAGGGGGGAGTAGGCATGAGCATCACCTGGACGAGGAAGCCGCAGTTCAACCACGTCGCCATGAGCGTGCCTTCGGACCTGCTCGACGCCGGCGGGCGCAAGCTGCTCACCGATTTCTACGGCAGCGTGTTCGGTTGGCAGGAGCTGCCCACCGAGACCGTCGACGGCAAGAAGCTCGTGTTCGGCGCGTACCAGATCGACCAGTTCGTGTTCCTCATCGCCGATGACCCGCCGATGACGTGTCCGAGGCTCGACCACTACGGGATCGCGGTGTACGACGAAGGCGACTTCGACGGCATCCTCGAGCGGGCCAAGGCGTATCAGGCGAAGGACGACCGCGTCGACATCATCGACAAGCACGTCGACGATCACGGAATGTTGTCGATCACGAGCTGCTACATCCGATATCTGCTGCCGATGATGGTCGAGGTGCAGTGGTGGCAGTTCGCCGAGCCCCGCCCGGCCGGAGGCGGCGGGTGACGCGCACTCCGATCAAGTACGGAGCGTTCGTCCCGCAGGGATGGAAGCTCGAGTACAGCGGAATTGACGCGGCGAGCGCGTGGGATCGCTCGAAGCAGATCGCGCAGCTCGCGGAGCGCGCCGGCTACGACCACCTGTGGGTCTACGACCATGTCGAGACGGTCCCACGGAGAGAGCCGACGCACGTGTTCGAGGCGTTCACGACGCTTGCCGCGATCGCGCAGGTCACGGCGTCCATCCGTCTCGGCCAGCTCGTCACGTGTGCGGCGTACCGCAACGCCGGCCTGCTCGCGAAGGAGGCCGCGTGCGTCGACGTGTTCTCCGGCG
>CAZJSY010000056.1:0-18950 GCA_964548555.1 uncultured Burkholderiales bacterium
CCTCGCGGGTGTAGTTCAGCGGCAGAACATCAGCTTCCCAAGCTGAGAACGCGGGTTCGATTCCCGTCACCCGCTCGGTTCGCGTCGTATCCCGTTGTTTTGCGACCTCCCGCGGCCTGCCCGCGGCCTGCGCCCAAATGGTTGAGCGGCAGGTCAGCGCCTGCCCACCTCAACGCGACCCCACAAACCGTTGACACAATCCACGGTTGCTAGCCGATGGTCACCTTGACGCGCGAAAGGTAGGTCTGCGCGTGCGCCAAGAACGTGTCGGTGTCCGCGACCTGTTGTGCGTAGCTGAGCTGCGCATCGGGCGCGGCGACGATGACGGTGTTGTCGACGCGTTGTTGGCAGTAGCCGATCCGCAGCGATTGCGCGCTGGGCAGTGTGCAGTTGACGCCACCGTTGCTGGCGGCCCCGGAGCCGCTGTTGACCGCGGCGACGAGTGCTTCGGCGCCCTGGTTATCGCCCAGCACTTCGAAGTCGAGAACGAGTTGGCGGCTGGGCTGGGTGGTCGATTGGAAGCCGATGAGCGCGTGGCCGACGAAGTGAAACGGGTCGCCCGGCTCCGCAGGGAGGAACGGCGCGGGTCCGTCGCTCAAGTGTCCGTCCGCCCACGTGGCCTGGTAACCCCAGCCAGGCGGGAAGAGTTCGGGCGGGTACGCGGTCCGCAGGAGCGCTTGTTCCAGCGCGGCAGGTGCCGCGGATGTGGCGAGAGCGCTCGAGGGAGTGGCTTCCCCTCGCGAGGTGCTCGTCGGTGGGTGGGTCGCCGCGACGCCGGATCCGCCGCCCCCACCGCCTCGCGTGGCCAGGACCGCGATCACGATGCCGATAACCAGCACAAGGCCGGCGGCGAGCGCGACGGTCTGCGTTCGCACCCGGCGGCGCGCTGTATGCGCAACTCCTGCGGGCGATTCCCACGGTGTCGAGGGCGTCGGCGCCTCCGATGCGCGCCCTCGAGGGGGAGCCGCGCGTGCTGGAGGTGGCCGAGTAGGGCGCCCCGACGGTCCCACCGGTGACCGCGGCGGTGGCGTGTTCGGTCGACCGGAGGGTCGCGCCGGTGGACCTGACGGCGGTTGGTCGGGTGGCTGCGGAGTGCTCATCGCCTGATCCGTGCCGGTTGGGCCGCACGCGGTCTACGCCGGGCGTACGGCATCGGCCGCCACCCAGCCTTCGTTGCCGTGCTCGTCCGTCGCTCGCACGACCGCACCGTCGGCGCGCAACGCGCGGTACCAGTTGCCCGGCTCGAGGAGCGCGACCGGTTGCGACCCCTCACCGCCGGACTCGAGCCGCTGTTCGCTGTCGACGTAGAACCAGAACTCGCCGGCGGGGAGGCCGACCGACCGCTCGTCCGCTTCTCCCGCGCTCGAAGCGTTGGCCATCGCCGGTGTCGGCATCGTTTCCGGACCGCTCGATTCCATGGGCGCGGTGGACGTGTCGCTTGGAACGGCCGTCGATCTGGCCAAGTCGTCCGCCGCACCGAACATGCGCGCACGATCGATCTCGAGCTCCTCGTGGATCGCGCCGCGCGCTTCCGCCGCTGCCGCGTGGAGCTCCCCGAGCTTGGCACCGAGGCGGTCGCAGCCTTCGATCGTCTTGAGAACCGATGACATCGTGACCGCGAAGGCTTGCTGGCTCAGCCCGGCGTCGAACAGCGCTGCACTGACGGTGACGTCAACGGCACCGCTGCGCTCGACCGTCTCGGCGCGGACGACCGGGAGCATGCACGCGAGGTCGTGCACGAGCGGTGCCAGATCAGCGGCCCGCACGAGTACGTGGCCGTCCGCGGATTGAGGCGGTTGGGGTAAGACGATCGAGCGCTCGCTGACAATCTCCCACCGCCCCGGCCCGGCGCGAGCGACGGTGAGTGTGATCGCCCGGTCGCTGGGCGACGTGACCGCGATGCCACGGTTCTCAGGCAACTCGCGCGCCCGCAGGCCGAGATCCGCGGCCCACCCGATGAGCGTCGCCGGCTCTGTCATCGCGGCCCTCCTCGCTAGGGGACGCACTTCGCGTAACTAACCTGGCGCCGATCCAGCTCGGCCTCGGCCTCAGCAAGCGCGGCACGAGCCTGATCGACAATTGCCTGGTCCTCCGTAAGAGTCGCTCTGTCCGCCGCGGTTCGCTCCTTCAGGTCGTTGAGCTTGTCCGTGAAATACGCGTCAAAGTGTTGGCGCATCGCGTCGGCCCAGCGGCGGACGTCACCGATCGGATCGACACCGAAAAAGCTCTCCCCTTCCTGTTCCGCCTTCTTCGCCGCAGGCCCGAGCGCGGCGAGCAGACTCATGAGTTCGAACGTGAGCTTCTGCGCCTGTTGCTCCGCCTGCTTGCGAACCAGCTCCTTGACTTGGTTCGCCGCAGCTGCCGCGACGGCCTTGTCCCCGGCGGCGACCGCCGCGCTGAGGACGCGTTGCGCTAGGGCCTTGCCAAGCACATATAGGGACAGGCCATTCAACGCTGCCCACTGGACATACCGCCAAGACAGCATCCGGTTCACCTCGTCGCTGATGGCGCGATACGTCACGGTGATCTCGGCGCCGAGCGCTTCGGCCTCAGCTTCGTCCCACGCGACCTGCTCTTGAGACCCTTTCAGCAGGCTCTGCCAACTCTGCAGCCTGGCGCAGCTCTCGTTCTGCCGGGCCAGCAGCTGCTCGTCGGAAGGTCCGGACGTTCTCCGGCGCCGGTACTGGACCAGCGCCCCGCCGCCGACACCCATAGGAATCAAGCCGAGAAGGACGAGACCGAACTTGTTCCCGATACCGAGGCCGCCTCCACCACCACTGTCCGACGACGTGCCGGCCGTGTCGATCGTGGTCGAGTCGGTGCTCGTATCGGACGTCGCGGGCTGTGACGTGTCAGAGGTTGTCGGAGCGGAACTTGCGGACGTGTCGGACGTCGGCGGGGCCGAGGTGGCCGTCGTCTCCGACGACTGCTGGGTCGGAGCGGGAACTGGCACCGCGGTCTCCGCGGAGGTCGGTGGAGCCGCGGTGTCCGACGACCCTGCCCGAGAGAAGACCAGATTGAACGTGCACGGTTGAGCACCCGCTCTCGCGCCGATCGGGAATTGGAACGACCCGTTTCCACCCGCGGTACTCAGCGAGATCCGCGCTTGGCTCTGAGCGACCGCGTCCGAGCTGAACTGCGTGAAGTTGTTGGCGAAGTTGGTGGTCTCGCGTCCCGTCGCCGCCCATCCGGAGCCTTGCGCGGCAGCGTCCCAGGCGAAGATCTCGGAATTCGCGGCACCGACGGGCGACACGCTGGCCCATCCTTCGCCTGGGGCGGGACCGTAGGTCGCGTTGGGCGCCGAGTAGCCCTGCCAGTCGAACCGGTCACCACTGTGCAACCCCGAACAGCCGGGCGGACTCTCCGCAGTCACGGAATCGATCGGAAACGACGCCGAACCGATGTCGAGCGCGAAAGCCGGACCGGCTGACCAGATCCGAGCGAGTACCACCAACAGAGACAGTCCGAGGCACACGCTGCCCGCGAGAAGACGTACGCGCGAGCGACCCGCCCGAGCTGAGCGCCCCCGCCCCACCTCGCCGCATCGCCCACCCATAGGCCACAACCTCCCCGTGACCTAGCCGAACGCTAAACCCAATTCCCCCAGGTAACAAGCGTGGACAGCCCGGCTCATCACGCTCCGGCATGAACCCGGCCCCCCGCCATCGCGCGGCATGAAAGTCGTCGAGTCATACCCCTTCGACAGCTGCGATGGCGCCCGAGCGGATCGCGTCCACGAACGCCTCGTAGTCGCGCTGGTTCTGGTCCGCGTAGCGGTGGGCGAAGCCGGCGACGGCCCGGTCGAACGAGTCGCGCTTGCCGAGGTAGGTCGCGATCGCGACCGGGTCGCCGGACCGGGCGTGGGCGCGGGCAAGCGTCCAGCCGCACGCCTCGGCGTAGACGGTGAGGCCGTCCAGCGAGAGTTGGTCGACGGGCACCGAGCCCTTCATGTCGCGCAGTTGTCGCCAGTAGTAGTGACGGCCGTCGCCCGGTCCCATCGTCCAGCCGAGGAAGATGTCGCTCGCCGCCTGCATCAGTCGTTGGCCGCGTACGACCCGTTCGCCGTGGTTGCGATAGCGGCTCGGCGGTAGGTGCTCCTCGAGCACCGAGGCCGTCGCCTCCTTCACCTGGAGGAAGAGCGGGTCCTGGCGGTCACGTCCCTCAAGCAGGGCGATGTAGTCACGCGTGCCGACGCTGCCGACACCGACGACCTTGCGCGCCACGTCGACCAGCACGAAGCGCTGGAGCAGCTCTCGACGTTCGGCGTCGAGCGTCGTGCGGTAGGCGGCGAACACCTTGCGCAGCGCCTTCTCGACCTCGACGGGGTCGAACCCGTCGGTGCGTGCGATGTCGCGCAGCGGGACGACGAGCGGCGGCCTGCTCACGATTCGATACCGGTCGCCGCCGGTCTCACACAGCTTCGACAGCGCTTGGAGGCTGTCGCGGGTCTGGGCCTTCTGCAGTTCTTTCTCGCCTTCTCGCAGTTCCCTGCGCTGTCTCGGCTTGGTGGCCAGTCCACGCGCGACCTCGAGGATCCGTTGCGCGGGCAGTTGCGCGTACCAGACGGCCAAGGTGCCCATCTCGGCGAACGAACGCATCGCGTGTCGATAGGCCGTCACCACCGTCGTCGTCACGACGTTGTTCTCGGCGTCGCTCATTCCGTTCGCACGCGCCGCTACCACGAAGCTCGTGGCGAGACGCTTCACGTCGTACTCGAACGGGCCGCGCAACGTCTCGTCGAAGTCGTTGACGTCGAACACGAGTGTGCGCTCCGGCGACGCGAACACGCCGAAGTTCGAAAGATGCGCGTCTCCGCACAACTGGACCTCGAGCCCGGCGCGGGGTGTGTCCTTCAAGTCGGTCGCCATGATCCTCGCCGCGCCGCGGTAGAACGCCAGCGGCGACATCGCCATGCGACCATGGCGCACCGGGACGAGATCGGGCTCGCGAGCGGCGTCCTGATCCACGAGGAGGCCGACCGGATCCGGTCGGTCCGTCGCCGGCTCCCAGTCGGCCTGGGTCGGACGCGGAACCAACGTGCGCGCGTCCCGACCTGCGGCTCGTCGTTCGTCGACGCTCAGGCGATGACCGGCGACGGCGGCCATGCTCGCTCCCCTCCCTCATCACGGTGGTGTTGCTTCGATACCGGAGCCTCCACAAGGGAAGCACATCCGCAATGGGGTGCGATCCGCAGCGGTTACGCGATCGAGACGCCCGTTCCCCGAAGGAGCGTCACCACCGCGGTGCCGTTGCGGAAGATCGTGATGTCGCCGTCGACGGACACCATGACGACGACACGCGCGACCTCCGACAAGGTTCTCGCCGCCGCGGTTCGGGCGCCCTCGTGCTGGCTGTCGAAGCTCGACACCACCGCGCCGTACGCGAGCAGCCTCCCGCTGCGGTCCAGGACCGTGGCACCGTCGAGCGTCGCGAGGCGCGCGAGGGTCTGATCGTCGAGTTGCTCCGCGTCGATCAGGTGGTGGAGGCGCGTCTCGATGCGCATCCCGGCGGGGTCGAGGTCGTCGCGGAGGTCGAACCGGTCCTTGAGCGGCACGATGCCGTCGAGCACGGAAGCATCGTCGACGATCGCCAGAATCGCGCCGTGGGGCTGCGCGGAGATCGCGAACGCCGCGTCGGCAACCATCTCCGCCGCCGCACCCCCGCCGATGCCCGCCAACGACTCCGCGAGCAGGAGCGGGAAGCCGATCCAACGCTCACCTCGGCGCACGATGAGCGGCCGACCGTCGACGAACGCCCAGACGCTCCGATCGGCACGCAGGAACAAGCCGAGTCCGCCGACCACGCGCGTCGCGGCGGCGACGAGTGAACCGGCCTCGGGTAGCCCGTCGAGCGTGACGGGCTCGGCCCCGGGCTTGGCGAATCGGTCGAGGCGGTGACGTTGGATCTCGGTGCGGGCGTGCCCCTCGAGATCGACGATCAACACCGCGCGCTGCCCGTCGAAGAGCAGCGGTGCGCGCTTCGCGACCTTCACATCGACCGGATACCGCACGGGAAGCCGTGGCGGCTCGCGGAAGATGTCGGTGATGACGACGCCGTGGGTGAGATCGTGCGATTCGACGCGCGTGCCGCCGAGTTCGACGAGGAACTCGATCGTGTCCTCGATGAGAGTCCTCAGGTCACCGCAGCCGATGTGCGTGCAGACATATGCCGCGAGCACGGCCGCGGCAGCGGAGTCGCGATACAGGCGCTGCTCGAACGAACCGAGCGCGCGCGGTGGCTCTTCGACGCGCTCACGTGCGCGCAACGGCGCGGCGGCCTGGAGCATCGCCGCCGGCAGGATCGACTGGAGTTCCTTGAACGTGGGCTGCGAGCCGAGCAGCGGCGCGACACGCTCGCCGGGCCGCACGATCAGCGTCAACTGCCATCCCGGAGGCCCTTGCGCCGTTGCCGATGCCCAGCCGTCCGACGGTTCGGGTGCCGGAGCGCCCGCGGCCGTGTACAGCAACTCCACTTCGGTGGGCGGTATGAGGTCGAGCACGGTCTCGGCGATGACGTCGCCGAGAGGGTCCGGCGGCGGCTCGGCGTCGGAAGAGCTGCGCTTCCAGGTCATCCGGAGTCAGACGAGCTCGGCGGTCAGCGTGATCTCGGGAACACCGGCCAGCGCGCGTGACACCGGACACGCGGCCTTTGCCTGCTCTGCCCACCTTCGGAACTCCTGCTCGTCGACTCCCGGCACGCGCCCCTGGGTCACCAGATCGATGCGCGCCAGCGTCGGTGCACCGTCGATGTTGCGCAGTTGGACGTCGGCGCTGGTTCGCACCGACTCGGGGGTGTGCCCCGCGGCGCTCAGCATGTTGGAGAGCGCCATGGTGAAGCAGGCTGCGTGTGCCGCCGCGATGAGCTGCTCGGGATTGGTGCCCTTGCCCTCACCGAATCGGGAGTCGTACGAGTACGAGCCTTCGAACACGCCGTCGCCGACGGTCACGCTGCCCGACCCGCCCTTCAGATCGCCGCTCCACTCGGCGCTGCCGTTCCGAACCGTCATGTCGGCCTCCGATCCTCGGCTCTCGGCGGGATGTATCGGTCAACGCACACTGCCGGTTCGGTCATCCCGACCCAGCGTGCGAACCACCTTGTTCTTGCCTCTGCACGGCTCGTCACCAACGTGTCAGCGATCGAGGCCATGGACGGGACGGCACAGCATGGCCCAGTTTTCGCAGGCCAGCGTTCGGGTAGCCCACGCTCGCACCGTCCTCGCGCCGGTGCGGTTCGACGTCGAGAACGTCCCGGGAGATCGACGATGGCAACGACAGATCTCGAGCAGCCTCGAACATCGGGCAACGGCCGGAGGGCCGACGACAAGTCGACCGCGGAGCTGGCGGGCGACCTCGCCCGTCAGATGACCGCCCTCGTGCACGACGAGATCCAGCTGGCCAAAGCGGAGATGGCCGAAAAGGGCAAGCGCGCCGGCCTTGGCGCGGGGATGTTCGGCGCTGCCGGCCTGCTCGCGCTGTTCGCCCTCGGATGCCTAACCGCAAGTGTGGTCGCGGCGATCGCGCTCGTCGTTTCGGTTTGGCTCGCGGCCCTCATCGTCGGTGCGGCCTACCTCCTCGTTGCCGGTGCCGTCGTGCTGATCGGTCGCAAGGAGATGGACCATGCGACGCCGCCCATCCCGACGGAGGCACTCGAGAGCGCGAAGGAGGACGTCGCATGGCTGAAGACGCACGCGCGGTCCGCGAAGCAATAGCGCACGACCGCGCTCAGCTGGCCGAGACGGTCGAGGCGTTGGCGAGGAAGGCGGACGTCAAGCAGCGAGTCCGCGAATCGGTGTCGCACACCGCCGAACAGGTGCAGCACAAGGCCAGCGCCGCGCGCGAGCAACTCCGCAACGTGACACCCGACCAAGCGCAGTCCGGCGTCGGCAAGCTCGTGCACGCGATCGAGGAACGTCCGATCCCCTTCGTGATCGCGGCGCTCGTGGCCGGGCTCGTCATCGGGCGTGCGTTGACGCGGAGGCGGTCATGAAGAAGGCGCTCTACAAGCCGCTCGGCATGATCGTCAGCGTGCTCGGCGGCGTGCTGGCGAGCATCGCGTTCAGGAAACTGTGGCAACTCGTTGCCCGCGAGGACGAACCTCCCGCGGCAACGGAACGCGACCGCAGTTGGGCCGAGGTCCTCCCCGCTGCCGCGCTGCAGGGCGCCGTGTTCGGCCTCGTGAAGGCCGCGGTCGACCGTGCGGGCGCGGTGGGTTTCGAACGCGCGACAGGTACGTGGCCAGGTTGATCGCCCCGGGACTGCTCAGCGGGTCGCGTCTACGGCGCGCCATGCAGTCCGCCGACCGCGTCGAGCGCGGCCGCGACCGGCGGCGGCAGCGGTAGGCAGACCGCGCCTTCGAAGACGCACAGCTGCGGACGGGCCGCCGTGGGCGCGGCGGGCGACGGTGGCGCGGTGGTCACGGTCGTATCGACCGCCGGGACCGGACCACTGGCCGGCGCGGGCGACGGTGTCCGGGCGACCTGAGTGAGCCGGCGCGCGGGGTTCGTCGCCCGGCGGGTGGCGCGTGTCACGGTGTACGGGACGCGTGCGGCAGCGGGCGCCGAGGTGCTCGTCGGGCCGACGGCCGGCGGCGCGGACGGAGGCGCGGGTGGCGGCGGCGAAGGGCCGGTCGACCCCGCGGCCGGCCCGCGGTGGTCAGGTGAGCCTGCGGAGCCCGTGACCGCCGGCGGCGCCGCACTTCGCTTGGGGTGGGCCCCGTCTGCGGCACGGACGCCGATCAAGCCCAAGACGGCGAAGAGCAAGGTCGCCGCGAGCATGACCGCCAGCATTCGTTCGTCGGCCGTGGCCGTGCGAAACGACTTGTGGTTCGGGAACCGCCCCACGCGTCAACCGCCCGACTCATGCCCTATCCGCCCGCGAGTCTCCCACGAGCCGCGCCCCTTTTCACAGCGTTGCGTGGCACAGACGGCGCCCGCGTCGGATCTGGAACAGCGTCGTGTCAGGCGGCCGGCGTGGCCAGGATCTCGCCGTGGACGACCGCGAACCAGCCGGTCGGCGCGTCGGCCCACCGGCGCCACGCCGCCGCAAGGCGGCGGAGGTCGGCGCTCGACGCCAGTCCGAGCTCGAGCGCACGGGTGGCGACGGACGACTCCGTGACCCGTTCGCCCCACAGGTGGCCCCACCACGCACGGTCGTTCGGAGTCGCGAAGCACCAGACCGACGCGGACGGTCGGATGTCACGGAGGCCGGCCTGCGCGGCCCAGTCGAACAACCGGCGTCCGGCGTCGGGCTCGCCGCCATTGGCCCGCGCGACCCGCCGGTAGAGGTCGAGCCACGCGTCGAGGTCGGGGTCGGCCGGGAACCACGTCATCGCCTCGTAGTCGGAGTCGCGCGCCGCCACGATCCCGTCGGGCCGGCACACGCGCCCCATCTCCGTGAGCGCGCCTACAGGATCGGCGACGTGCTGCAGCACCTGGTGTGCGTGCACCACGTCGAACGAGTTGTCGGCGAAGTCGAGGTGCATCAGGTCGGCGACGCCGAACT
This sequence comes from uncultured Burkholderiales bacterium, assembly GCA_964548555.1. Lineage (GTDB taxonomy): Bacteria > Actinomycetota > Acidimicrobiia > IMCC26256 > JAMXLJ01 > JAMXLJ01. Next base: position 9,501 of record CAZJSY010000056.1, read on the forward strand.
CGACCGGCGTTGTGGCATCCAGCTGTCGGGCCGTCTCGATCACCGCGGGCGCGCTGTCGACGCCGACCGTACGTCCGGGCGCGACCCGTGCGGCCAGGTCGACGGTGATGGTTCCCGGCCCGCATCCGACGTCGAGCAGGTCCATATCCGACGCGAGGTGAGGAAGCAGGTACGCCGCGGAGTTCTCGGCCGTGCGCCAGCGGTGTGAGCGCAGAACACTCTCGTGATGACCGTGGGTGTACGTGGCGACGTCGTGATCCTCGGTGCCAGGTGTCATCTCGTGCTTCGTCGGCCGGGTGCTGTCGAGCGTGGTCGTCTTGCGTCGTGGACGCGGGCGATCTCCAACGACGCTTCGAGATTACGCAGGGCATGTGCCGTGTCGTTGGTGAGCGCGTGAGGTGAGCGCAGCACGTCGGTGAAGCTCGCGATGTCGTCGAGGATCCACCGAAGGCGGTAGAGCGCCAGCGCCTCGGTATCGATGTCGCGCCCAGTTTCGTCGGTGTAGCGAGCGAGCTCCCGGGCGTCGTCGGTGACCATCCAGAGATCGCGCTCCGGTGGCGCGAGACCGAGCGTGTCCCAGTCGACGAGTGCGGGCTTGCCCGCAACGTCCATCAGGTTTCCCGTGTGAGGCTCACCATGCGTGACGACCATCTCGACTCCGTGGGCCGTCACCTCGAACGCGAGATCGTCGAAGACGTCGAGCAGTCGAGCGGCGGTCGCCGCGTTCGCGGCGAGCAACTCGCGAGCCGCCTCGGACAACGGGCCTTCGTCCCACACCGTGTCGAGGTCGCGTAGGCTCGAGTCGAGTCGGTCACGGTTCGCGAGCTGCAGACGGTGACGCGGCGCAGCGACCGTCACGAGGTCCGTCGCGCGATGCAGCTGGGCCAGAAGGCGTACCAACGTCAGACGCTCGGCGGAGTCCCGATGACGACCGAAGCGCGCGGGCGCAGCGTCGAGGAACGGGAACAGCGCGATCGAGTACCGCGGTGACAGACGCACGACGCTCTCGCCGCCGGTTGCCGGGAGCGGTGCCACCACGAAGTCGAGGTGCCCCTCGGAACGCAAGGCGACGGCGGTGTCGAACGCCCGGCGCAACCCCTCGAAAACCGTGTCCCGACACTCTCCGAGCCAGCGCTTCCGGTCGAGATCGTCGACCGTGACGAAATGAGCCATTCGCTGCTCGTCGACCATGCGCCAGTGATGACTGCCCCCGCCCTCAGGCATGTAGTGGAGACGATCGGCGCGCAGGTTCCAGGCTCTCGAAAGTGCACGCACCATATCGGCTTCGCCGAGACCTTCCGGCCGCGTCCTCATCGAGACCCCAAGGTAGGAAAGCGTCGCGCCCGTTGCCCGCGGTTTTCGGCGCCGGCGGTCCGCGGAAGCGCCGCTGCGGTCCGACAACATGAAGTTCCCCCGAAAGGCGCACACCGAACGGGCCGATGAACCGAACGGGTGCTGCTCTCTCGAGGGCACAGGCTGAAGGTCGAAGGAGTCACAACCTTGCGTCGGGCCGTCGTGATCGCTCTGGCGGTACTGCTGGTCTCGTTCGGCGCGTGGTTCGCGCTGCGTCCCGGCCCGACGACCGCCCGAGACATCGCCGATCGGTCGTGCTCGTCGCTCGCGGCGGCGTTCCGCACCGGTGGCGGCGCGGTGGGTCGCCAGATGGTTCTCGGCCGGGATTTCGCGCAACAGGCCGCCCAGCGCTCCAAGCAGTTCCGCGACTTCGCCGTCGCGACCTCGCGCCTCGCTACGACCTCGCCGGTTCCCGGCCTCGGAACGGTCGCGCAACCGCCAGATCTCGCGCTCGTGAACCGGACCTGTGGCGAGAAGCTGCTCGCGAAGACGACCGCAGCGGTGACGCGCGCGCCGTATCTCACCGACGCGACACCACACTCCGTGATGGTGAACTTCGCGACCGACCGGCCGGTGCGCTCGGCCGATGTCGTGTACGGGCCCGACGGCAGCGCCTGCAACGCCGCGCGCGCGCGTGCCACCACAACGCCGGTGAAGGTCGCGGTCGGCCCCCGTACCGACTACCTGTACGAGGTGGAGCTCACGGGTCTCTCGCCCGGGAGCACGTACTGCTACCAGCTCGCCGGCTCGCTGTTCGATCTCTCGACACGGGAAGTGCCGGCTCGCTTCGTCACCGCGCAGCCCGGGAGCGATCAGCGGCCGTTCTCCTTCGCCGTGCTCGGCGACTGGGGTGGAGGCACTCCCGACGAGGCGAACGTGCTGACGCAGATCGCGACCAGTCCGGCGTCGTTCATCGTGACGACCGGTGACAACGCGTATATCAGTGGGAACCAGACCGATTACGGCGACCTGAGCGGCGGCCACGTGTTCGGGCCCGACCAGTGGTCGAAGGTCGGCTCGCGGCTTCCGGCCTTCGCGTCGCAAGGCAACCACGGGTTCAGCATCTACCAACCGCTCTTGGAGAATTGGCCGCAGCCGGAGACCGTCGCTGCGTCCGGTGGTGCGTACCAACGCGAGAAGTACTGCTGCACGCCCAACCTCTCACGTCCCTACAACTACGCGAGCACCTGGTACGCGTTCGACTGGGGGCCCGCTCGCTTCTACATGCTCGACGCGGCATGGGCCGATCACACCGGTGACTACACGGGGGACTTCCTCGGCCACTGGAACGGAAACGTCGCCGGATGCGGTCCTTGTGGACAAGAGCTGGAATGGCTGAAAGCCGATCTGGCGGCGCATGCGGGTACGACGGTCAAGCTCGCGTTCTTCCACTATCCGCTCCACTCCGACGCGAGCGACCACCTGTCCGACGCGCTCCTCGACGGACCCGACCGGCTCGAGGGTCTGCTCGCCCGCAACGGTGTCGACATCGTGTTCAACGGTCACGCGCATCTCTACGAACGCAACAGTCCCCAGATCCCCGGCGCACCGACGGTGAGCTACGTGACCGGTGGCGGCGGCGTCGGCAACGGCACGGACGTGTTGGCGAGCGTGATCCGCTGCAGCGCGTTCGACGCGTACGCGATCGGTACCGCGCACACGGCCTGTCATGCACCGCCACCGACGAGCGATCAGCAGGTGTACCACTACCTTCTCGTCACCGTCGCCGGCCGGCAGGTCACCGTCACACCGACCGACGAGAACGGTCGCACGTTCGACGCGCAGACCTACAACTTCTGATCCGTTGCGCGGGTCCCGTATCCGTCGACGCCGCGAGGGCTGCGCGCTCGACGCAGGGCACCCTGCGCGGAGGATCCCTCGGGCTGAGGGTGTCCGGCCCACGCGTTCCGCCCGGAGTCGCGTCACGCTGTGTCAGTGGAGCGGGGACCTTGGGTAGGAACCCGACCTTGGGTAGGAACCCTCGGGTGTCCAAGGAGGTGCCGTGGAACGAGGCAGCGTGCAGCACGGATCCCGCGTCGACGACGAGATGGCGGAGGAGGTAGCGCCGCTCACACACGGGGCGCCGACGGAGAGTCATGCGCGAGAAGACCTCGAGGCCGAGCCGCCCGGGGAGGGCGAACCCGTGCCCGACGCGCTCATCACCGCCGGTGCCGACGCCGGCCCGGCAGGCCTTTCGCACGACGACGTGGAACTGCGTTCCGAGATCGCCCGTCACCTTCGCCCCTCGGCGTTCCCGGGCTCTCGAGACACCCTGATCCTCGTCGCCGACGACGAAGGCGCGTCGGACATCGTCCTCGGGCTCTTGGCATCACTGCCGCGCGACGTGGAGTTCCATCAGGTCAGCGACGTATGGCGGGCACTCGGCCACGATGTGGAGCATCGTGCCGAGTACGAGGAGAAGACGGACATCACGGAGGCCGTGCCGGCCGCGCCTGCTCCCGCCGTCGAAGATCTTGCGACCGAGGCACCGCCGCAAGACGTCACGCTTCCCGAGCCCGTGGGCACCGCGGTCGCGCCCGAGGCTGCGAGCCTGGGCGTCGCGCCCGAGGACGCGCCGACCCGGCCGGGCTGCAACCTCGCGGCGATCGCCGCCTCTGGAGTCGTGGAGACGGGTGGCGCGATCGGACGGTTGCTGCGGCGGGTGTTGCCGCTCAGCTCGTAGCCGAATCGCTCGAGGGAGTTCCCGACGCGCCCGCATCGGCTCGCCGCGGGACGTCGTCGCGGCGAAGCGCGCCGCGAACACCGCGCTCCACGAACACCCCGACGAAGTCCCGAACCGGTGCGCCCGAGAACGCGCCGAATCCGTTGATCACGAGCCGCTCGATGTGCTGCGGCTCGACATGAACGAACTCGCCCGCGAGCCGGTTCGTGATCTCGCGGGCGCGCGCGTTTTCCTCAGCGACGCCCTCGGCCGCCCGGTCGCGTGATGGATCCGCAGTACCTTCGCGCATGGTGCGCGACCTCCGAACGCGAGGACGCCGGTTCTTGTTCCGTCAGTGTGGTCGGTACATCGGGAGACTCGCACGCGCGGGGCCGGCGGCAAACGCGTGACGAGTGCATGACTGCAGTCTGAATCTGCCGCTTCCCGATCGGCGCTCGATACGACGACGTGAAGCGGTTCGGCTGGTCACGCCGGGTGCGCGTCGCGCGACTGCCGCCTCGACAGCCGCACCAACCCGACCCCCGGGACGACGACGGCCGCCCCGAAGCACACCAACAAGACAGCATCCGCCGCGCCGAAGGGAATGGCGGAACCCGCACGCCCGGCCCCGTGCGGGCTCGGGACGGTCGCCTCCGCGGGCAATGCCCGCACGGTCGAGACACGCGCGGGGTCGTTGTACGACGCGGCCGACGCACGTGAAGCCCCGTACATCAGCAACACGATCCACGGTGTGACGAGGAGCACAACGATTCGGCGCGCCACGGTCCTGCCCTTCCCGTCCGTTGTTCCCGACGGAAGGGATCATCGGTGATCGGCACGACACCGACCAGGGCCGTGCGACCCATTTTCGCAGACTTTCCGGCCGCACCGGCCTCGTCGGGAAGGCGAAGGAACCGGTGACACCACGCCGATACCGACTGTTCATCGTGCCTCAACACGGGCGAAGCCGTCGCGTCGAAGCCGGTCGGTACGTTCCGTGTCGATGCACGAACTGCGACGAACGGGGTGGCGAGCGGCGGCTGCATGTGCCGGTCTCGACACCGAGATCTTCTATCCCGAGCCGTCGACCTACGAGAACAAGGCCCCCGCGAAAGCGGTATGCGCGCGATGTCTCGTACGCGTCGAGTGTCTCGTCGAAGCGCTCACGACGAAGGAGAGCTTCGGCATTCGGGGAGGCCTCACGGCGCGCGAACGACGGACGATGGTGAAGCGACTGCGCGACGATGCTCGCCGGGAGGAACCGAGGGTGCCCGCCGCGGCCACGCAACGACTGCGGCTCGTGGCGCTCGACTCCGCGTGAATCGATGACGTCGCGCGCGTGAGCGCGCGCACCGTCAGGCCGGCTGCGGTGCCGCGCTCGGAGCCACGAGCGAACGACCCGCCAGCGGCTCCGGTGCGCGACGGCCGAGCAACGCAAGCACTGTCGGCGGGAGATCGAGCACGGACGCCGAGCCCCGATCACCCGGCGTGATCCCGTTGCCGGTCATCCAGAGGAATCCACCGTCTTCGTGCGTACCCGTTCGGTGCAGCGGAAACGGGCCGATCGTGCCGACCTCGGGGTGCTCGAACGCATCGATGGGTTCCGTCCAGCGGATCACGAGATCGGCATACCGGTCGCGCTCGAACGGGTCACCCTCGACGCGCTCGATGTCGAAGACGACGGGGCGCCCCGTGCGCGGGTTGCGGCACGCACCCACGATCGCCTCCACGTCGGTGAGTGCGCTGTCGTAGTCGTCGCGCGCCACGATGCCGTCGCGCTCGCGTCCGGCAAGGTTCACGCGCACGTACCCGTCGCCGAACGAGGGCAACACGAACGCCGGCATACGACTCCAGTACGGCTGGTAGTGCCCGACGAAGAGCATGCGCGCCGTCGACTCACGGAAGCGTTCTGCTTCCGCGGTGCCGTCCCGGTACTCCCTCTGGATGGGAAGCCCGAGTGCGCCGTCGTGCGTGTGCCGCAGACGCGCCAGCACCGAACGCACCGCGCGGCTCTCGCGCGCCTTCTCGAATCCCGGTAGCTTGCGCACTCCTGCGCGAAGGCCCGTCGAAGTGACGCGGTCGACGAGCCGATCGTCCAGATCGGGGCGCCAAGGACGCCCCGATCGGGCGATGACCGGCGGATACCCTGCGGCGCGCCACGCATCCTGGTCGGGATCGCGAACGATCGGAACGCCGAACTGCGCGCGGTGCAGCAGCTCCGGCAGCAGCACGATCGACGGCAGGTCACCGTGACTCGACTTGATGCCGTCGAGCGAGAAGACGAGCACGACCGCGTCGCTCGGTGCCCCAGCCGCGATCGCGCCGATCGCGCCGTCGACGGCGCGGAACATCCGCTGCATCAATGCCGCAGCGTGCGCGCCACGTCGGGCCGCCAACGGATGCTCGTGGTCGATGCCGTGCCAGCCGAATTCCGAGAGCGAGTGCGTCTCCGACATCACGGTGACGAAGAGCTCCCACGGGAACCGATCCTGGAGGTGGCGGGCGATCTCCGCTCGGCGGCGCGCTCCGACCTCAAGCGCGTCGGTCAACCGGTCGAGACGTGTTTCGTCGTGCCAACCAGCGCCGTAGTCGTTGCCGAAGGCCGGATGAGGCCCGAATCTGCGGTCGATCTCGTCGAGGAGACCCGCGGGATTCGACGCGCGGGGAAACAGGGGCGCGTGGCCGCCCCACGACGTCACCTGCACGCCGGGCCCGCCGCAGGTCGTCCGGGGGACGTCGAACACCACGCTGGATGCCCCGGCCCGCTCCCAGAAGGGTCCCAGACCGCCGATCTCGTGATGGGCGCTCTCCTGATAGGGCTCGTAGGTGTCCGGATCGAAGGTCAGCCGGAGCCATTCGCCGCCGAGCCGGGCCTCCACACCGGTGTTGAACTGGGGCCACAACAGCCCGTGGCGATGGCCGGGACCGCTCCGGAGCTCGTAACGGGCGCTCTGTGGCCGCATCGCCGACAGGTGCGGCAGCACGCCGTCGTGGGCGAGCTCGTCGATGACGGCGCCGGTCCCGGAGTCGACGCCGATCGCCAGAACCCGCGCCATGTGGACCTCCCGTTGCGGGGGACTTCGGGCGATAAGCACTTTACGCGTTCGTCGGGGCTCCGAGTGTGTCGACTCGGAGCCCCCGGGACACACTGTCGGTCGTGACTCCCCGGGCGGCGGCGGTGGGCCGCAGGAACACGGTGTCCGTCGTCGTCCCGAGCCGAGGACGGGGCCCGGCGTTGCGCAAGGCCGTGGAGGCGGTGGTCGACGACCCGGCGGTGGTCGAGGTGGTCGTGGTCCTCGACGGGTCCGGGGCGGCCCACGAAGTGTCACCCGTGCTCGGCGGTCTGGGCCGCCGGACCGCTCTTCGCGTGCTGGCCGGCGACGGCCGCGGTGCCAGCCGGGCCCGCGAGATCGGTGCGGCCCACGCGATCGGAGACGTCGTGCTCTTCCTCGACGACGACGTGATCGCGGGGCCCGGCCTTGCCTGCGCCCACGCCGCCCACCACGCCCGCCGCGGGGGCCTCGTCGTCGTCGGAGCGATGCCCGTCGCCGAGCGCCTCCTCGACCGGTCGCCGACCGCGCGCATCTACGCGGCCGACTACGAACGGATCCGGCGTACCTACGACGCATCGAACGACGCGGTGCTGCTCGACCTCTGGACCGGCAACATGTCGATCCGGCGCGACGACTGCATACGGGTCGGTATGGCGACCGATTCGTTCCCCTACGCACAGCACGAAGATCGCGAATTCGGCCTTCGATGCCGCGAGGCGGGGCTCACGGGCGTGTTCGACCGGCGCCTCGTGGCAACCCATCACTACGTCCGCTCACCAGGCGCGTTCCTCGATCTCGCGCGTCAACAGGTCGTGGCCACCTGGGCCATGCACGCGTTGCACAACGACATGCTCGGCCCGTGGGACCCGGAGCAGTACCGCAGCGGCGTCGGGCCGCGCCTGCGTTGGTTGGTGGGGTCGGCGAGGCCCGACCCGAGGCCCGACCGCGGTGGCCTCAGGGTCACCGCGCTCCGCGCCGCCCGCCACGTGGCTCGTCTCGCGCACGCGCGTCGCATCGAAGACCGGGCGCTCACGTTGTCGCGAGCGGTCGTACAGCACGCGATGGCACGCCAACTGCTGTCGGCGGGGTTGCTGGCGCGCGCCGCCGACGACGACCTCGGCGGGCCGGATCAGCCTGCGGCCAGTGAGGCGATCCCGGCGACCATCATGACGAACCCGAGGGCCACGTAGACGACGGTTCGCATCACCGGCGCCTGCGTGAGCTCGCCCGTCGCCGTCGCTGCGGGTACCCCTCGGGGTGCCCCCTTCGGGCCCCGCTTGGAACCCTTCGCTCGCGAACCACGGCTCGCCGCAGCGGCGCGTTCGGCGGCGGCCTGCCGCGCGTCCGCGCGCCGGCGGAGCAGCGCGTAGATGTTGCCGAAGAACATCGCCGCACCGAGGGCCGCGAGCAGCTCGCGCAGCACCTGGTCGTAGAACGTCACGGGCCGATGGTACCGACGCCGGTGCGGCCATCCGGGGTCGGCGTCACGAGGTCACGGGCGGCACCGCGGGCACGACACTGCTGCCGGGCGGCAGCGGCCCGACCGGTCCCGCGCCGGCGTAGGGAGCGACCAGCGCGTCGAGCGCGGCGTCGGATACCACGCGGCGCACCGCTGCGGCGGTGATGCGGTCCGTGCCGGACGGCCGGTCGACGTCGAGCGTCACCGGCACGCCGTCGCCGGAGTAACACAGCACCGCGCTGGTCCCGAACGGCTGCGAGGTTGCGCGGTCGTTGCGGTCGAGCCGGAAGCACCGGGCGGCAAGACCTGCCACGCGCCGGGATGCCGCATGCCGCACGGAGTACCACCCGCTCGCGAGGTCGGTGAGCGGTGCGAGCCTCGACGGGTCGCCCGTGGGCTGCGACAGACCGTCGGTCGCGCACAGCGGTCCGCCGGTGGCAGGCGCGCACGACACCGGCCGCCCGCGCAGCACGCCCGTCGCGCCGCCGACGCCGACGACGACGTGGTCAGGCGGTCGGTTCGCCTCCGTCAGCGTGCTGCGAAGCGTCTTTCCTCCGGTGCTACGGACGAACGTCGACTCCACCAACCACGTGGCGCGTGAACCGCGCGTCGCGAGGTCGACGAGCTCCATCTGCGCGGCGGCATCCGTCTTCGGCGGGTCCTGCGGTCGTGGCAGCCGCTCCACCGCGGGCCCGGAGTGGCAACCCGCTATTAGCGGCACGAGCAGCACGAACGACACGACGACGGCCGGCGCGGGCGCGCGGCGCGGGCGCCGGCGTGGCCAGGACATCTCATGGAGGCTAACGCCTGTGCTACAACGCGCCGGTGCGTCTCGTCGTCGCGACGTGCTCGGTTGAGTACGAAGGTCGTCTCGGAGCGCGTCTCGCGCCCGCTCGTCGTCTCGTCGTCATGAAGGCCGACGG
>CAZJSY010000057.1:0-18899 GCA_964548555.1 uncultured Burkholderiales bacterium
CGCCGCCGACGTCGTCGTCGTGAACAAGATCGACCTGCTCCCACACCTCGACTTCCGGATGGACGAGTTCCTCGGCCACCTGCACGACGTGAACCCGCAGGCCCGGGTGATCCGGGCCAGTGCCCGAACGGGTGACGGTGTCGACGAGTGGTGTGCGTGGCTGCGGTCGATCAGCCACGACCGCGCGGCCGGCGGAGCGCGCGACGCCTAACGTGACGGCGTGATTCGAGGCGACTCCACATCGTGAAGGTGGCGTGCGCGCGCGTCGCGGTGTGCATCGCCGCGGCGACGGCCTTCACCCTCGGCTCCATCACGCCTGCGCCGGCGGCCCAGCCCACGTCGCAACATCGAAGCGGCGTGCGCCGCGTGCTGGTCATCTCCGTGCCCGCTCTGGCATGGGCGGACGTTGTCCGCGTGCACCCGCCCGCCATCGAGCGGTTGCTCTCGCGCTCCGCCATCGCCGACATGTCGACCCGGGTGATCAGCCACAGCACCAAGCCGGACGACGCGTACCTGACGTTCGGGGCGGGGACCCGCACCGAAGGCCGCCCAGGCGTCGACGGCGTCGCGGTACCACTCGTCGGAGGTGGCATCGCCGTCCCCGGCATGCCGGCGATCGTGGCCCACAACCGCAACCTCCTCTACGACGCGCGCCCGGGTGCGCTCGGCGACGCGCTTTCTGCCGCGCGATGGCGGGCCGTCGTGATCGCCGACGGCGATCGCGGCCCACGGGGCGCGCCCGGCTCGACGAGCCACCACGAAGCCGTCCTCGGTCTCGCCGACCACCGCGGGCGCGTGCCCGGCGGTTCCGTGAGCGACGCGCTCCTCCGCTACGACCCGACTGCTGCGTTCGGGCGGCGCCTCGACCCGGCAGCCGTCGACGCCGAGCTCGCGCGATCGTGGGACGACCACACGGTCGCGCTCGTCGAGGCGTCCGACCTCGCGCGAGCCGACGCGGCCGCGGCCGTCGCTCCACCGTCGGAGCGCCGCCGGCTCGTCGACGGGGCACTGCGCCGAACCGACGACCTCGTCGACCGGCTCCTGCGCCGCGTCGACCCGGCGCAGGACGCGGTCATGCTCGTCGCTCCGTACCACTCGAGCACCCAGGTACAGCTCACGGTGGCCGCGCTCAGCGCTCCGGATACACCGGCCGGGCTCCTGCGGTCCCCCACCACCCGCCGGGCAGGCTTCGTGCAGATCGTCGACGCGGGGCCGACCGTTCTCGACCTCGCCGGCATCGCGCGACCCGACGCGATGGAAGGACGGCCGTTCGAGGCCGTGCGCAGTCGCGACACGCTCGGCGCGAAGGTGCGGACGTTGGTCGATGCCGACCAAGCCGCGCGTTTCCGCGACGCCCATCTCGCGGCGGGCACGAACATCGTCGTTGCCGCGTCGCTCGCGCTCGCCACGGCGACCGCGCTGGTGTTGGCGCTTCACAGACGACGCGTTCGTAGCGCGCTCCAACTGCTCGCGTTGGTGTTGCCCGGATGGCTGGTCGGTACCTTCCTCGCGCGCGTGACCGGATTCGAGTCACGGGGCACGACCGCATACTGGCTCTACCTGCTCGTGTTCGCGCTGGGCTTCGCGGCCGTGTGCGCGCTCGCGGGTCGAGGTCGTACCGCGCTGCCCCTCGGCCTCGCGCTCGGTTCGCTCGCGGCCGTCCACGTCGGCGACGCGCTGACCGGGGCGCGGCTCGAGCTCAGCACGGTGTTCGGATACAGCCCCATCGTCGGGATTCGCCTGGCCGGCCTGGGCAACATGGCGTACGCCCAGTTGGCCGCGGCCTCGCTCGTCGTGAGCGGTCTCCTTGCGTGGAGGGTCCGCGGGCGCCGCGGCACGGCGTCCGCAATCGGACTGCTCGCCGTCGCGCTCGTCACGATTGCAGCTCCGTTCTGGGGCCAGAACTTCGGCGGCTCGCTCGCGGCGGCTCCGGTCTTCGTCGTCGTCGGGCTGCTGCTCTCGGGTCGGCGCGTGCGGGCACGCAGCATCGCCGTCGTCGCGGGTACCGCGGTGTCGTTGGGTCTCGTCATCGGCTTCGTCGACCTTCTGCGACCGGCGGCGAGTCGGACGCACGTCGGTCGCTTCTTCGAACGCGTCGGCACCGACGGGTGGCACGGGTTCACCCTCGTCATCCACCGCAAGGCCAACCAGAGCCTGGGCACGCTGCGTCATTCGATGTGGACGCCCATGACCATCGGTGGCGTGTTGTTCCTCCTCTTCCTGCTCTGGTACCTGCAACGAGACCGCGGGCGCGGGCTTCGGAACCTGCAAGACCTTCGGCAGTCGGTCCCGGCGCTGTGGCCGTTCGTGGTCGGCGTCCCCGCGTTGCTCGTGCTGGGCTTTGCCCTCAAGGACTCCGGGATCGCGGTTCCCGGCATGATGCTCGTGGTCATGACGAGCGCGGCCGCCTACCTGTCGCTCGAGCTCGCCCGACCCGACTGACGGCGCAGGTGACCGGGACCGCCGATTCGCGACACACTCCGAGGCCGGCGTTCTGAGAAGGGATCGAGATGGAGTCGTTCGAGGGTCGATTGGCCGTCGTCACCGGCGGTGGATCAGGGATGGGTCGCGAGCTGGTCGTTCAGCTCGCCGCGCAGGGCTGCTCGGTCGCGACCTGTGACCTCGACGCCGACTCGATGGCCGAGACGGAGCGAAGGGCGCTCCACGGCGCGCCGGTAGGGACACGCGTCACCACGTATGTCTGCGACGTCTCCGACGACTCGGACGTGCTGCGCTTCCGCGACGAGGTCGTGGCACAACACGACACCGACCACATCGACCTCCTGTTCAACAACGCGGGAATCGGCGCCGGCCAGAGCTTCCTCACGGGAAAGCGGGAGGAGTGGGACCGCACGTTCGCGGTGTGCTGGGGCGGCGTCTACAACTGCAGCCGCGCGTTCGTGCCGCTCCTCGTCGCGAGCGACGACGCGTACCTCGTGAACACGAGCAGCATCAACGGCATCTGGGCGACGCTCGGTCCCGGCATCCCGAACACCGCGTACTGCACCGCGAAGTTCGCGGTGCGGGGATTCTCCGAGGCGCTGATCGAAGACTTCCGGATTCACGCGCCGCACGTGAAGGTCGCGGTGGTGATGCCCGGCCACATCGGCACCGACATCGTGCTGAACACGCGGCGCCTGCTCGGCATGCCCGAGCCTGACGACATGACCGCCGAACAGCTCGACGAGGTGCGCGCCGACTTCTCGAGACGCGGTCTTGCGAACAACGTCAGCGACGACGACCTCCGCGCGACGATCAAGCTCTTGGGTGAGGGATTCCGCGAGAGCGCGCCGCTCACAGCGGCACAGGCCGCGACGATCATCCTGGACGGCTTACGCAACGGAGCGTGGCGCATCCTCGTCGGTGACGACGCGCACCGCATCGACGCCCAGGTACGCGCCGATCCCGAGGGCGTGTACCGCAGCGGCCTGAGCCTGTTCGGCTCGCAATAGCGCATCCGGTACTCCGCCGTTGTTGCGATCGCGCCCGTGACGGGCAGGTACGCGCGCGACCGACGAGCCGAGGGAGGAGCGGCCGTGGATTACCAGGGTTTCATCACGACCGTCGAACGAGAAGCGCACATCGCCGACGACGAGAAGGCAGGGCGGGCCGCATGCCTGACGCTCCACACGCTGGCCCAACGCATCTCGGCGGGCGAGGCCGGAGATCTCGCCGAGCTGTTGCCCGAGGAGCTGCGCCCGTGCATCGCGCCGGACGGCCCTCCGGAGCGGTTTCACGTCGACGAGTTCATCCGCCGGGTCGAGTCGCAGCTCGGTGTCGACGAGGAGACAGCCGAGCGCACGGCGCAGGCGGTGTTCGCCGCATTGCTCGCCGCGGTGGGTCCCGAGGAGTTCGACGACATGCGGGCCCAGCTGCCGAAGGACTTCGGTCCCCTGCTGGACGCGGCCGCCGGCAACGCGCCGAATCGGCGCCGCGACGACGAAGCGATGACCGCGCCCGCACTCACGCTCGGCGAAATCCTCGATCGTGTCGTGCAGCACACACGCCTCGACAGGGAGAAGGCGCGACGCGCGGCCGAGGCCGTCCTGGAGGTACTGGCGATGCGCGTCAGCACCGGAGAGATCGAAGACGTCGAGCCGCTCCTCCCGCCCGAGCTGCGGCCCGCGTTGCAGCGCGGCATCGAGCGCCGCGGCCCGGAGCCTCGCACGATGTCTGTCGACGAGTTCGTCGATTGGGTCGCGAAGTTCGAGGGTGTCGACCGCGCCAACGCAACCGAGCACGCACGCGCGGTGTTGCGCGTCTTTCGCGAGGTCGTCGGCGAAAAGGAGTGGCACGACATCCGCGCTCAGCTGCCTGGTGAGTACCGGTTCCTCCTGAGACAGGGCTAGACAATCCGCCCGGGCCTCGGCACTGTGGTGCTCCAACGATCAGGGAGCGCCATGACCGATCCCGCCGGGCCGACGCCGCCCCATTACCGGCAGCCGGGTTGGCTGACGAAGAACGTCTTCAACCGTGCTGTCGCGTTGCTCACGCGCCTTGGGATGAGTGTCTGGGGAAGCCGGGTGCTGGAGGTCCCCGGCCGTTCGAGCGGCGTGCCCCGACGCACACCGGTCAACCTGCTGACGCTCGACGGCCACCGATATCTCGTCTCACCCCGCGGTGAGGGCCAGTGGGTTCGCAACGTGCGCGCGAACGACGGTCGCCTCGACCTGTTGCTCGGCCGCAAGCGGACGCACTGGGTCGCACGCGAGCTCGCAGACGACGAGAAGATCGACGTGTTGCGCAACTACCTGCGCCGCTGGAAGGCCGAGGTCGGCGTCTTCTTCGACGGGGTCGGGCCCGACTCGTCCGACGACGAGTTGCGTCGCATCGCGCCCGATCACCCGGCCTTCGAGCTGGCCGAGAGCTGATCGCGGTCGATGAGGGGCGACCGGGTCGAGGTGTTGGTCGACGTCGGCGAGGGCGTGCGCCAGTTCGTGATCACGGCGACGAAGGCCGGGCGTCGCGTCGAGACGTCGCTCGCACGCGGCACGTTGGAGGTCACGGAGGTGACGCGCAGCGGCACTCCCGTGCGCACGGCCCGGTTCCTGGCCGCCCGCGTCGTGGCCGTCGTCGAGCACCCGAGCGACGAGGCATAGTCGACCCCACCCAGCTTGTGTGGTTTCACGGCGCATAGCGCCGTGAAACCACACAAGGTCACACGTCGAGCAGCGTCGGGTCGGCGCGCAGCTCCTGGCGGACCATGGCTTCCCAGAAGCCGATGAAGCCCTCGCCGTCGCTCTTGCGCAGCGCGTCGACCCACCACTGCGGCAGGCGCGGATCGAGCGCACCACCCGCGGCGCGAATGTGCCACGCGCGCTGACACCGCTGCTCGAGCGCGACCGCGCGCTGATGCACGGCACGCGCGGATCCGCCGACCACGAAGACACCGTGACCGGCGAGCAACGCGAGATCGGCGCCGCCCATCTTCGCCACGGCGTTGCGCGCCGCGTCCATGTTGTTCACCGCGCCGTCGTACTCGTCGACCAGCACCAGCTCACCGCCGCCGAGCGACGAGCTCTGGTCCATCGCGGGCGGTACCTGCCCCATGTCGGCCCACACTGTGCCGTACAGCGGATGGTTGTGCATCGCCCAGGCGACACCGGGACGCGCCTCGTGCAGCGCGAGGTGGAGCGGGATGCCGAGCGGCGCGGGCCAGTCGCCCTCGACGACGCGGCCATCCATGTCGATGCGGATCACGTGGTGCGGCCGCAACTCGTTCCACGTGATCAACCACGGATTGCACAGCAGCGTGCCGTCGCCGAGGTTGCACGTGATGTGCCCCGCAAGATGGTCGTTGTAGCCCTCGCGCCACAGGCACCGCGCGAGCAGCACGAGCGCTTCACGTCGCGAGAGATCAGGGATGAGCTTCTCGGGCGTCGGTTCGAAGGGCATCGCAGCACTCCAGTCGCCGGTGCGGGGACCGCCAAGCGGTGACCGTACAGCGCCCGGCAGGTAATCAGCCCGTTTTCTGCCGCGGAGCACCGGCAGCGGGTAGGACAACTGAACCGGGGTAGGGCCAAGCCGTCGCGCCCACCCTTGGGTAGGCCGGAAACCGGCCCTACCCCGGCTGCAACCGTACTCCTCCGACGTTCGTGTCAGGTAGGCGACTCCGGCGTCTCGCCGCATGCTCGAGGCAACCCGGGTCACGCGCGACGCAGATCCGAAATGCCGGTCGCGAAGGCGGGGTAGACCGTCATCGGGCCGCACCGACGGAGGTCTGTCAGATGCCTGCCATCACCATCGAAGACACGAGCCGGCTCGATCGCGTGGCGACGCCCGCAGGCGCGCGGCAACGCCCGGTCGTGTCGGTCACGACCGCGCCGAAGGGCTACGAGGGTGAGGGATTTCCGGTGCGCCGAGCCTTCGCCGGTGTCGACCTCGCGGTGCTCGATCCGTTCGTCCACCTCGACCAGATCGGCGAGGTCAACTACGCGCCAGGGGAGCCGAAGGGCACGCCGTGGCATCCACACCGCGGCTTCGAGACCGTGACGTACATGATGGACGGCGTCATCCGACACGCCGACTCGATCGGTGGCGGCGGCGTGATCCGCGACGGCGACACGCAATGGATGACCGCCGGCAAGGGCATCCTGCACATCGAGACGCCGCCCCACGACGTCGTCGCCGCGGGTGGTTGGTTCCACGGCCTGCAGCTGTGGGTGAACCTCCCACGCGCGAAGAAATGGATCGACCCCCGTTACCAGGATCTCGAGGCGGACGCGGTCACGTTGCTCACGACGCAGGACGCCGGCTCACTCCTGCGGGTGATCGCGGGCGAGGTCGGTGCGTACCGCGGTCCCGGATCGACGCACACGCCCATGACCATGGTGCATGCGAGCCTCGCTCCGGGCGCGCAGGCCGCGCTGCCGTGGCGGACCGACTTCAACGCGCTCGCGTACGTCCTCGGCGGCCGCGGCACGGTGGGTGCCGAGCGCCGGCCGGTGCAGACGGGTCAACTCACGGTGTTCGGGCCCGGCGACGCGTTCACGCTGGAGGCCGACGACCGGCAAGAGACGCGCACCGGGGCGCTCGAGGTGTTGTTCCTCGGCGGCACGCCGATCCGCGAACCGGTCGCCTGGTACGGACCGTTCGTGATGAACACGATGGCCGAGATCCAACAGGCCTTCGAGGACTTCGAAGCCGGACGCCTCGGGACCGTTCCGCTCGACCATCCGCTCGCGCCGACCAACGAGGTTGCGCCGGAGACCGATTCGTCGCTCGACTAGGTCCATGAGCGGACCCGTGACCGCGAAGGACGTTCCCCCGGTCGGCGAGGTGGCGACCCCGGCACCGCCCGAGATCGAGATCACACCGAGCCGGTCCACGGAGGTCGGCGGCCTCCCCGTACGGCGGGCCCTGCCGAGACGGACGCGCCGCACGGTCGGCGCGTGGTGCTTCGTCGACCACATGGGTCCCGTGGAGCTCGGCGACGGCCCCGGCATCGCGGTCGGCCCGCATCCGCACATGGGATTGCAGACCGTCACGTGGCTGCTCGCGGGCGAGGTGCTCCACACCGACAGCCTCGGCTCGGAACAGCTCATCCGGCCCGGCCAACTGAACCTGATGACGGCCGGTCACGGGGTGGCGCACGCCGAGATCGGCGTCCGCGCGCCCGGCCGCGAGGTCCACGGTGTGCAGCTGTGGCTCGCGCAGCCGTCGTCGACGCGCGAAGGCGCCGCCGCGTTCGAGCACCACGGCACGCTTCCCACCGTCGAGCTCGGTCGCGGCGCCGTTGCGACCGTCGTCGTCGGCGAGCTGGGCGGTGTCGCGTCGCCTGCACGGCGCGACACCGACCACGTCGGGATCGATCTCGACCTACGTCCGTCCGGGACACGCGAGAACTTCGTGGCCCTTCGGCCGGACTACGAGTACGCGATCGTCGTGCTGCAGGGCTCCGTCGCGACCGGCGGCTCGGTCATCGAGCCCGGCCATCTCGCGTACCTCGGCGAGGGCCGCGACGAGCTCGCGTTGTCGACCACCGAGCCGTCGCGAGCCTTGCTGATCGGCGGCCGGCCCTTCGAGGAACCCGTGTTGATGTGGTGGAACTTCGTCGCACGCGCACAGGACGAGATCACGGACGCGCAACGCTCGTGGGCTCGTGGCGACGAGCGCTTCGGAGTCGTCCCGTCGTCGCTCGACCGCATCGAGGTCGCCGCGCCGCCGTGGGCGACGTGAGCCCGACGGCGCGGCGACCTCTCCCGCTGCTTCGGTCGTGATCAGGCCGGGGGACCCGCGGCGAGCGTGATCGTGGCCCTGTGTTGCTGTCCGGAGGAGTCGAGCCACTGGATGCTGACCTTGTCGCCGGGCTTGTGGGTCTTCAGGATGCTCTTGAGCGCAGCGGGTGAGTCGACCGACCTCCCGCCGAGCCCGGTGATCACGTCACCCGCCTGCAACCCGGCCTTCCCGGCGGGCGTGCCCGCCTGCACCATCGTGACCGCCGCGCCGTTCGTGCCGGCTGAACCAGACCCGCCGAACCCGTCGCTCGACGGT
This sequence comes from uncultured Burkholderiales bacterium, assembly GCA_964548555.1. Classification (GTDB taxonomy): domain Bacteria; phylum Actinomycetota; class Acidimicrobiia; order IMCC26256; family JAMXLJ01; genus JAMXLJ01. Next base: position 8,494 of record CAZJSY010000057.1, read on the forward strand.
GACACGATGACCACGCCGAGGAACGCGGGCGGCCCGATCTGGATGTCGGCGCTCGATTGTCCGGCTTCGATCCTCGCCGCGATGCCGAGGGCCTGGTTGATGGGGATCGCGTACCCCTCGGCCGGGACGGTCTGGAAGCGCCGGCCCGAGATCGACGCGGCCGTGTCCATGCCGACCACCGCGCCATTGCCGTCGACCAACGGACCACCGGAGTCGCCGGGTTGGAGTTGCGCGTCGGTCTGGATGAGACCGCTCAACGATTCCTGGACGCCGGTCGCCGGATCGCCCACCGTGATGCTCTGGTTCAGCGCCTGCACCGACCCGGTCGTCACGGTCGGAGCACCGCCTTGTCCGCCGGCGTTGCCGACCGCGGTGACCCCGTCACCGACCTTCACCGCGCCCGAGTTCCCTCGGACGATCGTGGGAAGACCCGAAGCGCCTTGCAGTTGGATGACCGCGACGTCGTCGGTTGCATCCGTTCCCACCACCGTCGCGTTGTAGGTGCGACCGTTTGCCGGAACCTCGACCCTGATGTTGGACGCGCCACTCACGACGTGGTTGTTCGTGAGCACTTCACCCGACGACGTCAACAACATGCCGGTACCGGCGCCCGAGCCGCCGAGGACGGCGCTGTTGGTGTTGATGTTCACGACCGCCGGCGACACCTTGTCGGCCGCGGCGTTCCCCGACGATCCGCCCGAGCCGCCCGCCGAGCCCGGAACCTCCGAGCTCGGCGTCGACGGCGGCTGCGTCGACGGCGTCGTGGCCTGAGACGGGGTCACCTGGTCACTGAGCGTCGGGCGGCCATTGCCGTGATCGTTCGCGTACCGGACGACACCGACACCTGCGAACGCGACCACGAACGCGAGCACGCACGCGCCGATGATCATCCACGGGTTCCACCGTTGGTCGGCTCCCGCGGGTGGCCCCACCGGCGGCACGGGCTCGGTTGCCGGCCCGGTGCCGGCCCCCGTACCCGCCAGGCGCGAGGGACCCGGCGGTGCCCACACGTGCGGATCCTCGTCGACCCGCCACCAGTGCGCGGGGTCACGCGGCGGCGCGGCGTCACGCGGCTGCGGGCCGCGCGCGACAGGTTGCGGGCTCGTGGGCGCGTCGTCCGCGCCCGGCGTACCGGACGCCGGTGTATCGGATCCCGGTGTCTCCCAGCCTGGTGTGTCACTCATGGGTGGATCCCTCGTCGAGTCGTGGAGTGGTCATGCGATGCGTTGGGTCCACCAGAGCGCGGCCGCGGCGGCGAGCGCGAGCACGGCGATACCGACACCCGTGAACGCGGCCGTCATCTCGCGGGTCACCGTGTCGAAGCCGACGAGGCGACCGATCTGCTGGTAGACGCCCTGGAGCTGGTCGGAGGTCTGGGCGGTGAACGTCTTGCCGCCGGTCGCGTCCGCGATCTGCGCCATCGCCGCCGGATCGGCGGGAACCGCGACCGTCTGGCCCTGCACCTCGACGGTGCCGTAGGACGTACCGAATGCGATCGTGTCGATCGGGACGTGCCCGGCCTTGGCGGCGCCCGACGCGGACGCGACGGCCTGTTCCGGCGTCTGGTCACCGTGACCGATGGTCGGCGAACCGTCGCTCATGAGGACGATCGCGGCGGGAACCGACTTGGTGGAGGTACTGCCGCTCTGCGACGTGATGCTGTTCAGCGCGAGCGTGATCGCATCCGCGGTCGCGGTGCCCTGCCCCGGTGTCAACCCGTCGATGGCGGCGACGACCGTGGCCCGGTCGGCTGTGGGCGCGACGAGCATCCGCGCGTTCGTATCGAACGCGACCAGTCCGACCTGGATACCGGGACGCAGGCCCGTGACGAACGTACGCGCCGCGTGTTGCGCGGCGGCAAGACGCGTCGGCGACACATCGGTCGATGCCATCGATCCCGAGACATCCAGTGTCAACACGATCGTGGCGCGTTGCCGTGGTACGCGCACTGCGTGCGCGGGCCGGGCGAACGCCAGCACGAGCAACACGAGCGCGCCGATGATCGACGCCGACGCGACATGGCGCTGCCAACCCGGGCGGCGCGGCGCGACCGAACCGAGCAGATCCAGACTCGTGAACCGCACCGTGTATCGCTGGCGCATGCGCTGCGCGATCACGTACGCGCCCGCCAGCGCGAGTGGGGCTACGAGAAACAGCAGCCGCCAGGGAGACAGGAACTTCACCGGACCGCCCCCGGACCCCGCCCTTGCCGCGGAGCCGCCATCTCCGACGCGGCCGAACGCCGTCTCGACGGCAGGGACATGCGCCGCGCGGAGAGGAAGCGCGCGATGTCGACGACCCAGTCGCGATCGGTCGACAGCACGACGTGCGACGCGCCGGCGCGGTGCAACGACGCGCGAATGTCATCGTGCCGGGCCAGGGCCGCTCGGCGGTAACGCTCACGGAGACGGGCCGAGCCTGTCTGTACGTGCATGACCTCGCCGCTCTCGGTGTCGACGACCGACAGCATCCCGACCGAAGGCAGCTCGAGCTCGCGCGGATCGACGACCTGCACCGCGATGACGTCGTGTCGCATCGCGAGCCGCCGGATCGACGCCGCCCAGCCGGTCGCGTCGAGGAAGTCGGAGATCACGACGATCACGCCGCGACGGCCGGCCATCCGTTGCAACCACGCCAACGCACCCTCCAGGTCGGCACCCGGGTCCGGCCCCTGCTCACGGCGCGGGCTGCGATGGAGTGCGACGAGACCGGCGAAGAGCGTGGCGCGGTCCGAGCGGGGCGGGAAGGTCTGCAGCCGGTCCCCGCCCGCGACCACCATCCCCACGCGGTTCCCGTGACCCAGGGTGCGAAGACCGAACGCCGCGGCCGCCGCCAACACGAGGTCGCGCTTCTCGCACTGCGCGGTCCCGAAATCGAGGCTCGCGGAACGGTCCGCGAGGATCCACAGCTCCAGCTCCCGATCGGGCTCGGTCGTGCGGGTCTGGATCTCGGCCGATCGGGCCGTGAGGTTCCAGTCGATGCGGCGCGCGTCGTCGCCGGGTGCGTACCGTCGGGCGTCCGCCGGCTCCGATCCGGGTCCTGAAGCCAGGCCGAGAAAATCGCCGTGGACCAAGCCCTCGAGGCGATGACCCACGTCGAGCTCGAGCGCGGCGAGAACACCCGCGCGCTCCACCATGGAGGAGACGCCCGACTCGCCGGAAGACCGCGCGTTGCTCACGCCGACGCCTCCCAGGAAGTCGCGGGAGCGTTCGGGGTCCAGACGCTCGCGACGTCGTCCTGGTGCGGCGCGACTCGCGGCGGTGGGACGGTCGCGAGCACGCGGTCCACCACGTGCTCGGGACGTATCCCGTCTGCGATCGCCTCGTACGTGAGGAGCAGACGGTGGCGCAGCACCTCGGGCGCGATCTCGAACACGTCCCTCGGCACGACGAAACGGCGACCATGGAGTAACGCGTAGCTCCGGGCCGCGGCGATGAGGCCGAGCGTCGCCCGCGGACTCGCACCCAGCGCGAGCTGGCCGGCGAGGTCGTCGAGGCCCCACTCGCGCGGCGCGCGCGTCGCCATCACGATGCGCACTGCGTAGTCCTGAACCGCGTGGTGGACGAACGCGCTCGCCGCCTCCTGCTGCAGCGCGAGGAGCTGCTCGGCGGTCAGGACCTGCGCGGGCTCGGGAGGCGCAACGCTCATCCGCCGCGCGATCTCACCTTCCTCCGCGTACGACGGATGGTCCACGACGATGTGCATGAGGAACCGGTCGCGCTGGGCCTCGGGAAGCGAGTAGACACCCTCGGATTCGATCGGGTTCTGCGTCGCGAGAACGAGGAACGGATCGGGAACCTGTCGTGTGCGACCGGCGATCGACACGTGTCGCTCGGCCATCACCTCGAGCAGCGCCGACTGGACCTTCGCCGGCGCGCGGTTGATCTCGTCCGCGAGGAGCATGTTGGTGAAGACGGGGCCCCACTCGATCTCGAACTCCTCGGTCGACGGGCGCCAGATGCGCGTGCCGACGATGTCGGCGGGAACGAGGTCGGGCGTGAACTGCACCCTCGTGAACTCGATCCCGACGACGCGCGCGAGCGTCGAAACAGTCAACGTCTTCGCGAGGCCGGGGACCCCTTCGATGAGGCAGTGGCCACGCGCGAGCAGGCAGATGACCGCCCGCTCCACCATGCGGTCCTGCCCCACGATCACCCGCTTCACCTGGAAGAGGGCGTCTTCGAGCAAGGCACCGGAGCCGGACGCGTCGGGCCGATGAGCGTCGGATGCGTACGTCATCGTGTGAGTGTGAGCCCGGCACCTGATAGGCGATGAAGGCGGCGCTAAGAGGCGGCTGAAATGAAGCTTGCGGCCAGCTGAGAGTGACGCTGCGGGAGGGTGACGGAGATCGCGGCGCGCCAAAAGGGGCGGCCTTGACAGGCTCCGGGCGGCGCTATACGAAACCTCACGGCTCGCCCGTCGCGACGCCGTTCAAGACGCCGGGACCGCACGTTTCGGCGGCCTCCAGGTCTCGTGCACTCGGGCAGGGAGCGCGCCATGGTGAGACTGACCCTGCGAGGCCTGCAGTCCCGCAAGCGTCAGTTCGCCGTCGCCGTCATCGGCGCGGCACTGGTCTTCGCGATGGCGCTCGTGCTGTCGGGGCTCAGCGGTGGCTTCCGCTCCGAGGCGAGGAAGACCGTGGCCGCGTCGCACGCCGACGCGTTCCTGGTTCCCCGAGGAACTGCGGGGCCGTTCTCCACCGGGGCGGGGATTCCCATGTCGTGGACGGTCGACGTCGCTCGGGTGCCGGGCGTCCGGCAGGCCGATCCCGTCGCGTACTTGCACCAGTCGATGAGCGTCGGTCGAGCGACCGTCAACATCCTCATGATCGGGCACGTGCCGGGCCGGCTCGGAACACCGCCGGTCGCCCGGGGAAGGCCGGTGAGGCATGGCGGGGAAGCGGTCGTGGACCAACGCGGCGGCGTGGGCATCGGCGGTCACATCAGTATCGGCGGACAGGTCTTCCGCGTCGTGGGGATCACCCACGGCCTCACGGCGACGGCGGGCCTGCCCGACGTCTTCATCCCGCTCTCCGACGCGCAGCAGATCTTCTTCGGGGGCCGGCCCCTCGCCACGAGCATCGCCGTGCGGGGCACTCCGGCGTCCGCGCCGCCCGGCCTCACCACGATCTCCGTCGCTGCGGCTCGCGCCGACCTCGAGCGACCGCTTCGCAAGGGAGTCGCCGCGGTCGACCACGTCCAGGTATTCCTGTGGATCGTTGCCGCCGTGATCATCGGTGTCGTGGTGTACCTCTCGGCCCTCGAGCGTGTCGGCGACTTCGCCGTGCTCAAGGCACTCGGCACGTCGTCGCGCACGTTGTTCATGAGCCTCGCGTTGGAAGCCGTGGTCACCGCGGTCGTCGCAGCCGGCGTCGCGGAGCTGTGCGCCCGGGCTCTCGTGCCGGTCTTCCCCATCCCGGTCGACATTCCGCGCCGCGGGTTTCTCCTCCTTCCTGTCGTCGCCGTGGTCGTCGGGGTGCTGGCGAGCCTCGGCGGGCTGCGGCGCGCGATCGCCAGTGACCCGGCGCGGGCGTTCGCGAGCGGCTGATGCCGTCGGTCGAGGTCCGCGAGCTGACGGTGGAATACGGGCGAGCGGGCTACGTGGTGCGCCCGATCGACCGGCTCTCGTTTCGGGCGGGTGACGGCGAGCTCGTCGTCGTGTTGGGGCCGAGCGGATCGGGGAAGACGACGCTGCTGTCGTGTCTCGCCGGGATCCTGTCGCCGACGGCGGGGAACGTCGTCGTCGACGGCACCGACGTCACGGCCCTGCGCGGCGCCGAACTCGACCGGTACCGCCGCAACGGCGTCGGGATCGTGTTCCAGGGCATCAACCTGCTCGGATCGTTGACCGCGCACGAGAACATCTCGGTTCCGCTCGTGCTCACCGGTGTGCGTCGGGACGACGCCTCGAGGCGGGCGGCCGAGCTGTTGGAACGGGTCGGTCTGGACGGACGATCGCACCACCGGCCCGAGGCGATGTCGGGTGGTGAGCAACAGCGGGTGGCGATCGCGCGCGCCCTGAGCCACCGGCCCTCGCTCGTCGTCGCCGACGAACCGACGGCGCATCTCGACTACGTCGCGATCGAAGGGATCGCGCTGCTGCTGCGCGGGCTCACCGAACCCGGTCGCACGATGATCATCGCCACGCACGACCACCGCATGGTCCCGCTCGCGGATCGCGTGATCGACCTTGCGGTACCTGCGGGCGGCTCAATGTCCGTCGAGACCGCGCGGTTCCGCGCCGGCGAGGTGATCTTCGAGCAAGGCTCGCGCGGGCAATCCGTGTACGTCGTCGAAGTGGGCGAGGTGGAGATCGTGCGCGTACGAACAGACGGCTCCGAGGAACGCCTCGACACCGTCGGACCAGGTGGGTACTTCGGCGAGATCGCGCCGATGCTCGCGATCCCGCGTACCGCGACGGCGCGCGCGGCCGCCGACACGACGCTGTCCGTGCATTCGATCACCGAGTTCCGCAGCCACATCGGCGGTCAGACAGCGTTGCGCGACGTCTCGAAACCTGACGTTCACAGTTCCGATCCGAAGATCACGAATCCGCGTGGGTAAGGTCGAATCGGAGCGCATGCGAACCGCTCACTCCAGATGGCGGCGCTCCGGCCTCCCCCCGGGCTGGAGCGTCGCTTTCGTTTGCGACTCGACCGATCGTGAGGCCTCAGCGCCCGTCGGAGCGTGTCAGCGTCGGCGTGAACGGCGCGTCGTGCAGACCGACGCGCTCGATGGCGTCGGCCGCGGCTCCGGCCAGCTCGCGCAGCATCGTGATCTCCTCGGCTCTGGGTTCACGCACCCTGGCCCAGTAGGCGCCGATCGCCGCGACGGGCTTGCTTCCGACCGGCACCATCAGGAGGCTCTTGACGAACGTCGGCCGGTACGCCTCGATCGGGATCCGGGCGTCCTGCTCGATGTCGGGGACGATCGCGACGTCATCGTTCAACATCGCCCAGCCGCTGATGCACTGCGTGATCGGGAAGCGCTGTCCCTTCCACAACGGACTCATCGCGTCCTCGTCGGCGTAGAAGCACTTGTCGTCGTCACGCAACACGAACGTCGCGCCGTCGGCGCCGACGACACGCCGGGCCGCACTGCGCACGATGTGCTGCACGTCGAGCAGACGCTCCGCCCCACGCAGTTGCTCGACGGCGCGCTCCAGCATCGCTTCGTTCATGGCCTACTCCCAGATCGCGGGCCGGCGACGATGCTAGGCGCTCGCGGAGCGCCCGCTCGACGCCGCCTCAGTCGGCGCGGATCCCGGCGACGAAGGCCGCAGCCCGATCGGGCTCCGCAGTCGGCGCGGCGCTGTCGATCGTCACCTGTCGCAGCGTCGCGGTGAACGCGAACGGCGGCCCGTAGTCGTCGGACACCGCGAGGCCACGGTCACGCCCGACGAGGAGGCCCCCGCCCGCCGTCGACACCCCGGCGAAGAACGGCGGCAACGGCAGTGCATCCTCGGCGACGACTGCACCGTCGACGCACAACGACAGGCTTCGACTCGCGGGTCCCTCGTACGCGACGCGCAGCTCGTGGCTGCCGGGCCTGACGGCGTCGGGCGCGGCGAGCCGGGTGCGCCGGCCGAACACGACGAACGAGATCACCGGCCGCCCGTCGAGCAGGTAGAAGGCCCATCCCCCGTGACGATCGCCGAGCGCGCACACCACGCCGCTCGCGACGCCACCGGGCGGAACGTCGATGTCGGCGGTCAGGGTGAACCCGCCGACCATGGCGGGCAGCTGGCTCTCCGCGATCGGACCGCCGCCCGGCGTATAGGTCGCCCGCGCCGGGCGCGCATACTCACCCGGGTGCGCGATGTCGGGCCCGGGCGGTCCCTCGAACAGTGGCAGTACCTGATTGCGGCCGGCCTCGGACCACCACAGCTCCTCCAGCTGCCGCACCTTGTCGGGATGCTCACCCGACACGTCGCGCGCTTCGGAGAAGTCGTGATCGAGATCGAACAGCGCCCAGTGGTCGTCGTCGAAGTCGCTGCTGCCCTCGATGTGGTCGCGTTCCCGGAACAACGGCGACACGTAGTTCGTCGTCGCCTTCCAGCCGTCGTGATACATCCCCCGGGATCCGTGCATCTCGAAGTACTGAAGCGTGTGGCGCTCCGGCGCGCCGGCGTCGGTGAAGGTCGCCACGATGCTCGTACCGTCGATCGGTTGCTGCGTGACACCGTCGACCACTGTCGGAGCCGGGACACCGACGGCGTCGAGCACGGTCGGGAAGAGGTCGTTCGCGTGGCAGAACTGCGACCGGACTTGGCCGGCATCGGCGGACCCGATCCCGCGCGGCCAGCGTGCGATGAGGGGCGTGCGGACTCCCCCGAGCCACGAGTACCGCTTCCACAGGCGGAAGGGCGCATTGCCCGCCCACGCCCAACCCCACGGGTAGTGATTGAAGGTGCGCGGCCCGCCGATGTCGTCGATGTGCTCGAGGGCCTCGGCCAGGTCCTGCGGTGAGCCCATCCACGCGGTGCTCTCGTTGAGTGTTCCCGTGACGCCACCTTCGGAGCTCGCGCCGTTGTCGGACAACAGGAGCACGAGGGTGTTGTCGACGATGTCGCGCGCGGAAAGGAACGACAGGAACCGACCGATGTGTGCGTCGGTGTGCGTGACGAACGCCGCGAAGACCTCCATGTAGCGCGCGTAGACGCGCCGTTCGTCGGCCGAGAGGTCGGACCATGCCGGCACCCACGACGGCCTGGGCGTCAGATCGGTGCCGGCCGGCACGATCCCCGACTCGAGCTGACGCGCGAACGCGGCCGAGCGTTCCGCCTCCCAGCCGTCGTCGAAGCGACCGCGGTAGTGCTCGATCCACTCCTTCGGCACGTGATGCGGTGCGTGCGCGGCCCCGGTTGCGAGGTAACAGAAGAACGGCTTGCCGGGCGCGGCCTGTTGTTGGTCCTGCACCATGCGGATCGCCTCGTCGACGAGGTCCTCGGTGAGGTGGTATCCCTCGGCAGCCGTCCGGGGCTGGTCGACCGCGGTGTTGTCGCGCACGAGCTCGGGCGCCCACTGACTGGTCTCGGCACCGAGGAAACCGTAGAAGCGGTCGAACCCCATACCGACCGGCCAACGGTCTGTCGGTCCCGCGGCGGAGTACTCCCCTCCTGCGGCGAGGTGCCACTTGCCGACGGCCAACGCGTTGTAGCCCGTGTCGCGCAGCACGCGTGGCAGCAGCGCGGCCGACTTCGGGATCCGACCCGTGTAACCGGGGAACCCCATCGTGGTCTCCTGGGTGAGACCGACACCGACCGCGTGGTGGTTCCGTCCCGTGAGGAGACAGGCTCTCGTCGACGAGCAGATCGACGTGACATGGAAGCGGTTGTAACGAAGGCCGCCGCCGGCGAGGCGGTCGATGTTCGGCGTCTCGATCGACGAGCCGTAACACCCGAGCTGTGCGAACCCGACGTCGTCAAGCACGATCATCACGACGTTGGGCGCGCCGGCCGGTGGCCGCGGGTACTCGACGAACGACGGCCGCGACTCCGCGATCCGCCGTCCGATCACCGGGCGAGGCGGCATCGTTCCTCCCGTGTTGTGAAGCCTGTGCAGCGTGTGAAGGTCACGTCAGTCGACAGGCGGCTGCTCGTCGGCCATCTCGCGCAGACGGTTCTTCAGCAGCTTGTCGAGAGTGCCGGTCGGGAACTCGTCCACCGTGTACACCGCGCGCGGCACCTTGAAGGCGGCGAGCCGGCTCCCGCACCGTTCGATGATGTCGCGCTCGAGCGCCGCGTCGTCCGGCGCACCGGGTGCCTTGATGACGAACGCGACGACCACTTGGTCGAGCCACTCGTGGTGCTTGCCGACGACGGCGACCTGGGCCACGCCCGGCACCGTTCCGACGATCTCCTCCACTTCGCGCGCGGAGACGTTCTCGCCGCCGACCTTGAGCAGGTCCTTGTCGCGCTCGCGGTAGAAGACGTTGCCGCCGGCGCCGAGCATCACCATGTCGCCGGTCTTGAACCATCCGTCCTCGAACGCCTTCGCGTTGGCTTCGGGATCGTCGAAGTACTCGAGGAAGAGCTGGATGCCCCGTGTGCCTCGCAGCCACAGCTCACCTGTCTCGCCCTCGGCGCACAGCTCGCCGGTCTCCTTGTCGACGATCGCGAGCTCGTAGCCGGGCGTGACATGGCCCATGGAACGGGAGGGCAGGCATTCACCGGGCTTGCCCGTGATCGCGTGCGTGACGGTCTCGGTCATGCCGTACGCGGCGTAGACCTGGATCCCGAGCATCTGGTCGAGCTCGGGGACGATGAGGCCGAAGACGCCGATGCGCAATTTCGTAGGCGCGGGCCGGTCCGGTGACGCGAGCGTACCGATGGTGAAGGGCATGAGTGAGATGTGCGTGACGTCGTTGCGCGCCACCACGTCCCAGAAGCGGCTCGTCGACCACTTC
>CAZJSY010000058.1:0-18719 GCA_964548555.1 uncultured Burkholderiales bacterium
GCCGGGCCCGCGTCGGGCGCCGGCGATCCGGGCTGATCCGTCAGCCTGTTCCGTCGGGGCTGTTCCGTCAGGGCTGCTCGCCGAGTGTGACCTTCACCTGCATCGTCGAGCTTCCGCGCACGACGGTGAGCGTCACCACGTCACCGGGCTGGTGCGCGCGCAGCGCGCCGATGAAATCCTCGACGACGTTCACCTGCGTGTTGTCGACCGCGGTGATGATGTCGCCCTCCTTGATCCCGGCCTTGGCCGCGGGACTCCCCGACTCGACCGCCATGACGATCGCGCCCTGCTTCACGCTCACGCCGAGCTGGCTCGCGATGTCGGGCGTGAGCTGAGCCACCTGCACACCCATGAACGGATGGACGGCCTTCCCGTTCTTGAGGAGCTGCGGGACGATCTGTTGCACCGTGGACACCGGCGTCGCGAAGCCGATCTCCACCGCGCCGGTCGAGGGCGGCAGGTATGCCTCGTTGATCCCGATCACCTGCCCGGTCCCGTCGAACAGGCCGCCACCGGAGTCGCCGGGCGAGATCGCCGCGTCGGTCTGCACGAGGTTGGCCAGCGCCGCGCCCTGCGAGGCCGATCCGGGAATCGAACGTTGGAGTCCCGACACGACGCCGACGCTGACGGTGTTCTCGAACCCGAGCGGGCTACCGATCGCGATCGCGGTCGAGCCGATGGGCGGCTCCGTGCGCGCAAACGTCGCCGCGGGCAGCCCGGACCGGTCGGCCTTCACCACCGCGAGGTCGGTCGTCTTGTCGCCCGCGAGCACGGTTCCGTTGCCGCGCCGGCCGTCCGCGTAAGCGATCGTGACCTGTTTCGCCCCGTTCACGACGTGATCGTCGGTCACGACCGTGCCGTCGGTCGACCAGACCACGGCGCTGCCCAGGCCGCCGTCGGACCGCAGGATCGTCACCACCGACGGCGACACGCGCGCCACGAGCCCGGGAATGCCGGAGTCGGCGGCCGGAGGGGTCACGCCGGTCGCAGCCGCCGGCGAGCCGAGGGCCGCCGAACCGGTCGTCGAGGTGGAGGACGCGGACTTGCTGTGCGCACTGGAACTGCTGCAGCCCGCCGCCACGACGGAGGCGAAGATGACCAAGGCCACGGCGCTGACCGCGGCCGTCCTGCGACCGTTTCGGAGGAGTGCGAGACGAGTCATGCGCCACTCCTCCCCCGCCCGGACCCGATCCACGCAGCTGCGTCAGTTCAGACGCTTCTTGGTACGTCCTTCCAGGCGAGCTCGCGGGAGTTGTCGGGCTCCTTGGGCAGGCCGAGCACCCGCTCACCGAGGATGTTGCGCATGATCTCCGAGGTGCCGCCCTCGATCGTGTTGGCCTGGGCCCTCAGGAAGCCCACGGGGACCGCGCTGGCATCGTCGGGTGACACCGCAACCCTGCCCATGCGTTCGCGGCGGCCGAGCGGACGGCCTTCCCATGCCACCCCCGCAGGCCCTTCGAGATCGACCGCGAGCTTCTGGAGGCGCTTGTTGTACTCGGCCTGGAACAACTTGGTGACCGAGCCCTCGGGACCCGCCTCGGCACCGCTCTTGCGACGTTGTGCGGCGCGCTGGTTGGTGAGCCTGATGAGCGTGCCCTCGATGTACGCCTGTGCCACTCGTTGACGAAGGCGCGGATCGGTGACGGGCCTGTGCCGGTCGATGAGACGCTCGACACCGCTGCCGCCGACATTCTCGTGGCTCACGGAACCCGCGCCCGACAGGGACACGCGCTCGTTCATGAGCGTGGTGATCGCGACGCGCCATCCGTCGCCCTCCCGACCGAGACGCATCGAGTCGGGAATGCGGACATCGGTGAGGTACACCTCGTTGAACTCCGCGTCGCCCGTCATCTGCACGAGCGGACGCACCTCGACACCGGGCGCGTGCATGTCGACGATGAAGTACGTCAGACCCTGGTGCTTCGGGACATCAGGATTGGTGCGTGCGACGAGCATGCCGTAACGCGAGACGTGAGCGAGCGTGGTCCACACCTTCTGGCCGTTGACCACCCACTCGTCGCCGTCTCGCACCGCGCGTGTCGACAGGCTCGCCACATCGGATCCGGCGCCGGGCTCGCTGAAGAGCTGGCACCAGATCTCCTGGTTCGTCGCGATGCCGCGAAGAAGCCGGTGCTTGACGTCCTCGCTGCCCCAGGCGATGACGGTGGGGCCGCCCATGCCGATGCCGATGATGTTGAACGGACGCGGCACCCGGTAGTGGTTCAGCACGTCGTTCACGTGCTTCGCCTGGGAGGGCGCGAGTGACAGACCCGCGCCGTACTCGGCCGGCCACGTCGGCGTGGCGTATCCGGCCTCTCCGAGGCGGGTGCACCACTCGTCGTAGTCGAGCTGCTCACGCACCGCCGCAAGGGCCGCGTTGTCGCCGGCGTCGACCGCTTCCATCCACCCCGGCGGCAGGTTCTCGCGAAGCCACGCCCGCGTCTGCTCGCGCAGCTGCTCGGGCGTGAGGGCGGCGACGTCGACTGCCATGACGGATCCTCCGGAACGTCGGAACGGCCCGTCGATGCTACCGGCTGTCTTGACCGGACGGTCAGGTTGCACCCGCACATCAGGTCCGGCGCTGCTCACTAGCCTGGGCCCGCTTGTCACTCGACGGCGTCCACGACACCGCCCCGCACGGCGCCGCGGCTGCGCCCGTCCCGCGCATTGCGAGCCGCCTTCCGGGATACGCGCGCGTCCTCGTCGTGACCGCCGGGATGCTGGGGGCGCTCGTACTCGTCGTCGCCGGCGTCGTGCTCGGCGAGGCGCTCGCCTCACGCGGCCGGGTCGTGCGCAATGTCGAGGTGGGCGGCGTCAGGGTCGGCGGCACGTCCTCCACGGCGGCGAGAGCTCGGATCGCACGCCTGGCGACGCGGATGTCCAGCGGGCCCGTGCGGGTCGAGATCGCGGGCCAGCAGATGAGCGTCGACCCGACCGTGCTCCGCCTCGACGTGGACGTCGCGGCGACGGTGCGCGCCGCCCAACGGGTGGGCCGGGAACGCAACGTCTTCCGGCAGTGGACCGACGTGCTGGCTCGCCAGTTCCGTCCCGACCGGCTGCCCTTGGTCGTGCACGTCGATACGTCTCGCCTCGAGGGTGTCCTCGACGGTTGGAGCGTGCAGGCTGCCAAAGGGCTCGATCCCGGATCGCTCGAGATGCGTGGCAGCGACGTGATCGTGCGCGCCCCCGCACCCGGGCGTCGCATGCTGCGTACCGAGGCACGCAACCGTCTCTTGACCGCCTTTCGGGCCGGTCACACGGGCGTGATCCCGCTCCCGGTCGGTGCGGTACAGCCCGCGGCCGACCTCGCGGCGTATGAGCGCGCGGCCCAACGGGTCCATGCACTGCTCGCGAAGCCGGTGACGGTCGTCGTCGACGGCCATCCCTTCCCTCTCTCGCCCGGGCAACTGGCAACGGCGATCGTCACGCGAGTCGAACAGCACGAGGTCGTCCTCGACCTCGACGGCTCGGCGTTGCGGAGCGCGCTGGGACCCGGGCTCGCAGCGCTGGAACAGCCGCCGACCGACGCAAGCTTTTCGGTGCAGGGGACACATGTCAGCGTGGTGCCGTCGAAGATCGGCCGCACGCTCGACACCGCCGCAGTGGCTCCCGCGATCTTGCGCGGTGAACGCACCGTTGCCGGAACACTGCGCGACACGGCGCCCGCGCACGACACCGCATGGGCGCAAGGGCTGCACATCACCGATCAGGTCTCGACGTTCACGACCCGCCATCCCGCGGGGGAGCCGCGCGTGACGAACATCCATCGAGCGGCCGACATCCTGAACAACACCGTCGTCGAGCCCGGAGCGACGTTCTCGCTGAACGACCGGCTCGGACCGCGCACACCGGAGCGCGGGTTCGTGAAGGCACCGATCGTGCTCAGCGACAGCTTCGGCGAAGACTACGGCGGCGGTGTCAGCCAGCTGGCGACGACCGTGTACAACGCAGTGTTCTTCGGTGGTTACAAGGATGTCGTGCACGCCGCCCATCTCGTGTACATCAGCAGGTATCCGCTCGGGCGCGACGCGACGCTGAACTACGGCTCCATCGACTTGAAGTTCCAGAACGACACGCGTTCGGGGGTCCTCATCCGCACCGCCTACTCCGCGACGTCGATCACCGTCACGTTCTATGGCAACGCGGAGGGGCGCACGGTGCGGGCCGAGGGGCCGCAGGTGCTCAAGACGGTGCCGCCCATCACGCAGTACGTCGACGACCCCACGCTTTCACCGGGTTCCACACGCCAGCTGCAGCCCGGCGACACGGGCTACGACGTCATCGTGTACCGCGTCATCTCGAAGCCGGGGGTCTCCGACATCCGCGAGCAGTACTTCACTCACTACGAGATGTTCCCGGAGAAGATCGCCCGCGGTGTCGCACCGGGCGCGCCGACGACCACCACGGCACCGGTGAGTGCACCCGCCTGACGGCGTTAGCGGCCGTCTCACCTGCGCCTTCGCTGCCCGCGGCGCGCCCGCCGTCAAGGTCCTCTCGGAGGTGTCCGATACCACGGTGTGCGCCGTGTCGTGATCCTCATCGCGTTACTTGCCGCGGCGTCGACCTCGGGAGTCGCGTGCAGCCGCGCCTTCAGCGCGGTGGGACAGGTGACGAGCGGACCGACGCCCACGGCGACCACGGCGACGCGCGGGTCCACCGTGCGGGAGAACCTGATCGCGGCCGACCTCGTGGCGCGCGTGAACGACGAGCGCGCGGCGCGGGGGCTGCGGCCGCTCACATGGGACGCGACTCTGGCGCAGCGCGCCTCCGACTGGAGCGACCAGATGTCCCGCACCGGCCTGCATCACAGTGACCTGCATCCACTGCTTGCCGAATTCGTCGGCGTTGCGGAGAACATCGGCACGGCACCGGCAGGGACGCCCGCCGGCACGCTTCACGTGGCCTGGATGCGTTCCGACTCGCACCGGCACGATCTCCTCGCGCCCAACGTGGACCGCACCGGCATCGGCGTCGTGTGCACACCCGACGGCACCATGTGGGCGACGCAGGAGTTTGCGTCGACACAGTCGGGCGACTTCGGTCCTTTGCCGCCCGCAGAACCGGTCGCGCGTCCCGACACGGGGTCGGTCACCTGCTGACCGACTGAGCTTCAGAATCAGCTCGGGAGCGGCGGTCGCCGGTCGAGGAGCCGCGCACCGTACACGGCGGCCTGTGTCCGGCGCTCCATGCCCAGCTTCGAGAGCATGTTCGAGACGTAGTTCTTCACCGTCTTCTCGGCGAGATGCACCGTCTGCGCGATCTGACGGTTGGTCATGCCCTCTGCGATCAGCTCGAGGATGCGGCGCTCCTGCTCCGTGAGCTTTTCGAGCCGGTCGTCGTCGGACCCCGAACGGAGACGCTCCAGCACGCGGTGCGTCACCGAAGGATCGAGCAGCGACTGGCCCCGCGCGACGCGACGAATTCCGTCGACGATGTCGGGGCCCTTGATCTGCTTCAACAGGTAACCCGAGGCACCCGCCATGATCGCCTGGAACAACGCCTCGTCGTCGGCGAACGACGTGAGGATCAGGCACTGCACCTCGGAGTGGCGGGACCGCACCTCGCGACACACCTCGACGCCGTTGCCGTCGGGAAGCCGAACATCCAGCACGGCGACGTCGGGACGGCTCGGACCGATCCGCGCGAGCGCCTCCTCGGCGCTCCCCGCTTCGCCGACGACCTCCAGATCGGGCTCCGCGTCGACCATCTCCCGCAAGCCGCGACGCACGACTTCGTGGTCGTCGAGCAGGAAGACCCGGGTTGAATCGCCGGACAACTCTCACCTCGATGCGCGCTCGGGACTCTGGGAGCCTACCGGCCGGTAGCGAGCACGAAATTCCTTCGCAGTCGTGACATCGAGGGGCATGGCCACGCTGTCACGGCTCACTGACCGTTTGTCCCGAAGAAATACTCTGCGAAAGCCGGCGCGCGCCGTGTGTGGCCACGGGCGGGAGACGCCTGAAGATTTCTGAAGTTCCGTCGACCATGCGGCGTTCAGGGGCGTACCGTCGGGACAGCTGTTCGGCCTCGCGGAGACGGCCGGACCGACCGCCCCCAGTCGAGACCCAACGTCTCGGGTGAACAGGAAGTGACCATGTCCGGTGGTGACTCCTTCCATGCAGAAGCGGTATCCGGCGCGTCAGACCTGCCGGGCGACGCACTCGTTCTCGATTCACTGGAGCTCGACCAACCGATCGTCGTTGCATCGGATGCAACCGTGCAGACGGTCGCCCAGGCGATGCTGCGCGCCAAGCGGTCGACGGTCGTCGTGGGTCCCTGGACCGTCGTGACGGAGCGCGACATCGCCCGCGCCGTCGCGCTCGGTCGTTCGCCGACGACACCGGCCGCCGCGATCGTGGGACAGTCCGCGGCCGTCGTGTCGGACCACACCGACGTCGTCAAGGCACTCGCGACGATGCTGAGCGAACATGTCACCGAGGTCGTCGTCACCGACGCCGACCTGCAAGTGACGGGCATCCTCACCCTGGGCGACGCCATCGAGCTGACGCTGCGCAACGCTGACACGCTGACGTCGGTGTCGGCGCTCCGCGAAGCGCTCGGCATCGAGATCCGGCTCGGCTAGACGCCTCCGCGCTCACACACGCTGCCGTGCACGTATTGATGGTGAACTGCGGCAGCTCGTCGCTGAAGTTCGACCTCGTGGTCGCCGGAGACTCAGGCACGGTCGCGCAGCGGCCGGCACGGGGTGAAGTGGAACGGATCGGCCCCGACGCGGTCATGCACGCGGCGTCGGATTCCTCGCGCGCCGACGGCGCGGTGGACGCACCCGACCACGGCGCCGGGATCCGTGTCGTTCTGGAATGGCTCCGCGACGCCGGATACTCGGCGAGACGCGGCATCGATGCCGTCGGCCACAGGATCGTGCACGGCGGTGCACGGTACGTCGACGCGACGCTCGTCGACGACGACGTCGAACGCGCGATCAAGGAGGCGACCACGCTGGCTCCGTTGCACAACGGTCCCGGTCTCGCCGCGCTCCACGCGTCGCGCGAGGTGCTCGGTCACGAGATGCCGATGGTTGCCGTCTTCGACACCGCGTTCCACGCCACGATGCCGGAGCGCGCGTCTCGCTACGCCATCGACCTCGCGCTCGCCGAGCGCCACGGCGTGCGCCGGTACGGTTTCCACGGCCTTGCGCACCGCTCGATCGTCGACCGCGTCGCCACGCTGGGCGCGCTCGAGCCGAGCACGTCACGTCTCATCACGTTGCAGTTGGGCAACGGCTGTTCGGCGACCGCGATCGAGGGCGGTCGATCGGTCGACACGTCGATGGGACTCACACCGTTGGAAGGTCTCGTGATGGGCACCCGTTCCGGCGACGTTGACCCGAGTCTCCCCGCGTATCTCGCCACAGTGGAGCGGGTACCGGTCGAGGAGATCGTCGACCGTCTCAACACCCGTTCAGGCCTGCAGGGCGTGTCCGGCCGCTCTCGGGACATGCGTGACCTGCTCGCCGCCGAGGCAGCAGGGGACGCGCGCGCCGCGACCGCGATCGACCTCTTCTGTTACCGGTCGCGCAAGTACATCGGCGCGTATGTCGCGGCGCTCGGCGGGGTCGACGCGATCGCGTTCGGCGGCGGCATCGGCGAGCATGCGTCGGAGGTCCGCAGCCGGATCCTCGACGGCATGACATGGGCAGGCGTCGTGCTGGACCGCGAACGCAACCACACGACGACGGGCGGTGTGGAAGGACGGATCGACGCCGGCGGCTCACGCGTTCAGGTGTGGGTCGTGCACGTCGACGAAGCCGGCGTCGCGATCCACGACGTGATGCGGGTCCTGCGGGCCGCGGCCGGCGCGTGAGCCTGCGGCTCACGTCGAGTCGCTGCGCGCCGGAACTGCCGGAGCCGGTGCGGCGCTCATGACCCGCAACACGACGGCCAACGCCACGATCGCCGCGCCCGCGACCACGAGCGCCTCGACGAGCACATCGGCGCTCGGCAGCTCGAGCGCATAGAAGCTGCGCAGGCCGGGGACGGCGAGCGCGCCGAAGAACGCCGCCGCCATCGCTACCACGAGCAGGGTTCGCCACCAGTTGAAGGGCCGGGCGAGCACGAGCAGCACCCACAGCCCGTACGTGACCAAGACGATGGTCGCGGTCGTTCGGGACTGGGTGAGGCTCGAACCGTTCGAGCGCGCGATCCAGTACGAGACGAATGCCGCCGTCGCGCCAAGCGTGCCGGCGGGGACGGTGAAGCGAAGCACGCGCCGGATGAAGCCGGGAACGTAGCGGCGGGCGTTCGGCGCGAGCGACAGGAAGAAGCCGGGCAGGCCGATGGTCAGGGTGCTGACGACGGTGAGATGGCGGGGCAGGAACGGGTAGGGCCACCGGGCGATGCCGATCGCCACCGCGAGCAACATCGCATACACGGTCTTGGTGATGAAGAGATTTGCGACGCGCTCCACGTTCGCGATCACACGCCGTCCTTCGGCCACGACACCGGGCATCGTCGCGAAGCGGCTGTCGAGCAACACCAGCTGTGCGACGGCCCGCGTCGCCGCGGCACCGGAGCCCATCGCGATGCCGATGTCCGCATCCTTGAGCGCGAGCGCGTCGTTGACGCCGTCGCCCGTCATCGCGACGACATGAGAGCGCGACTGGAGCGCAGCGACGATCGACCGCTTCTGGTGTGGCGTCACGCGCCCGAACACCGAATGGTTCTCCATCACCTCGGCAAGCTCGTCGACATCCTCGGGCAGCTCGCGCGCGTCGAACGGGTCCTCGGCGCCGGGCAGTCCGACCCTCCGCGCGACGGCACCGACCGTGCGGGGGTTGTCGCCGGAGATGACCTTGAGGCTCACGCCCTGTTCGCTGAAGTACCGCAACGTGTCGGCTGCGTCGGGCCGGATCTTTTCTTCGAGCAGAACCAGACACACGGGTGTGAGCGGCTCGGGCAGCGCCTCACCGGAGAGCGGCGACGGAGAGCACGCGAGCAGCAGGACCCGGTGACCGCTCGACGCGAGCTCGTCGGCTCGGGCCCGGACGGCGTCACCAGGCGGGACATTCCCAAGCACGAGTTCGGGGGCTCCGATGACCCAGGAGCCGTGACCCTCGAAGCTCGCCGCGCTCCACTTACGCGCCGACGAGAAAGGGATCGCGGCGGTGAGCACCCACGGTGGGTCCGGCGCAGGGAATCCCGCTGCGATGGCCGCGAGGGTTGCATTGCGGTTGGGGTCGGTGCCCAGCGCGCCCAGGGCCGGTGCCGGATCGATGTCCCCGAGGTTCTCGATGTCGGCGACCACGAACTCGCCTTCGGTCAGCGTGCCGGTCTTGTCCAGACAGACCACGTCGACGCGGGCGAGGCCTTCGACTGCAGGTAACTCCTGCACGAGGACGCGCCGGCGCGCCAGCGTGACCGCGGCGACCGCGAACGCGATGCTCGTCAGCAGGACCAGTCCCTCGGGGACCATGGCGACGACGCCGGCGACCGTTCCGCTCATCGCCGAACGCCAGCCGCTGTTGGCCTTGAACTGACTCAACGCGAGCACGGCCGCGGTCGGCACGATCGCCCACGTGACCCACTTCAGGATCGTGTTGATCGCGTCGATCAGCTCCGAGCGCACGAGCGCGAACCGTCGGGCCTCGTTCGCGAGGCGGCGCGCGTACGCGTCGGCGCCGACGCGTGTCGCCTGCATCCGACCGGCGCCCGCGACGACGATGCTCCCCGAGAGTGCCTCGTCACCGGGTTCTTTCGGGACGGGATCCGACTCACCTGTCAGCAACGACTCGTCGATCTCGAGGCCTTGCGACGTTCGAACGATGCCGTCGGCCGGCACCTGATCACCGGTCCGCAACTCGAGCAGGTCGTCGAGCACGACCTGCTCGACCGCGATCTCCTGCACTTCGCCGTCGCGTACGACGCGCGCCCGCGGCGCGTTGAGGACCGCGAGCTGGTCGAGAGTGCGCTTGGCCCGCAGCTCCTGGATGATGCCGATGAGCGCGTTGGTGACGAGGACGATGCCGAACTGCGCGTCCTGGAGCGGGCCGACGATGAGGATGACGACGAGCAACCCGCCGAGCAAAGCGTTGAAGCGCGTGAAGATGTTGGCGCGGAGGATCTCGCCGAAGCTGCGGCTCGTCCGTTCGCCGGTGTCGTTCACGAGCCCACGCTCGGCCCGCGATGCAACCTCGGCCGCAGTGAGTCCGGTGGGCGGGGTCTCGACGGTCGCGTCCTCCGTGCGCGAGTCGACGGGGAGCGACGCGGTCACGACCGTGAAGGTAGTCGGCGACGCGGTACCCGGCCTCGCAGCCCGGGGACCATGTGACCGAGGGAGGTCCGGTCCGCGCGTGGAGGACGGGGGCCAGGGCTACGCTCGCCCCGGGCAGGAACCCACCGACCAGAGGGAGCCATGTAACCGTGCGGACGAAGTTGCGCCCTGGGCGGACGCCCGGGAGGGCGCAACCAGAGGGAGCCATGTAACCGTGCGGACGAAGTTGCGCCCTGGGCGGACGCCCGGGAGGGCGCAACCAGAGGGAGCCATGTAACCGTGC
Source organism: uncultured Burkholderiales bacterium (assembly GCA_964548555.1). Taxonomy (GTDB): domain Bacteria; phylum Actinomycetota; class Acidimicrobiia; order IMCC26256; family JAMXLJ01; genus JAMXLJ01. The sequence goes on from CAZJSY010000058.1 coordinate 10,514, forward strand.
GGACGAAGTATCCGGCGCAGTGGGAGTCCGACGTCGTGCTGACCGACGGCGGGACGGTGCACATCCGGCCGGTCAGGCCCGACGACGAGGACGCGCTGCTCGCCCTGTACGAGCGGATGTCGGCCGACTCCATCTATCTGCGCTTCTTCTCCCCGGTCTCGGCACCCTCGGCGCAACAGCTCGAACGCCTGACCACGGTCGACTACGAGGAGCGTCTCGCCCTCGTGGCTCAGCTCGGCGACGACATCGTCGCGGTTGCGCGCTACGACCGCATGAACGACCCGACCCAAGCCGAGGTTGCGTTCACCGTGCAGGACGACCAGCAGGGTCGAGGGCTCGGGACGGTGATGCTCGAGCATCTCGCCGGCATCGCCCGGCAGCAGGGCATCACGCGGTTCGTCGCTTCGACGCTGCCCCAGAACCGCCGGATGCTCGACGTCTTCCGAGACGCCGGTTTCGACGTCGAGCGCCAGTTCACGGAAGGGGTCGTCGAGCTCGCCTTCCCGATCGCGCCGACACCGGCGTCGCGCGCAGCGCAGGAACGGCGCGAGCACCAGGCCGAAGCGCGCTCGATGGCCCGTCTCCTCGCTCCCCGCTCGATCGCTGTGATCGGTGCGAGCCGCGAGCCTCGAACGATCGGGCACGAACTGTTCCGGAACCTGATCGCCGGCGGCTTCAACGGGCCCGTCTATCCGGTGCACCGGACGGCCGAGGCGATCGCGAGCGTTCGCGCCTGGCCCAGCGTCCTCGCTATTCCGGACGACGTCGACGTGGCGGTCATCACCGTGCCGGCCGCGCACGTACTCGATGTGGTGCGTGAGTGCGCGCGGAAGCACGTGAAGGGCTTGGTCGTGATCACCGCGGGGTTCGCGGAGACGGGCGAGGACGGGCGCAGGGCAGAACGAGAACTCGCCGAGATCGCGCGCCGCCATGGGATGCGAATGGTGGGCCCGAACTGCATGGGTGTGGTCAACACCGCAACCGACGTCCGCATGAACGCGACCTTCGCGCCCTTCACGGCGACGCGCGGCAGGGTCGCGTTCTCGTCGCAGTCGGGGGCGCTCGGCATCGAATTGCTCGCGCAGGCGAGCCGGTTGGGTCTCGGCGTCTCGTCCTTCGTATCGGTGGGCAACAAAGCCGACGTGTCGAGCAACGATCTCCTGCAGCACTGGGAGGACGACACCGGCACCGATGTGATCCTGCTCTACCTCGAATCGTTCGGGAATCCCCGGAAGTTCGCACGACTCGCACGCAGGGTCTCGCGCTCGAAGCCCATCGTGGCGGTCAAGAGCGGACGCTCCCGCGCCGGGACGCGCGCCGCTTCGTCGCACACTGCGGCGCTCGCGACACCGGACGTCGCGGTCGATGCACTGTTCCGTCAGGCCGGCGTGATCCGGGTCGACACGATGGAACAGCTCTTCGACACCGCTCAGGTCCTCGTGAACCAGCCGCTGCCCCGCGGTCGTCGCGTCGCGATCGTCAGCAACGGCGGAGGGCCGGGCATCTTGGCAGCGGACGCGTGCGAGGGCGCAGGTCTCGAGGTGCCGGAGCTCTCCGCGTCGACCCAGGCCGAGCTGCGGACGTTCGTGTCACCCGACGCGGGCGTGACCAACCCGGTCGACCTCGTCGCGTCGGCGAGCGCCGACGTCTACGGGAAGGCGGTGCGTACCGTGCTCGCGGATCCGGGCATCGACGCGCTCGTCGTGATCTTCGTCCCGCCCCTCGTCACACAGTCCGAGGACGTCGCGGCCGCCATCGATGCCGGCGCGGCCGGAGCTGGCGACAAGCCGGTGGTTGCGTGCTTCCTCGGACGGCAAGGCGTGCCTGCCGCGGCCTCGGGCCACGCCGACGACGTCACGAATACCGGTGCGCCGGGCCGACCGATCCCGTCGTTCGCGTTCCCGGAGTCGGCTGCGGCCGCGCTCGCCCGCGCCGCCGATCACGCCGAATGGCTGGCGCGGCCGGTCGGTTCGGTCCCGGACCTGCCCGGCATCGACGTCGCGCGTGCAAGATCACTCGTGGCGACGGCGTTGCAACACCACGAGGAGCGCGTGTGGCTCGATCCCGACCGGGCGGTCGAGCTCTGCGCGTGCTTCGGCATACCGAGCGCACCACTCGAACGCGCGTCGACCCCCGACGAGGCCGTTGCCGTCGCGACGAAGATCGGGTTCCCCGTCGCACTGAAGGCCGCGGCGGGTGCGATCGTCCACAAGAGCGACGTCGGAGCGGTGCAGCTGAATCTCGAATCGCCGGACGCGGTTCGCGCCGCCTTCACCGCGATGGCGGATCGCCTCGGCGACGCGATGGGCGGCGCGGTCATGCAGTCGATGATCGGTCCGGGGGTCGAGACCATCGTCGGGATCACCCACGACCCGTCGTTCGGCCCGCTCGTCCTCTTCGGCATGGGCGGCACCGCCGCGGAGCTCCTGCGCGACACGGCCCTGCGGATCGTTCCCATCACCGACGTGGACGCAGCCGAGGTGGTGCGGTCACTCAAGACCTCACCACTCCTCATGGGATACCGGGGCGCGCCCGCAGTCGACATCGCGGCCCTCGAGGACGTCGTCCTGCGCGTCGGGCGGCTCGCCGACACGATCCCCGAGATCGCCGAGATGGATTGCAATCCGGTGATCGTTTCCCCCGACGGCGCCACCGTCGTCGACGTGAGGATCCGCCTGGCGCCCCCCGACGAGAGCCCGCTGCGCGGCCTCCGGCGCATGCGGTCGATCTGATCGTGCAAGTGGAGGCTCGACGCCGCGCCGGGCTTACCGCGCGGTGTCGCGCTCGCGGCGTACGGTCGTCTTCTTTCCCTTGATGGTGCTCGCTCGCAGCGCCGCGATCACCTCTTGCGCCGCGGACTCGGGAACCTCCACGAGCGAGAACCGGTCGGCGATCTCGATCGCGCCGATGTCCCTGCCGCTCAGTCTCGACTCGCCTGCGATCGCCCCGACGAGGTCCTGCGGCCGGACGCCGGCGGCGCGTCCGGCCCCGACGAACAGGCGCGTCATCCCACGTGTGGCGGTCTGGCCACCTCGCCTCTCGCGTCCGGCCGTCGCACGTCGAGGGCGCGTGTCGCCGCCTCGCGTCACCGCAGCCTGGGGGATCTCCTCCTCGTCGGCGGCGGCTCCGCTCGCTTCGTGCACGAGCTTCACGGCCGCAAGGGCCACTTCCATGACGTCGAACTCGTCGACGAGCTGCTCCACCACGACGCGGAACGGCTCCAAGTCGTCGTCGAGAAGGGTCTCACGCAGCGCGGCACCCGTCAGCTCGAGCCGGCGCGCGCGCAGGTCCGCCACTGTCGGGAGCTTCTCGACGGTGATTCGCTGCTTGGTCGCGCGCTCGATCGCCTTGAGCATCCGGTGCTCGCGGGGCTCGGCCAGGGTGATGGCGACGCCCTCGCGGCCGGCTCGCCCGACTCGACCGATGCGGTGCACGTACGAGTCGGGCGCCGCGGGCATGTCGTAGTTGACGACGTGGGTGAGCTGCTCGACGTCGAGGCCGCGCGCGGCGACGTCGGTCGCCACGATGAGCTCGGCCGTCCCGCTTCGTAACCGTCCCATGACGCGATCCCGCTGTTCTTGGTCCATCCCACCGTGCAGCGCCTCGGCGCGGTAGCCACGCCCGTTCAGCGTCTCGGTGAGCTGGTCGACCTCGTCGCGGGTCCGGCAGAAGACGAGCGCAGCCGCCGGTGCCTCCATGTCGAGGACGCGGCCGAGCGCGGCGGCCTTGTGCGCCCGCGCGACCACGTACGCGCTCTGGCGCACGAGCGAGGCATCGCCCGCGGTCGACGCCTCGCGCCCGAGCTCGATACGGACGGGGTCGCGCAGGTACCGGCGGGCCATGCCGTTGATCCGCGGTGGCATCGTCGCCGAGAAGAGGACGGTCTGGCGGTGCTCGGGGGCGTCTTGGAGGATCGCCTCGATATCTTCGGCGAAGCCCATGTCGAGCATCTCGTCGGCCTCGTCGAGGACGACCATCTCGAGGGCGCTCAAACGAAGCGTCCCGCGGGCGATGTGGTCGAGCGCCCGCCCCGGTGTTGCGACCACCACGTCGACTCCCCGCTCGAGCGCACGCAGCTGGCGACCGATCGGCTGGCCCCCGTAGATGGGGAGGATGCGCGCGGCGATCTCGCGCCCGTAGCGGTGCATCGCCTCCGACACCTGCACGGCCAGCTCACGCGTGGGGACGAGCACCAGAGCGGTGGGCTGCGCGCCGCGATCGCGCCGGGACACCCGTTCGAGAACCGGTAGCGCGAAGGCCGCCGTCTTGCCAGTTCCCGTGGCCGCCTGCCCGACCAGATCGCGGCCCTGTAACAGGGGCGGGATCGCCTGGCGCTGGATCGGCGTCGGTTCCTCATAACCAAGCCCCGACAGCGCGCGCAGCAGCGCCGGGTGTAGCGCCAAGTTGGCGAAGCTCGTCGCCTCTTCCGGGAGGTCTTGCGTCATCACGGCTCCTCGTGCTGGACCGACGCAGTCCGCGTCGGTCCTGCCCCATGCGCAAACGTTCCTCGTGCGAGCGCGCTCGAGGATCTCTCGTGCCACCGGGTTCGCACGAATTGCCCGCTCGAGCGCGGGGACGTCCAAGCCTGGGTCCGCGTGTGTCGCGGGCCTCAGCTCCCCGACTTCGGGGTCGCCGCGGCCTCTCCCGCGCCGTTGAACGCATTGTCGGCATAGGCGGCGACACCCGACAGCAGGCCGGTGAGCTCGAGAGGCAACACGAACTTCGTCGACGGCGACGCGCCCAGCGCCTTCAACGCCTCGAGGTACTGGATGCCCATCGTCTTCGCGTCGACGGTGCTCGCGGCCTCGAACACGGCGCGCAACGCCGAGGCAAAGCCTTCGGCTCGCAGCAGCGCCGCCTGCTTCTCACCCTCGGCCTGCAGGATGTTCGCCTGCCGCTGACCCTCCGCCTGCAGCACCGCAGCCTGTTGCTCACCCTCGGCCCGCAGGATCTGTGCCGCCTTGTCACCCTCGGCTTCGGTGACGACGGCGCGGCGGGTGCGCTCGGCCGACATCTGCCGCGTCATCGCCTCCTGCACCGCGGGCGGCGGGATGATCTCGCGGATCTCGACGTTGGTGACCTTCACGCCCCAACGCTCGGTGATCTCGTCGAGCTTCGTACGAAGGATCGTGTTGATCTCGTCGCGCTTGGCGAGCACGTCGTCGAGGCTGATGTCACCGACGACGGACCGCAAGGTCGTGGCCGCGATGTTCTGCGCCGCGCCGGTGAAGTTCGCGACCTGCACGACGCTCGCCTGTGCGTCGACCACCTTGAAGAACGTGATGAAGTCGATGGAGATCGGCGCGTTGTCCTTGGTGATCGCGGTCTGATGCGGGATCTCCAGATAGAACTCGCGCAGGTCCACCCAGACGGGGCGATCGATGAACGGGATGATGAGCACGACGCCGGGTCCGCGCAACCCGATCATCCGACCGAGACGGAACACCACGATCCGCTGGTACTCACGCACCACCTTGATCGAGGCCCACAGCAGCACGAGGAACAGGAACACCAGAACTGCTACGACGACAAGTACGGCAGTCACCGATTCACCTCCGCACCCGGCTCGGCGCCTGTCGCCTCGCCATTGGTTTCCTCCGGCACGACCTCGAGCGTCAGCCCGGTCGCGCCCACGACGTGGACGTGCGCGCCGGCCCGAACCGGGGACGGCGATTCACCCGCGAGACGAGCGCTCCATTCCTCGCTGTTGACCCGCACGACCCCGACCGGCGACAGGTCGCGAACGACGACACCCGACGCGCCCATGACCGGCCGGCCGGTGTGCAGCGGTGCGTGGTGCGCGCGCAACGCGGCCCGAACCGCAAGGAGGAACAACCCCGCGAACAGGAAGGCGAGCGTGAAGATCAGTGGACGCGACACGCGCGCACCCGGAACAGACCCGTTGTAGAGGAACAGGCCACCGAAGACGAACGCAACGATTCCCGCGATCACCGGTGCACCGTGCAGATGCAGCTTGATGTCGACGACGAAGAGCACGAACGCGACGACGAGGAGCAACAGCCCGGCGACGTTGACGGGCAACACGGAAAACACCACCAACGACGACACGACGAGCACCAGACCCACGACGCCGTAGACGTGCACGCCATGATGGATCGCGGCCAGCACGATCATCGCTATCCCGGCGACGAAGAGGATGAACGCCACGTTCGGATCGTCGATCACGTGCAGTAACGACTCACCCAACGTGAGGTGGACCACATGCATCGACGCGCCTGCCACGTGGAGGTCGACCGGACCAGCCGATGTCGCGACCGCATGCCCGTCGAGCGTTCGCAGCAACGTGGTCCGGTCGGGTACGAGAAGGTCGGCGACGTGGATCTGCACCGCCTCGTTCGCCGAGATGCTCACGGAGTCACGTACGGCGCGCTCGGCCCAGTCCGCGTTGCGTCCGCGGCTCTCCGCGAGCGAGCGGATGTAGGCGGCCGCGTCGTTCGTCACCTTCGTCGCGAGGACGTCGCCCGTGATGCCGACCGGGTGCGCGGCGCCGACGTTGGTGCCGGGCGCCATGGCCGCGACCGGGCACCCGATGAGGATGAACGTGCCGGCCGACGCGGCGCGAGAGCCGGCCGGGCCCACCCAACAGATCGCGGGCACGGGCGAACGTTGGATCGCCTTGATGATCGAGCGCATCGACGAGTCGAGTCCGCCCGGGGTGTCGAGGCGCACCAGCACCGCGGCCGCGTGCGCGTCGCGGGCCTGCGTGAAGCCGCGCTCCACCATGCGGGCCACGAGCGGATCGACGACTCCCGTGATCGGAACCTCGTACACGACCGGTCTGACACCCGTCGCACGGGGAGTACCGGAGCCGGCGGCTGCCGCGGCCCCGGCCGGGACAACGACGACAGCAAGGAACGCGAGAGCCGTCACTGCAACACCCACGAGCCGGTGGATGCCGGCACGTACATCGGGTTGCTCCACTCGCGCTTCCTGAGCTCGGGGTGCCGTGACGGCACCGCTCGTGCCTCAATCTAGGTCTGTCGAGGCGTGATTGCGGCGGAGATCGCACAAACGCGCCGAGCCGGCGCACCCATCACCATGTGGTCGGAGCGCCACGGTCCAGGTCGTACGCTGACGTGATGCCGGTGAACCGTCCACCGTTCGCGACCCGCCAGCCCGTGTTGCTCGAAGTCGGCGCAGCAGGCGAGCTCGTCGGATGGCGGGCGGCGATCACGGCCGTCGACGGTGACAGCCTCGTGCTCACGGGCAGCGATGCCCGGCCGGTTCCGAAGGACTTCCGTCGCGGGTCACACGTCGCGGTGACGACGATCATGCGGTCGGGCGTGTACACGTCCGACGCCGTCGTCGTGGAGCGGTCACCACACCGGCTGACGGTCGACGTGCCGAGCGACGACGAGCCGGTGCAGCGCCGTCAGTACGTGCGCGTCGACGCCGGCGGGGTGATGTCGTGTCTCCTCCTCGACGAGCGTACGAACACGTTCACGCCGTTCCAGGCCCGCGTGCACGACATCGGTGGCGGCGGTGTTGCGCTGGCCGCCGATGTGATCGCGCCGCGCGGTGCTGTCGTGGTGTGCTCGTTGCCGATACCGGAAGGGCGTCCGCTCGTGACAGTGGGTCGCGTGCTGGAGCCGATCCACCGGCACCGGGGCGATCCACACCCGTCGTTCGACCTCACCGCTCAGGAGGACTACCTCCTGCGTGTGCAGTTCGGCGCGATGAGCCAGGGCGAACGCGACCGGCTGATCCGCTTCGTGTTCGCGTGCATGCGAGCGGGACACGCGAACGCCGAGGCCGGTTGACACGTCAATGAAAGTCGCGCGACCGCAACGCGGCGGCAGTCGTGAGTGGCAGCGGAGTGATACGCCGGGCGACGAGGTTGATCACGCCCTGATGGCGTTCGAGCATACCCCGCACGAGGAGGGCAGGTTGGGTGCGGGCCACCGACCGGAACCGCTTCCAGGCGCCGGGGGTACAGATCACGTTGAGGAGGCCCGTCTCGTCCTCGAGGTTCAGGAACACGGTCCCTTTGGATGTGGAGGGTTGCTGCCGGTGGGTGACGACTCCCCCGACCTCTACGATCGTCCCGTGCGCGAGCTCACGCAGCGCGGAGACCGTGACCACGCCCGATTCGTTCAGCTGCGTCCGCACGAACTCGGTGGGATGCCGGTGCGGCGACATCCCGAGCGCCCAGAGATCGGCCGCGGTCTCCTCCACCGCGGTCATC
>CAZJSY010000059.1:0-18592 GCA_964548555.1 uncultured Burkholderiales bacterium
GTGAGCTGCTCTGCCGACTGAGCTATCCCGGCGGCGAACGCGGGAGATTACCAGCCGGCCACGAAAGCGCAGGTCGCAGGTGATCTGGTGCAACGCGGCGCGGCGTACGGCGACGACGTCGGTCAGAGCGGTCGCACCGCTTCGGCCGGTGCGAGTCGCGCCGCCCGGGCGGCCGGGTAGAGACCGGCGAGCGCGCCGATCGCGAGCGCGGCCGCGACACCGCCGACGAGTCCCGTGACGGGCAGCGCCAACGTCCACCCGCGTGCGTTGGCATAGGCCGCAGTCACACACGCGCCCAGGACCACACCCAGCACGCCGCCTCCTGTCGCCAGGAGCGCGGCTTCGACGACGAACTGCCCGGCGATGTGGCGTCGCGTCGCGCCGAGTGCCCGTCGCACTCCGATCTCGGTACGGCGTTCGAGCACCGAGATCACCATCACGTTCGCGATGCCTACGCCACCGACCAACAACGCGACACCGCCCAGTCCCAGCAACAACGCGGTGAACGTCGAGTCGGTCGCCGCGCGTGCGGCGAGTGCGTCCGAGGGCCGGTCGACCTGGACCTCGTTCGGCGCCGAGGGGTTCGCGGTCGCGGGCAACACGTTGCGCACTGCGTCGACCGACGAAGGCGACGTGCGGACGAACACCGTGGATGCGGAACCGTCGATCCCGAAGTCGTGCCGCGCGATCGGGAACCCGATCAACGCGGACCGATCCGTGTCGGGCGCCAACGCGATCGGCTCCAGGATGCCGATGACGGTGTACGAGCGCCCGCCGAGCCACACCTGCGGATTGCCGGCGACCGACCGTATCCCGAGGCGCTCGGCTGCGATCGCGCCGAGCACGACGGCCGGATACTTCGCCGTTGCGGCGTTCAAGAAGGTGCCGTCACGCATCCGTGCTTTGAGCGTGCGCGCGAGCGACGGCTCGGCGGCTTGCACCGAGATGCCTCCCGTCTCTGTCGACGGGATGTACGTGCTTCGCCGCACCGACGCTTTCACCGATGCGATCGCGGCCGCGTCCTGCACCGGGCCGATCCGGCGGATCATGGAGGGCGCGTCCTCAGGCAGCTTCGCGTCCGCGCCGAGAAACGACTGACCGGGCGTGACCGTGAGCAGGTTCGTGCCGAGCCGGTCGAGACGTGCGATGAGGTCGGCCCGGCTCGACGCAGAGATGCCGAGCACACCGAACATCGCCGCGATTCCGATCGCGATCCCGAGCGCCGTGAGTCCGGTGCGTCCCCGCCGGGTGCGGAGGCCCACGGCCGCGACGCCGACGAGATCGGGCGCTCGTAGGCGGAAGGCTCGTCGCGTAGGTCTCATCGCGGACCTCCCTGCTGTGTGTCCTGTTCGATCCGGCCGTCGCGGATCGTGACGCAGCGGTCGAGGGTCTTCGCGAGATTGACGTCGTGTGTGATCACGACGATCGTGCGGCCGGCGTCGTTGAGGTCGCGCAGCAGCTGTGCGATGCCCTCGCCGGTGCGTGAGTCGAGGTTGCCGGTCGGTTCGTCGGCGAGGACGATCGCCGGGCTGCCCACGATGGCTCGGGCGATGGCGACGCGCTGGCACTCCCCTCCCGACAACTCCGACGGGCGGTGGCCTGATCGATGTCCGAGCCCGACAAGACCCAGCGCGACGGCGGCCGCAGCGCGCCGCTGACGTTTCGGCACGCCGCGGTACAGCAACGCCGTCGCGACATTGTCGAGCGCGGTGAGCGCATCGATCAGATTGAACTGCTGGAACACGAACCCGATCCGATCCGCGCGCAGACGGGACCGCTCGCGATCACCGAGCATCGCGATGTCCCGTCCTTCGACGAGGACCTCACCGCTCGTGGGGCGGTCCAGCGCTCCCATCAGGTTCAGCAGCGTGGACTTTCCAGACCCCGACGGCCCGACGATGGCGACGAGCTCACCTGGACGGAACGAGAGATTCACGCCGTCGAGCGCACGCACCTGACCCGACTTGCCGTACTCCTTGACGACGTCGCGCAGCTGGAGCACGGTCCCGACGACCACGTCGGAGCCCGCCATTGCGAATCCGGTGGTCATGTCGAAGCCACCACGACACGATCGTTCGGCGAGAGCGCGCCCTGGACCGCGACGTACCCGTCGGCGAACGCCCCGAGCTGAACAGGGACGAGCCTGCTGCCGGCGTTGCCGACGACCTCGACCGCGTAGCCGCCCTCCGAGAGAGCGAGGAGTGCTCTGACGGGAACGACCAGCGCGTCCTTGGCGGTGCTCTGCGTGATCTTCACCGTGACGGGCGCGCCGTCGAGATTGCCCGAGATCGTGCGGGGATCAGGTGTCACGACGACGTCGATCTTCGGGGTGCCCGACCCGGAATTCCCTGACGAATCGGTCGTGGCGACGGTTCCCACGGCAGCGACTGTTCCCGGCACGTCGTTGCCCGACGGGAGACTGACGACGACCTTGTCGCCCACCTTCACGAGCGACTGTTGCGCGGCGTCGAGCCGCAGGGTGACCTGACGGGTCGCACCGGTTGCCTGGTACACAGCCGCTCCAGGGCCGGCCTTCCCGCCGACCTGCGCGTGCAAGCTCTCGACTCGGACGGGTCCGGGCTCGAACACGAAGTCATCCGGTGTGACGGCGCCGGTCTGCGCAATGCCGAGCGCCTTCTGCCAACGCTTGATCGCTGCCGCGAGCGCGTCGTCGAAATGCTCATCGAGCTTCAACTCGGACTTGTCCGCGTAGCCGAGCGCGAGCAGGTCGTACTTGAGCTGCGCCACGTCGGGCCCGTCGGTGTCACCCGCCTGGAGCGCGCGCCACATCGGCCGAGCGCCGTAGAGCAGGGGTACCGGGCGCCCGTCCACCTCGAGCAGTGACTCGCCGAGCGTGATGACGCTTCCAGCGGCCGGCAATGCGGTGATCGTTCCCGCACGAGAACTCGAAACCTCGTACGTCGATCCGTATCCGAGCGTGCCGTCGACAGACGCATGCTGGACCAAGTCACGTCGCTCCACCGCGGCGGTCGCGACGTTGCTGCTGCTCCGAGATGCCGCATCTGCTCTCGGCGCGTGCGGCCCGGCCGAGAACGTCGCGAGCGCCGCGACACTTCCCGCGGTCAGCAGTCCTACGGTGCCGACGACGCCGAGCAGCCGCGATTTCCCGCGCCGCATCACTGACCCCCCGTCTGCAATCCGAACCCGCCGTTCCCGCCGCCGCCCGGTCCGACCTGGGTCTTCGGACCCTTCCCGCCGCCCGGCATGTCCTTGGCGCACGCGTTCTGCGCCTGTTGGAATTTCGGGTCGTTCGGATTGCCGGACACCTTCTGCGTCACACGGCCGCTGGACGCGAACTCGGGATCGGGCATGTCGATGCCGTGCTCCCGCATGCACTGCGCGAACTTCAGCGCGCGGTCACGCGCCTTCGCCGCTTGCGCAGGATCCATGTCGCGCGCGCGGCCCTGAACCACCGAGTCGATGAAGTGCTGACACGCCTTCTGCGCGACGTCAAGCTTGCCCTTGTCCTGCGGCGCGGTCCCGTTTCCGACCGTGACGTTGAAGCCCCCTTGACCGCTGGTCGGATCGGCCATGTCGATGCCGTGCTCGCGCATACATTGCGCGAACTTCCGGAACGCGTCCTCGGTCTCCTGCTTCGACGGCTCGTGCGTGGACTTCGTCGCCTTCACCGCCGACGACTTGCCCGACAGCGAGGCGACGCTCGGCTTGGATCCGTCCCCGCCGCATCCGCCCGACATCAGCAGGGCAGCCGCCGCGGCGACCAGCACCGTGCGGGCAGGGCTGACGATCAGTCTCATTCCCGGCTCCCTTCGTCTCGAGTGATCGCACTGTCGACCGGCGCGACTGGGGACCGGCTGAGATCAGCTGAGAAAGTTCTCAGGTCCACGGGTTCATCCGCCCATTCGGGCACGGCACAATCCGTGTATGCGTGTGCTCGTCGTCGACGACGAGGAAGCGCTCGCCGCCGCAGTCGCGGATGGACTGGTCGCGGAGGGCTTCGACGTCGAGATCACCCACGACGGACTCGACGCGCTCTGGCGCGCGCGGGAAGGTCAGTACGCCGCGATCGTGCTCGACATCCTCCTACCCGGCATGAACGGCTATCGCGTGTGCGGCACGCTGCGCGACGAAGGTGTTTGGACGCCGATCCTCATGCTCACCGCGAAGGACGGTGAGTACGACGAGGCCGAGGCACTCGACACCGGAGCCGACGACTTTCTCTCCAAGCCTTTCTCGTTCGTCGTCCTTGTGGCGCGACTACGTGCGCTGATCCGACGTGGGTCACGGCCGCGTCCCAGCGTGCTGGAGTCCGGAACTCTCGCGCTGGACCCGGCGACGCGCGTCTGCTCGCGCGGTGACATCGACATCAACCTGACTGCGCGAGAGTTCGCATTGCTGGAAGTGCTCATGCGACGTGGCGGACTCGTCGCGCGCAAGCGCGACCTCCTGGACTCGGTGTGGGGCATCGAGTTCCAGGGTGACCCCAACATCGTGGAGGTGTACGTGCGCTACCTCCGGCGGAAGATCGACGAGCCGTTCGGAGTCAACACGCTGCAGACCGTTCGCGGCGTCGGCTATCGGTTGGTGGAAGATGAGAGCTGACCTGAGCAGGCTCGGTTCGGTTCGCGCCCGGATCACGTTTGTCACGACGATCGTCTTCGCCCTCGCGCTCGGCGTGGCGGCGACGCTGCTCGTGCGCACGGTTCGGGAGTCGACGAAGAACCACATACGGCAGGACAACGCCCGGTTCCTGAACCAACTCGGCACGACGATCGCCGGAGCGGGTGTCCAGGGGTCGCTGCCGAGTCCTCCACCGGACATGCGGTATTTCGTGTACGACCCCTCGGGCAAGCTGCTCGCGGCGTCCGACGTACCGCCGGGCCAGACCGCCGGGACCGGAGCCGCTCCCGTCACGTCTTCGGTGCCGCCGAAGGGCGGTGACGCCCTCGTCGTGGTACAGCCGGGCACCTCTCCACAGGGCCCTGTCACGCTGGTGGCCGCCAGTCCGCTCGACCAGGTGCGCCACAGCATCGACGCCCTGGTTCGGATCCTCTGGTTGGCGCTGCCCGCGCTCGTTGCCGCGGTCGGGTTGATCGCGTGGTTCCTCGTCGGCCGCGCGCTCAAACCGGTCGACTCCATACGTCGCAAGGTGGAGGAAATCAGCCACACGACGCTCGACCGGCGACTCCAGATTCCCCACGGGACCGACGAGATCGCGCGGCTCGCCCACACGATGAACGACATGCTGGACCGGTTGGAGACGTCATCGATCCGCCAGCGGCAATTCGTCTCCGACGCGTCGCACGAGCTCCGAAGTCCGATCACCACGATCCGAGCTGCGGTGGAGGTCGCGCTCCGATACCCCGCTCACAGCGATTGGACAACGGTCGGCGCGCGGGTGCTCGCCGAGGACTCTCGGCTCGAGCAGATCGTCGCCGAGTTGCTCGAGCTCGCCCGTGCGGAGGAACAACTCGCCGTCCCGGTCGACGGTACGGTCGAGCTCAGCGACATCGTGTTGTCGGAGGCCGAGCGGATCCGCGTCTCGGGAGGCGTCGACATCGACACCCTGAAGGTCTCCGGCGCCCAGGTTCGCGGCAACGCGGCGCAGCTGCAGCGGTTGATCGGCAACTTGGTGAGCAATGCCGCGCGTCACGCCTCGAGCACGATCGAGGTGACGCTGAGGGAAGGCGACACGCATGCAGAGCTCGCGGTCGACGACGACGGGCCCGGTGTCCCCGTTGGCGACCGCGAGCGCATCTTCGATCGATTCGTACGGCTCGACGAGTCCCGGGAACACGAGGGCGGCGGGACGGGAATCGGCCTCGGGCTCGCGATGGTGCAGGCGATCGTGTCGCGGCACGGTGGCACCGTGCGCGTGCTCGACTCGCACCTCGGCGGAGCGTCGTTCGTCGTGTCGCTTCCTTCAGTGGAACCCGCGATGACCAAACGTCACTTGAGTGGCGCATCCGTGAACGCTTCGTAGCGAATCAGCTCGATCGGGATGAGCGCGCGCGTCGCCGGGTACGGCGGCGCCACACGCCCAGTTGGGACACTTCCTCGTGCTATGAGCGAGGAAGTGTCCCAACTGGGGGTGGCGGCGTTAGGGCGCGTGACCGGGCGGCGGGAGGTGGAGCAGGAGCCACTCGAGGAGCAGTCCCTCGTTCGGGTTCCGCTCCATGGCGTCACACGCCTCCCGGCAGAGGTCGACCGCGCGCGCCGCAGCCGAGGGCGCCACGGAGATCGGCGTCCGGTCGACGTTGAGCACCGCGCCCGGCGTGACCAACGCGTCCCGATACACCGACTCCAAGGCCGTGAATCCCTCGTCGAGAAGCTGGCGGCGCTCGAAGCGTTCGTGGCGGGCGTGGCGCTCGGCCAGCTTCCGTCGTAACCGCGCCGCCGCCCGCTCGGGATACCCGCGGGCCTCGATCTCGCGGTCGAGCTCTTCGGCCTCGCGTTGATGCTCGTCCTTTCGCGCCGCGAGCGCGTCCTGCACCGCGGCCGCGAGCTCGTCGGCGAGTCGCAGCGCCGTGGCCGCGTTGCCGTCGAGCTGTGCGGGCGCGGCCACGAACGTCGCGCGCATCGGCGCGAGGCGACCGGCAAGGTCGCGCGCTCGCCCGAGTTGACCTCCCGCGAGGCGCGCCGCGAGCGTGGCAGCCTCCTCCCCCACACCCTCGTGCGTCAGGGAGGCCGCGATGGCGTCAGCCGACAACGGGTCGAGATCGATCCGTTGGCAGCGGGACAGCACCGTGTCGGGCAGCTCGTCGGGTGCGTCGGTGACGAGGATGAAGTGCGCGTGCGGCGGGGGCTCTTCGAGCGTCTTGAGGATCGCGTTCGCCGACTCGTCGCTCAGGCGATGGGCTTCGAGAACGATGAGGACCTTGCGGTCCGATTCGACAGGCGACCGCGCTGCCTCCCGGGTGAGATCGTGGGCCTGGTCGACGCTGATAACGGTCTTCTCCGGCTCGATCTCCACGATGTCGGGATGCATCGAGCGCAGCGCGAGGCGCGCCGCGCGCTCGTCACCTTCGGGAGCGACGACCGCGGCGGCGAAGCAACGGGCCGCGTCGTCGACTCCGGATCCGCGCGGCCCGACGAGCAGATACGCGTGCAGCGGACGTGTGGCCGCGCGCTGGAGGAGCGCGACCGCACGATCCTGGCCGATGACCCGTTCCCACATCGTTTCGAGACTACGGCGAGCGCACGACGAGGGCCCGAACGGCGTCCCAGATCGACTCGGCGACATGCTCGGGGGCGAGCGACCCGTCGATGACGACCCAGTTGCGGTCGGCTGCGAGCTTCCGGTACGCCTCGCGCACCCTGCGGTGGAACTGCTCGCCTTCGCGCTCGATGCGGTCGGAGGGCTCACCACCACGCGCCACCGCGACGTCGTCGGGCACGTCGAGCAGGATCACCACGTCCGGCTCGGGCACTCCTTTGTTGACGGCTTCGATGAAGTCGAGCGGAACCTCGCGGACTTCACCCTGGTACACGAGCGACGACGGCACGTACCGATCGCAGACGACGTCGAGCCCACTGGTCACGGCTCTCTCGATCACGTCGGCGACGTGCTGACGCCGATCGGCGGCCATCAACAACGTCTCGGTGAACCGATCGATCGGCCCGTCGAATTCCAAGAGCAGCCGGCGCAGCTCCCGACCGAGCGCGGTGTCACCCGGCTCGAACGTCTCGACGACCTCACGCCCCGACGCGCGAAGGTGATCCGCGAGGAGACGTGACTGGGTGCTCTTGCCCGAGAACTCGCCCCCCTCGAGGACGATGAACCGGCCCGCGCTCGCGGGAATCATGCGACCGCCCTTCGATGCGCTCGTCGTACTTCATGCCGCGAATACCAGCCGGCCACGATGCAGATCGCGCCGCCCACCCACAACGCGATGCGTACTCCGGCGAGCCCGTAGGACGCGCCGGCGACCCTGATGGCCCTGCCGTGGAAGACGATGCTCGACAGCCAGTCGAACAGGTCGGCGAAGAGCGGCGAGACAGTGAGTGACACCAACAAGCAGAGGCGAACGACGGTGTAGAGCGTGGCGAACGTGCGGCCGCGCAGCTCGTCGGCCACGTTCTCCTGCAACACGGTGAAGCCGGTGACGTACGCGCTGCCTGCGAAGCCACCGACCACCGCGATGAGAGGGGCCGCGATCAGCAGGGTCGACGACGACGAGGCCGCGATGATGAACGCACCCGTCCCCATCACTGCGTACCCGAACACGGTCGCGGCCGGTATACGGCGTTGCACGACGATGACGCCGAACACACCCGCGGCGGCACCCATGCCGAGAGCGGTCATGAGCGCGCCGAAGCCGGCGCTCCCTCCGCCGAGGACCTCGCGTGCGAACACGGGGCCGAGCGGGATCATCGTTCCGCCGCCGATGAGTCCCGCACCCAACCCGATGATGATGCCGCGCACCAAGGCGTTCGAGGAGATGAACCGGATGCCCTCGACGATGTCGCGGGTCGACTGGGACCAGTCGATCCGGCGGCCTTCGTCGCGTTCCATTCGCGGGATGGGCAGGCGCAGCACGATCAGCGCCGACACGACGAACGTCAGACCGTCGACCCACAACGCCAGAACCTCGCGGTCGACGCGCAGCGCGGCGAAGGGCGTGAAGTCGCCCAGCCATCTCGCCAGCACGGCGAGCAACGCGAAGACGATCGATCCGACCGGGAACGTCCCGTAGGCGGCGAGCAGTGACAGCGAGTTCGCAGACGACAGCTGCTTCTCGTTGACGAGGTGCGGCACGGACGCGTCCTTCGCCGGTCCCCACAAGAGCGTGAGGATCTCGAGCAGAAAGGACACGACGATGAGGCCACCGAGGTTCTCCACGTAGGGCAGCACCGCGAGGAGGGCGGCGCGACCGAGATCGCAGGCGACCATCACCCTGCGCCGGTCGAAGCGGTCGACGACCACGCCGCCCACGGTGGCGAGGAAGAACCCCGGCACCATGCGGGCCACCATGACGAGGCCGACCGCGGTACCGGAGTTGTTCGACACCCGCGCCGCGATCGACAGGATCGCGATGAGGCCGATCCAGTCGCCCATGCTCGACGTCACCTGAGCGAGCCACAGGTGGAAGTACGAGCGCGTCCCGAAGACCCGCCACGTCGCGGGTGTGATCGGCCGTTCCTCGGGCCGTTTGGGGACGAAGGGCGCGTGGTCGGCGCTCACCACGGCTCAGCCTAGGTGTCGGTACCGCCCGACACGCGCTGGACCGCCGGCCCCACGGCGCGCAGGCGGTGCGGAGCGATCAGGCGGTGGGCTCGCCCGCTGTCGCCTTCTTGATCGCCTTCTTGGCCGGTGTCTTGGCCGACTTCTTCGCCGCCGACGAGTTCGCGGTCGCGCCGTCGCCCGTTGCGGCGGGTGTGGACTTCTCGGCCGCCTTCTTCGCCGTCTTCTTGGTGGCCTTCTTCGCGACCTTCTTCGTCGCGGCCTTCTTCTTGGTGGGCCGCCTGCTCGGGCCCGCGTCCTCACGCGCCCGCAACAGCGCGACGGCGTCGTCGAGCGTGACCTCGGTGGGGCTCGTGCCCCGTGGGAGCGACGCGTTCACGGTGCCGTCGGTCGCGTACGGCCCGTACCGGCCCTCGAGGATGCGAACGGTCGCGCCCGTGTCGGGCCGGACGCCGAGCTCGGCGATGGGCGCCTTGGCCTGACGACCGCGCCGCTTCGGCTGCGCGAACAGGGCCTCCGCCTCTTCGAGCGTCACCGTGAAGATCTGCTCTTCGGCCTCGAGGCTGCGGGTCTCGGAGCCCTTCTTCAGGTAGGGCCCGTAGCGACCGTTCTGCGCGGTGATGACCTCGCCTCGGGGATCGGTGCCGACCTCACGGGGCAGTGCCAGCAGGTCCAACGCCTGCTCGAGCGTGATCTCGTCGACGGTCATCGCGCGGAACAGCGACGCCGTCTTCGGCTTCGTCTTCGACCCTTCGACGAGCTCGCCGAGCTGCACGTAGGGGCCGTAGCGGCCGGCCCGCGCGATCACCTCGAGACCGGTAGCGGGATCGGTTCCGAGCACGCGCCCCTGGTCGCGTCCGCGGGCGAGCCATTCCTCGGCGTCGGCGAGCGTCAGCTCGTCGGGCGCGACGTCGGGAGGAACCGGAGCGGTCTGGTCGTCGCGCGTGAGATACGGACCGTACCGACCCACGCGCAGGACGATGCGCGCGTCGTCGAACTCGGGACCGAGGTGGATCGTGTTGACGTCGCGCGCGTCGATCGTGGCGAGACGTTCGGGGTCGACGAGGTCGCGCAGGCCCGTCTGGCCGTTCCCGTAGTAGAAGGAATGCAACCACTTCTCGGACTCACCCTCACCGCGTGCGATGACGTCGAGTGCCTCTTCCATCTCCGCGGTGAAGCGGTAGTCGACGAGGCTGGCGAAGTGCTTCTCCAACAGCTGGATCTTCGCGAACGCGACCCACGACGGGACGAGCGCATTGCCCTTCTTCCACGCGTACCCGCGCCGCTGGATCGTCTCGATCACGGCGGCGTAGGTGGACGGTCGTCCGATGCCCCGCTCCTCGAGCTCCTTCACCAGGCTCGCGTCGGTGTAGCGGGCCGGCGGCTGGGTGTTGTGGCCGCTCGCGGTCAGAGACTCGCACGCGACGACCTCGCCCTCGCGTACCGCCGGTAGCGTCGCCTCGGTTTCGTCGGCCTCGACGTTCGACTCGTCGGTGCCCTCGACGTAGGCACGCCGGAAGCCGAGGAATTCGTAGGTCTTGCCCGACGCGCTGAACCGGGCCCGTTCACCGGCGGACGACACCGCGTCGAGTCGCACCGTGACACGGCGCGCTCGCGCATCGCTCATCTGCGACGCGATCGTGCGCTTCCAGATCAGGTCGTAGAGCTGGTAGTGGTCGCCTCTCAGCTGCGAACGGACCTCGTCGGGCGTCCGGATCCGCTCTCCCGCGGGCCGGATCGCCTCGTGCGCCTCCTGCGCGTTCTTCACGCGGGTGCGGTACTCGCGGGGTTGGGCCGGCAAGTAGTCGTCGCCGTAGAGCTCTCGGATGGCCGTGCGTGCCGCGGCCACCGCCTGACTCGACAGCGTCGTGGAGTCGGTACGCATGTAGGTGATGAAGCCCTGCTCGTACAGGTCCTGCGCGAGGTCCATGGTTCGCTTCGCGCCGAAACGCAGCTTGCGACCGGCCTCCTGCTGCATCGACGACGTCGTGAACGGCGCCTTCGGCTTCTCGGTGAACCGGGCGGACTCGACCGACGCGACACGGAATTTCGACTCGCCGAGGCGGGCGGCGAGCGACCGGGCGGCGGTCTCGTCGAGGACGACGACGTCGCGATCGGCGGCCAGGCGTCCGGTGGACGGATCGAAGTCGGCGCCGCGCGCGAGCCGGCGGTCGTCGAGCTCGATGAGTCGCGCGCCGAATCCGCTGTCGTGGGCGCGGAACGCTCCCTCGACGTCCCAGTACTCGGCGCTGCGGAACGCCATGCGAGAGCGCTCCCGCTCGACGAGCAGCCGGGTCGCGACGCTCTGGACGCGCCCGGCCGACAGCTTGGGAGCGACCTTGCGCCACAGGACCGGCGACACCTCGTAGCCCACGAGGCGGTCGAGGATCCGCCGGCCTTCCTGGGCTTCGACGAGCTTCATGTCCAGCTCGCGCCAGTGCTCGACGGCCTCACGAATGGCGCCCGGCGTGATCTCGTGGAAGACCATGCGCTTCACCGGGACCCGCGGCTTCAGCACCTCCTGCAGGTGCCACGAGATCGCTTCGCCCTCTCGGTCCTCGTCGGTGGCGAGGTAGAGCTCGTCGGCGTTCTTGAGCGCCGCCTTCAACTCGGAGACAACCTTCTTCTTGTTGTCGGGGACGATGTAGTGGGGCGTGAAGTGGTCGTCGACGTCGATCTGGAGACCACTCTTGGGCAGATCGCGCACGTGACCGACGCTCGGGCGGACGTCGTAGTCGCGACCGAGAAAGCCCGCGATCGTGCGGGCTTTCGCGACGGACTCGACGATGACGAGCGGCTTGGCCAAGGTGGAACTCCTTGTCGAGGTGACGGCCGGTCGCCCGTCTGGGCATGCGAGATGGCCGTCTCGGCATCGGCGACCGGCGCCGATCACCGTAGCGGGGTGATCCGTGGTGCCACGTGGCCGACCCCGCTGTCAAGCCGGGGGACGGGCCCGGCATGGCCAGATGGTCACGCGTCGTGCTGCGACGGGAGCGTCCGGTGGCACCTGTCCGTCTAGTCTGGCGGACTCATGGACCTCTTCGATCCCAAGCACCTGATCGAGACATTCGGGACGATTGGCCTCATTCTCATCGTCTACTGCGAGTCCGGCATCCTCATCGGCCTGGTCCTCCCCGGGGACTCGCTCCTCTTCACCGCCGGTCTGCTGGCTTCCCAGCAGAAGTTCGGCCTGAACATCTTCGCCATCGCGGGCGGGGCCTTCGTCGCCGCGGTACTCGGCGACCAGACCGGCTACTGGCTGGGCCGGCGCTTCGGGCCGTCGCTGTTCCGCCGGCCCGACTCCCGACTCTTCAAGCAGGAGTACGTGGAACGGTCGAAGGAGTTCTTCGATCGACACGGCGCCAAGACGATCGTGCTCGCGCGCTTCGTCCCCGTCGTGCGCACGCTCACGCCGATGCTCGCCGGCATCGGCGAGATGGATCGGCGGACCTTCACGCTCTACAACGTCATCGGCGGCGGCGTGTGGGCGATCGGTGTCAGCGTCGCGGGTTACTTCCTCGGCAAGACGGTACCCAGCATCGACAAGTACCTGCTGCCGATCATCTTCGTGATCGTGCTCGTGTCGGTGATTCCGCCGCTCCTCGAGCTTCGTCGCCAGCGACGGGCCGCGGCTACGCGTACGACGGTCGAGGCCGACGCCGAGTAGCCGGGTGCGCGCCGTTCGGCGGCTGCCGGGTCAGTCCTCCACGGCCGCGCGTAGCGATCGGACGAGCTCGCGAGTCGTCTCCTCGTCGGGTCGCACGCCCTCGAGCGTTTGCACGTAGAAGGTGTCGACCACTTCGGGCCCGAGCGTCGACACCATGGCTCGGCGGATGTCGAGACCGCACCCCGTGATCGCACGCGTGATGCGGTAGAGCAGGCCAACCGTGTCCATGGCGCGGACCTCGAGCACGAGCGACGAGGTGGACGCCTCGGGCGGATACGTCGACACGACGGGCCTCGGCTCGTACGCCGTCGCGACGCGACGCTGGTACAGACGCGTCCGCTCCGTGACGCGCTGGTCCAGCGCATCGACACCGTCGGTGAGATCACGTGCGAACGCTTCCCAGTCGATGCTCGTGTTGGGCAACGAGGGTACGACCGACAGCCGGTCGACGGCGATACCGTCGTCCGTGCTGCGGATCTCCGCCGAGCGCACATCGCCGCCGTGCACGGTGAGGAGACCGACCGCTGTGCAGAGCATGCCGGGCTGGTCGGGTCCGACGATGGTCACCCGCTCGCCGTCGGGCTGGACCAGCACCCGGCCGCCGGCCCGCGCGACCAGCGCCTCGTCCTCGGCGGAGAGCGTCCTGCCGTGTTCCTGCGGCTCCAAGCCCGCCAGATAGCTGTCGACCCGCTCGACCAACGAGGAGACGAGGTCCTCCTTCCAGGCGCTCCACGCGCTCGGCCCGGTCGCGAGCGAATCCGCCTTCGTCAGCGCGGCAAGGAGATGGAGCATCTCGCCCGTCCCCACCGCCCGCGCGACGAACGCGATCGTCGCCTGATCGTCGAGGTCGCGGCTCGTCGCGACCGACGGGAGGAGTAGATGATGGCGGACCAGCGCGACGACGACCTCGCGATCGCGCGGCTCGAGGCCCATGCGGGTCACGATCTGCGACACAACCCGTATCCCGGCTTCGGTGTGATTTCCCGGCCAGCCTTTCCCGATGTCGTGCAGCCACGCGCCGAGCACCAGCAGATCGGGGCGGTCCACGTGATCGGCGAGCGCCGTGGCTTGCACGGCGGCCTCGGTGAGATGCCGGTCCACCGTGAAGCGATGGAATGCGTTGCGTTGTGGCCGGCTCCGCACACGGTCCCATTCGGGTAGGACCCGGGACACGAGCCCGTGCTCGTCGAGCGTCTCCATGACCGTGATCAACGACGGTCCGCTGCCGAGGAGACCGATGAGCGCATGACGCGCCGCGACAGGCCACTCGTGCTGGAGCGTGGGGGCATCGCGCGCGAGCAGCTTGAGGGCGCGCAGCGCGATCGGCATGTCGCGCCCGGCGGCTTGCTGTGCGACGCGAAGGAGCAGCGAAGGATCGTGCGACACAAGGCCCTCGAGCACGTCGAGCTCGTCGTCGCGTACGACGATGCCGTCGGAGACTTCACGGTCGCGCGCCGCGGATCGCCGCGACTTCGGACCCTGCAGACGGGCGCGGGTTCGGCGCCATGAATCGTCGGACGCCCGGGCGATGGATCGGCCCGCCGCGGCGATCGACGCCATCAGCTCGTCGGCGTCATCGAGATCGAGCCGCGCCGCGACCTCGTCCTGGATCTCGAGACGCAAGACATCGCGACCACGTCCGGTCAGCCGGTGCAGCTCCACTCGACAGCCGAACAATGCGTCGCCCGCGGGCGACACATTCTCGTAGGCCTCGTCCGGGAGGCCGAGCGCGGTCTGCATCGCCCGCAACACGGCGGCGTCGCGCAGACCACCTTTGGCCTGCTTCAGATCGGGTTCGAGGAGGTACGCGACGTCGCCTTGCTCTCGGTGACGCGACTCGGTGATCGTGCCGAGCTCCGGGAGCCGCCGGCGTGCGTCGCTCACCCAGGCGTCACGGACCCGGTCGAGCACGGTGTTGCCGATCGCGACGTCGCCCGCGATCACGCGTCCGTCGAGCAGCGTCAGAGCGGTCTTCAGGTCTTCGCGGGCGAGCGAGACCGCTTCCTTGGTGCTGCGGACGCTGTGATCAAGCGCGAGACGCGCATCCCACACGGGATACCAGACCTTCTCGGCGGTCGCCGCCACGTCGAGCGCCGGATCGTGCACGATCAGCAGGTCGAGGTCGCTGCCCGGCGCCACCTCGCGGCGTCCCAGACCGCCACACGCCAGGAGCGCCACCCCCACCGTTTCGTCGACCAGGGAGGCGAGCCACTCGTCGAGCAAGCGCGCATACGCGGAGCCGAACGCGGCGCCGCACAGATCGCCGTCGTCGACCAGCTGTCGCCGGCGTCGCAGGAACTGCTGCACGTCCACGCGCGGAGATCTTGCCCTGCCCGAGCCGGCCGAGCCTTCCGACGGGTTCGGAGCCGGCTAGGCCGAGGTGCTTGCCGTCGCCGTCAGGGCGAGGCCGTGCGGCCGCACGGTTCGGATCTCGAGGCCCAACGGGGCGATCCGCCGGCGCAGTCTCGTCAGGCGGACCCGGCCGGCCACCGGTGCGGCGCCCTCGGTTCCGGTCGCCGCGCCGACGACCTGCGCGTATGGAACCACCTCGTCGAAGTGCTCGACGAGCGGCTGGACGAGCTTGTAGTCGCTCGGTGTGAGCGCAACCCACCGGTCCCGGAAGCGGAGCCGGTCGTAGCCGTCGAGGGTGGGCTTCACGGGCAGCTGAACCGTGCAGCGGCGAAGCGACGCGACTCTCGCCTGGACGTCGCGGCGATCGGCCGGCAGCCGGATCCATTCCTCGAGGCTGTCCCAACGATCGGGCGGCTCGTCGGCGCCCTCGACGACGAGGAATCGGAGCCGACCCGCTTCGCGGGCGGCGATCACGGCCTCCGAGTCGAGCGGCCAACGCAGCACGACGATCGGAGGCTCGTTGACGACGGCGACGACATCCGCTTCGTCGTCGAGGCGGCGTCCGGAGCCGAACACGGCGATCTCGCGCTCCAGGGCCTGGTAGCTCTCCACCCAGTCGCGCTCGGCGCCTACCGCAGTTGCAGCCACTGAGCCTCCACTCTTCTCTCGGCGGCCGGCTCTGCTACGGATACACGGCGAAACGTGCTTCGAGAACGCTTCTTACGCTTTCTCAACGCGACTGAGCATCATTTTTGCGCCTTGCTTACGGAACTCCTGCTCATTGTCACAAAGCAGACAGCCCCTCTTGGTCATTCCCGATCGTCGGGGCGCCGGGTGTAGCAAGAGGACCGGGATGATCACTCTCTACGGCGTCGTCGCGGTCACCTTCATGATGGGCATGTACGCGTTGGAACGACGCGGCCGAGGTTTCGTGCTCGCGTTCGCGTTCGGCTGCGTCCTGTCGAGCGTGTACGGGTTCCTCTCGGGCGCATGGCCCTTCGGCGTCGTCGAGCTCGTGTGGTCGACGATCGCGGTGAAGCGATACCTCGACGCCGACCGGGGCGAGAGCTCGACGAACTAGGCCTCGTCGAGATACTGCTCGCGCTCCCATTCGGTGACGTACGCGCGGTACTGCTCCGCCTCGGCACGTCGGGCGTCGACGAAACGGTTCAGCAACTGTCCGTCGAACGCGTCGAGAACGACGTCGTCGGACACGAGCGCGTCGAGGGCCTCGTCGAGGCTACGCGGCAGCGGTGCGAAGCGAACCGATTCCGCAGCGCGATCGAACCCGCCCGGCACTTCTTCGATAGGAGACGGCAACGGCAGCGTACGGTCGAGACCATCGGCCGCCGCCGCAAAGAGCCCGGTGAGGACGAGGTAGGGATTCGTCGACGGG
This sequence comes from uncultured Burkholderiales bacterium, assembly GCA_964548555.1. Classification (GTDB taxonomy): domain Bacteria; phylum Actinomycetota; class Acidimicrobiia; order IMCC26256; family JAMXLJ01; genus JAMXLJ01. Next base: position 16,582 of record CAZJSY010000059.1, read on the forward strand.
TCGGCGCCCCGGTACTCGATGGATGCATCGGCCCCGCGGTAGGAGCTGACCCGCAGCAATGCCGCGCGATTCGTGTGCGCCCACACGATCGCTCCGGGCGCTTCGGGGCCGGAGTGCAGCCGCTTGTAGGAGTTCACCGTCGGTGCGGCGAGCGCGCACAACGCCTGCGCGTGCGCGAGCTGGCCAGCCACGAAATGCTTCCCGTCGTCGGTGAGCTCACCGTCGTCGCGCAGGAGACCACCGTCCCCGCGCTGGTGGAGGTGCAGTCCCGAACCCGGCAGGTCGACGAACGGCCGCGCCATGAACGTCGCTCTCAGTCCGGCGTCGGACGCTCGCTCGCGGATGACCTGCTTCGCCAGGACGAGCGCGTCCGCGAGGTCCAGCGGAGCAAGCGCACCGAGGTCGATCTCGTACTGACCGGGTCCGGCTTCGTGATGGCAGGCCTCGACGGGAATGCCCGACGTGAGCAAGTGATCGGCCACGCTGCGCACTACGGCGCTACCGGTCGACTCGGACTCGTCGAAATAGCCGGACCGGTCGACCGGCTCACCCGACGGCTCGAGCAGGTACCACTCCAGCTCGGCCGACACGGTCACGCCGTCCGGCAGGTCGAAGCGCTCCTGCGCCGACTCGAGCGCGTGTCGCGAATCGGCGCTCCAACGCTCGCCATCGGGACGGTGGATGCTGCACACCACGCGAGCGACGCCGGGAGCAACCCGTGCCAGCGTCGACAAAACAGGGCGGAGAAGCATGTCGGATTCGAGTGTGCGCACGCGACCCTCGAGAGCCGATCCGTCGAACGCCTGCCCGTGCCGAGTCACGCCGTCGAAGCGATCGGCGGGAACGAGGACGGAGTTGCTCACTCCGCGCACGTCGACGAAGCTCAACCGCACCCAGTCGATGCCCTCGAGGTTCACCGCGGTCACCTCAGCACCACCGACAGCGTGATGATGACCGCCACGATGCCGAGGAAGCTCGCCGCGATCACCGCTACGAGCGCCCAGAGGCGCTTCGTGCTGTCGACCACGGCGATGCCGCCCATGGGCGGTTCGGGTGACAAGTCGAAGGCCGACGCGTCGAGCTCGTCGAGGCGGTCGAGGTCGCGCAGGATGTCGCGGGCGCTCGCGTACCGGTTCTCCGGATGGCGCCGCATCGCTTTCAACACCACTGCTTCGAGCGCGGGCGACACCTCGGGCCGCACATTACGGATCCGCGCCGGCGTCTTCTGCAGGTGGCCCGCCATCGCGGCCAGCCAGTTGTCGCCGGGAAATGGCGGCCGGCCCGTCAGCAGCTCGTACATCAGCACTCCCCAGGAATAGATGTCACTTCGCGCATCGCCTCGGCCGCCCTGGATCTGCTCGGGACTCATGTAGTCGGGGGTGCCGAGGCTCTCGCTCAGATGCCGCCACGTCAGCCGCTTCGCACCTTCGAGCAATGCGGTGCCGAAGTCCATGATTCGCAGCGTGCCGTCGGGCGTCACGAGCACGTTCTCGGGCTTCAGATCGCGATGAACGATGCCCTGCTCGTGCAGGTACGCCAGCGCATCGGCGAGCTGCCGGCCCCAGTCGACCGCGGTGTCGACCGGCAACGGCCCACCGAGCTCCGCCACCCTCTGCCGGAGGTTCTCACCGTCGATGTACTCGAGAACGAGGTAAGGCTCCGTACGGTTCTCGCCGTGATCGACACTCCGGGCGACGTTGGGATGATCGAGGCGCGCGACGACGTCGGCCTCCCGGCGGTATCGCTGGAACAGTTGGGGGTCGGCGAACAACGTCGGGTTCGGACACTTCAACACCACCAACCGGCCGTCGTCGACGTCGCGCGCCTTGTAGCTCTCGGCGTACGCGCCTTCACCGAGCGGCTCGACGATCTCGAAGTGATCGATTCGGCGTCCGGGCTCGAATCTCATCGTTGCCACCCGAAATTGGTGGGAACGGTGCGAGCCGGCGCAGGCGAGCACGTCATCAACGCCCTCGACGGAACAGGGAGCGGCGGCCGGATGCCGCCGGAA
>CAZJSY010000060.1:0-18562 GCA_964548555.1 uncultured Burkholderiales bacterium
ATGAAGACCGTGCGGACGCAGCGGAGCTCCGCCGGGCGCAGCCCTCTGGAGTCGGAGCGGAGGGAGCCATGAAGACCGATCAGATCAACGATCTCGTCGAGATCCACGCGCTGTGCGCTCGGTACATGATGCTCACGAGCCAGTTCGTGCAGGACCGTTGGCTCGAAGTTTTCACGTCCGACGGCGAGTACACCGCGTTTGGTACGCCGTACAGCCTGGAGCGCTTCCCGGCGTTGCTCGAGGCCGCGCCGCGCGGTCAGTTCATCGGCAACATGCCGGTCGTCGAGATCGACGGCGACCACGCAACCGGCGTGCAGCACTTCATGTTCGTCGACCAACAGACGCACGCGATTCGGCTCGGCTGGTACCGAGACGAGTACCAACGCACCCCCGACGGCTGGCGCATCCACCGCCGTTCGACGACGTTCATGCGCAAACACGGTGGCTTCGATTCCGGCCGGCAGCACGACCCGCTCGCCGACGCCCAGTGACTGTGGAGAAGGACCCGCGTTGACGGAGCTACCGAAGATCATCAGCGTCGACGACCACGTCGTCGAGCCGCCGCACGTGTGGCAGGACCGGCTCCCCGCGCGCATGCGTGAGAAGGGTCCGCGTATCGAGCGCGCCCGCTGGGGCGACATCGCGCTCGGCGCGGGCGCGTCGTACAAGCAGGAGATGACCGAGGACGGCCGCTTCGGCGACTACTGGGTCTACGAGGACCGCATCATCTACGTGCACAAGCGGCACGTCACCATCCCTCTCGACGCGACACCCGACGGCGACCTCCGCCGCTTCGACCGCAGCAAGATGTTCATGGGCGCGATCACCTACGAGGAGATGCGTCCCGGGTGCTACCAACCCAAGGACCGTGTCGACGACCTCATGCGTGCCGGCGTCGACGGCTCCCTCGCGTTCCCGACATTCCCGCGCTTCTGCGGCCAGACGTTCATGGAGGGCAACGACCGCGAGCTCGGGCTTGAGTGCGTGCGCGCGTACAACGACTGGATGATCGAAGAGTGGTGCGCCGACTCGGATGGTCACCTCATCCCGTTGTGCCTCATACCGCTGTGGGACGTCGAGCTCGCAGTTGCCGAGATCGAACGCAATGCGGCACGCGGCGCTCACGCCGTGTGCTTCAGCGAGATCCCGACGCACCTGGGCCTGCCGAGCATCCACACCGGATACTGGGATCCTCTCTTCGCGGTGTGTCAGCAGACGCGCACGACCGTCTGCATGCACATCGGGTCGTCGTCGAAGATGCCCGCAGCGTCCCCCGACGCACCGGCTTCGACGGAGGTGATGCTCGGCTTCTACAACTCGATGGCGTCGCTCGGCGATTACCTGTTCTCGGGCGTGCTCGTCCGGTTCCCCGAGTTGAAGCTCGCGTATTCGGAGGGACAGATCGGTTGGATCCCGTACGCACTCGAGCGGGCCGACAACGTGTGGGAGTACCACACGAGCTGGACGAACGCGAAGGACACGATCCCGGAACGCCCGTCGAGCTACTACCGGGGCCGCGTCTTCGGCTGCTTCACGACCGACCGGCACGGAGTCGAGTCGATCGCAGAGGTCGGTGAGGACAACATCTGCTTCGAGACCGATTATCCGCACACCGACACGACCTGGCCGTTCGTGCAGGAGGAAGCGACGCGGGTGCTCGCGTCGCTCACCGACGAGCAGCGTGACAAGGTGCTGCGCGGCAACGCGATCCGGATGCTCGAGCTCGACCGCGTGTAACGCGGGTCAGCGGCCGCGTAGCCCGTGGAGGCAGAACTCCCAGGTGTCCTCGGCTGTGATCCGCAGGGCGGGGCTCTGCGCGAGGCGGTTGCCGAACCAGCTGTACATCACCGTGCGGAGAACGAGAGCAGCCGTGCGCCGTGTGTCGGCGACCTCGATCTCGCCGGCGGCAACCGCGTCGTCGAGAAGCTGCACCAGGAGCTGGGCCTGCGGTGCCATCCCCGCTTTCACACGGTCGGGATGGTTCGCCGCGAGCTGCACGGAGAACTCGGAGATGGGCCGCCGGTTGTGGGATCCCCGCTTGCGTCGCGTCTCGGTGGGGTCGCACCACTCGTGGAGCCGGATGACGAACGCTCGCAGCCGTGCAAGCGGGTCCGTCTCCGCCTCGACGGCGTCGCGAATGTCATCGACCGACTCGCGGATCATCTCCTCGTACAGGGCGAGGAGCAGCTCGTCCTTGCCGTCGAAGTACTGGTAGAAGCCCCGCAGCGACTGCTTCGAGCGGTCGATGACCTCCTGGATCGTGAACTCGGTCGATCCCTTCTCGTCGATCAGCTCGAAGGCGGCGTCGATGAACCGCTGGGCGCGCTTCTCGGCCCGGGACCGCGCCGCGTGCAGGCTGCGCGAGACCGCGCGCTGTCGCCAGGCCGGCTGGGCTTCGTCGTCGATCGGTTCGGCGTCAGACGCGTCAGACATGTCGGGCTCCGCCTTCATGCTCAACAGGGTACCGCCGCCGGGAACGCTTTTTGCGCCCGGCGGTCATCCCGTTCTCCGTTGTTGCTCCATCGTCTCGACGGCTTCCCAGTGCGCGTCGGCGGTCCAGAGCCGCGCGAACGCATCGGTGGCGTTCGACTCCAACTCGGCGTGGACCGACGGTACGGCGGCCGCGACGACCGACTTGATCGCCCGTGTAGCGCCCGGCGCGGTCGTCGCGAGCCTGCGAGCAAGGGCCTTCCACTCCTCCTCGAACGACGCCCGGGGCACGACGACATCGACGAGGCCCAACCCTGCAGCGGTGGCCGCGTCGTACAGCTCACCCGTGGCGATGGCGAGCAACGCGCGGCTGCGGCCTACCGTGTGGGCGAGCCGCTCCGCACCGCCCCAGGCGGGCATGATGCCGAGCTTCACCTGGTTGAACCCGATCTTGACGTCGTCGGCGGCAATCCTGATGTCCGCCGCGATCGCGACTTCGGCGCCGCCGCCGAGGGCATGGCCGTTGAGCGCGGCGACGACGGGCACGGGGAAGGCCGCAACACGGTCCAGCACGCGTCGGACGCGGCGCGCCATGTCGACGGCCGCCTCGTGGGTACGGATCGCGCTGAGCTCCCGAAGGTCACCACCCGACACGAACGCCCGGTCGCCGCTCCCGCGCAGGACGAGCACGGCCGGATCACATGCCTCGATCCGGTCGAGCGCGACCGCGAGCTCGTCGATCGTCGCGAACCCGATCGCGTTGCGGACCTCCGGCCGGTCGATCGTGACCACCGCGACGTCACCGTCGATCTCGACCACGACGCCACCTGCCGTCCGCATAATTGTGAGAATACCCCTCGCGACGAGTGAGCGGCTGATCCTCTTTTGGTGAAAGGAACGTTTCCGGTAGGCTCTCGGCATGGACGGAACGGCCGGAAGCGGGGCCGGGCGCAGCGAGGCCGGGATCCCGCTCGCCGCCAGCTACGGGCCGGCCGACCTGCCGGCCCCCGAGTCCATCCCGCCGCCCGGAGTGTTCCCGTTCACCCGAGGGAATTTCCCCGAGGGCTACCGCGGCCGTTTGTGGACCATCCGGCAGTACTCCGGCTTCGGCAGCCCCGAAGAGTCGAACGAGCGCTACCGGTACCTCCTCGACCAGGGCGCGACCGGCCTGTCGGTTGCGCTCGACTTGCCCACGCAGTGCGGCTACGACTCGGACCACCCCGACGTCGAGGAGGAGGTCGGCCGGGTCGGCGTCGCTCTCGACACGCTCGCCGATGCGGAGATCCTCTTCGAGGGCATTCCGCTCGATTCCGTCAGCACCAGCTTCACGATCAACGGCACCGCCGCGATCCTGCTCGCCTTCTACGTCGCGGTCGGCGAGAAGCAAGGCGTCGACCGGGGCGCGCTGCGGGGCACGATCCAGAACGACATCCTCAAGGAGTACGTCGCCCGCGGCACGTGGATCTGGCCGCCACGTCCGTCGTTACGGCTCATCGCCGACACCATCGAGTTCTGCGCGGCCGACGTACCGCGCTTCAACGCGATCTCCGTTGCGGGCGCGCACTTCCGCGACGCCGGCGCGAACGCGGTGCAGGAGATGGCGTTCACGCTCATGGACGGCATCACGTACTGCGACGAGGTCGTCGCGCGCGGACGGATGACCATCGACGAGTTCGCGCCCCAGGTGTCGTTCTTCTTCTACACGCACGGAGACTTCTTCGAGGAGATCGCGAAGTACCGTGCCGGGCGCAGGCGTTGGGCGCACATCGTGCGGGAGCGCTACGGCGCCAAGGACGACCGCTCATGCATGTTCCGCGTGGGCTGCGTATCGGGTGGCGCGTCGCTCTACGCGCCGCAGGCGCACAACAACATCGTGCGTGTCGCGTACGAGGCGATGGCGTCGGTGCTCGGCGGCGTGCAGTCGATGTTCACCGCCGCGTGGGACGAGCCCTTTGCGATCCCCACCGAGGAGTCGGCGACGCTCGCGCTGCGGACGCAGCAGATCCTGGCGTACGAGACCGGCGTGGCGCGGGTGGCGGATCCCCTCGGCGGCTCGTACTACGTCGAGGCGTTGACCGACGAGGTGGAACGGCGGGTCGTGGAGATCATGGACGATCTCGAACGCCGCGGCGGCATGGTGCAGGCCATCGAGACCGGGTATCTGCAGGGTCTCATCGCCGACGAGGCGTTCCGCGTTCAGCAAGCCGTGAGCTCCGGTGAGCGCACGGTCGTCGGCGTGAACCGCTTCCGCACCGACGAGGAGCCACCCGAGGTCGAGGGCTACGAGATGGACGAGGACGGCCGCGCCCGCCAGCTCGAGCGACTCGCCGAGGTGAAACGGTGCCGCTCCCGTGCCGAGGTGACCGACACGCTCACCGCGCTCGGCACCGCCGCGGGCAAGGAGGACGTGAACTTGATGCCCCTCCTGGTCGATTGCGCCAAGGCGTACTGCACGGTCGGCGAGATGGTCGACGTGTTGAAGGACCAGTGGGGCGAGTTCCAGCAGCCGGCGGTCTTCTGATGGCGGCGCGCGTACTGGTCGCCAAGCCGGGACTCGACGGGCACGACCGCGGCGCAAAGCTCGTCGCACGCGCGCTGCGCGACGCCGGCTTCGAGGTCATCTATCTCGGGATCCGGCAACGGCCCGAGGCCATCGCCGCGATCGCGGTGCAGGAGGACGTCGACATCGTCGGCTTGAGCATCCTCAGCGGTGCGCACGTCGCGCTCACGAGGAAGACCTCGGAGGCATTGCGCCTCGCGGGCGCAGAAGACGTGCTGCTCGTCGTCGGGGGCACGATCCCGCGCCGCGACGTCGCTCGGCTGGAGCAAGCGGGCGCCGCGGCGGTCTATCCGACCGGCACCCCGCTCGAGGACCTCGTCGACGGACTGCGCGCTCTGTCGGGAGCCGCGTCCACATCCGCCTCGTCGTAGAAGTCGAAGGAGTGCCCGATGCCGCGCCGACGAACACCGCAGACGCCGACGCTTCTGCGCAGTGCACGCATGCTGGACGTCGACTCCGGTGAGATCGTCAAGCCCGGCGAGCTGCTCGTCGACGGTGAGCACATCGTCGAGGTCGCACCCGTATCGGTGCCTTCCGACGCGGTCGTGCTCGACCTCGGCGAGCTCACACTGCTGCCGGGCCTCATGGACATGGAGGTCAACCTCCTGCTCGGCGGTCCCGACCACGCGAGCCCGCTGAACGCCGTTCAGGACGACCCCGCGCTCCGCACGTTGCGCGCCGTCGCCAACGCGCGTCGGACCCTGCGCTCCGGCTTCACGACCGTGCGAAATCTCGGTCTCTTCATCCAGACCGGCGGGCTGCTCCTCGACGTCGCGCTGAAGAAGGCCATCGACTTCGGATGGATCGACGGCCCGCGTGTCGTGCCGGCCGGTCACGCGATCACGCCGACGGGCGGGCATCTGGACCCCACCATGTTCCAGGCCTTCGCCCCGCACATCATGCCGTTGACCGTCGAAGAGGGCATTGCCAACGGCGTCAGCGAGGTTCGCAAGGCCGTGCGGTATCAGATCAAGCACGGTGCACAGGTGATCAAGGTGTGTGCGTCGGGCGGTGTGATGTCGCACACCGGACCGGCCGGCGCGCAGCAGTACTCGAACGACGAGCTGGCGGCGATCGCCGACGAGGCGCACCGCGCCGGCCTCAAGGTCGCGGCGCACGCGCACGGCGACGACGGGATCAGGGCGGCGATCGAAGCGGGAATCGACTGCATCGAGCACTGCTCCCTCGCGAGCGATGCGACACTCGATCTGATGGTGGAGCGGGGCACCTTCCTCGTCGCGACGACCTACCTCGCCGACGGCATGGACGTGTCGCACGCCGCGCCGGAGCTGCAGGCGAAGGCGGCGGAGGTGTTCCCCCGAGCACGGGCCACGATCACCAAGGCCATCGAGCGAGGCGTCCGGGTCGCGTGCGGCACCGATGCACCGGCGATCCCCCATGGCAGGAACGCGAAGGAGCTCGTCGCGCTCGTCGACCGCGGCATGACGCCGGTGCAGGCCATCCGCGCCGCGACGGCGGTGTCGGCCGAACTCATCGACGTCGACGATCGCGGCCGTCTCGCGCCCGGTCTGCTCGCCGATGTGATCGGGGTGCCGGGAGACCCGACGGTCGACATCGGCGTCACCGAGCAGGTGAAGTTCGTGATGAAGGGCGGCGAGGTCTACCGGAACGACGCCGGCACCGCGTAGCCCCACACCCGCGTGGTTACGACGGAGGTGGGGGGATGACGCCGGCGTCGACGAGCGCTTGGCGCTGCGCATCGTCGAGGCCCAGCTCGTCGAGCACCTCGTGGGTGTGAGCACCGACGTCGGCGCCGGGCCAGCGGATCGCACCGGGCGTTCGCGTGAGCCGCGGAACCACCGCCGCCATCGGCACGTCCCGTCCGAGCACCGCGTCGTGCACGCGCTGGATCGTCTCGCGCGCCACGTACTGCGGGTCTTCGAGCATGTCGGGCGCGCGGTAGATCAGACCGTGCGGCACCGCGGCTTCCTCGAGAAGCTTGTCGATCGTCTGGAAGTCGAGCGTACGGGTCCACGACGACACGATCTCGTCGAGCTCGTCCATCCTGCTCCCCCGCGCGACGTGCGTCGCGAAGCGAGGGTCGGTCGCGAGCTCGGGCCGGCCCATGACCGCGGCCAACCGGGTGAAGATCGCGTCCGCATTCGCCGCGATCATCACCATGCGGCCGTCGGCGGTCGGGTACGCGTTCGACGGCGCAACGCCGGGCAGCGTTCCGCCCGAGCGCGTGCGGACGTCGCCCGCAAGCTCGTAGTCGGCGACGAGCGACTCCATGAGCGCGAAGACGGCCTCGTACAGGGCGACGTCGACGATCTGACCACGCCCGTCTCGCTCGACCTGGCGCAGCGCGGCCAGTGTTCCGAACGCGGCGAACAAGCCGGAGATCTGGTCACCCATCGACACCGCGGCGCGCGCCGGCGGACGGTCGGGTGAACCGGTCAGCTCACGGAGCCCGCCCATCGCCTCTCCGATGCTGCCGAACCCGGGCTCGCCTGCGCGCGGTCCGGATTGGCCGAACCCGCTGACGCGCGTCATCACCAGGCGCGGGTTCTCCTTGGCGAGCTCCTCGTACGCGAGGCCCCATTCCTCGAGCCGGCCGGGCGTGAAGTTCTCGAGCACCACGTCACAGGTGAGCGCCAGCCGCCGGACGACGTCCCGACCCTCCGGGCGGCGCAGGTCCACCGCGACGAGGCGTTTGTTCCGGGCGAGTGCCGACCACCAGATGCTGCGACCGTCGAGCAGGACGCCCCACCGCCGCATCGGGTCGCCGGGCTCCGGGCTCTCGATCTTGATGACCTCGGCCCCGAGGTCACCGAGCAGCTGACCGGCGAAGGGCCCGGCGACGAAGCTGCCGAGCTCCAGCACGCGAACACCGGCCAACGGACCAACGGCTGCAGCCATCACCGGTCCACGCTAGACGAGAACAATGCTCTCATAAAACGAAAGCTTAGTTTCCGGTGTGGGGGCGGCGCGAGTGGTAAGACAACGCGTTCGCCGACAGAGCGAGCGCGACACCCACATGTCGAGGAGGATCGATGGCACTCACGCTGCGCAGCGACAGCTTCAGCGACGGCGACTACCTGGCGTCCGAGCACATCCTGTCCGCGGACTTCGGGTTCGGTTGCAGCGGCGGGAACGTGTCGCCCCACCTCGCCTGGAGTGGAGCACCCGAAGGCACGCGCAGCTTCGCGGTCACGTGCTACGACCCCGACGCGCCGACCGGCAGCGGCTTCTGGCACTGGCTCGTCGTCAACATCCCACCCGACGTCACGGAGCTCCCGCTCGGTGCCGGCAGCGGGAAGGGTCTTCCCGCGGGCGCGTTGCAGACGCGCACCGACTACGGACAGGCGGCCTACGGGGGGCCGTGCCCTCCCGAGGGCGATCACCCGCACCGCTATCTGTTCACCGTCTTCGCGGTGGGCGTCGACAGTCTCCCTGTCGAGGCCGACACGTCGGCGGCGGTCATCGGCTTCCAGCTGCACTTCAACACGCTCGAGAAGGCCGAGCTGATGGGCCTCTACAAGCGCTGAGCGCCCACTCGCCTCGCGCGAGCCCGTTACCGTACGCGTCGCCATGGAACCGGCGCGCATGAACGACCACGACATCGCGACGTCGCTCGCCAGCGCTGCGGGTGAGCTCCTCCTCGACATCCGCGCCGGCGGCCTGACCGGCGCCGACCTGAAGACCGCGGGCGACCAGCGCTCGCACGACTTCCTCATGACGGCGCTCGCGCGGCTCCGACCCGACGACGGTGTGCTGTCCGAAGAGGCAGCCGACGACCACGCGCGCCTGGCACACGACCGTGTCTGGATCGTCGACCCGCTCGACGGCACACGCGAGTTCTCGGAGCCGCCCCGCACGGACTGGGCGGTCCATGTCGCGCTCGCGATCCGGGGTGCGGTCGTGGCGGGCGCGGTCGCGCTCCCGGCGCTGAGCATCACGCTCTCGACGGCCATGCCTCCCGAGGTGGGCGCGGTCCCGTCGCGCGCGCCGCGCATTGTCGTGAGCCGTACACGGCCGACCGAGCACGCGCTCGTGCTCGTCGAGAAGTTGCGCGGCGAGCTCGTACCGATGGGCTCGGCCGGCGCCAAGGCCATGGCCGTCGTGCGCGGCGACGCCGACATCTACGCGCACTCGGGCGGCCAGTACGAGTGGGACTCAGCGGCGCCGGTTGCCGTCGCGCGTGCTGCCGGGCTGCACGTCTCACGCCTCGACGGAAGCGTGCTTCGCTACAACCAGCCGAATCCGTGGCTCCCCGATCTGTTGATCTGCCGGCCCGAGCACGCGGCAGCCGTCATCCAGCTCGGGCTCGAAGCGACATGACGCAGGACGCGTGCTCGGGCTCGGAGCTCTGATGACGGATCGGTTCCTTCGCAACCCGAACCGCGGCGAGATCAACGACACGTTGCAATCGACGCGCGAGCCGCAGGCCTTCCATCGCCGGCTGGAGAATTCCGCACCCACACCGCTCGTCGACGCACGGGGGATCGCCGCGGCCCTCGGAGTCGGGCGGGTGCTCGTCAAGAACGAGTCGAGCCGGCTCGGCCTGCCGTCGTTCAAATTTCTGGGCGCGTCGTGGGCGTCGTACCGCGCGATCGTCCGCCGGCTCGGACGTGAACCCGAGTGGTCGACCGTCGCAGACCTCGCGGCTGCGCTCGAGAGCTTGCGGCCGCTGACACTGGCCGCCGCCACCGACGGGAACCACGGCCGGGCCGTCGCGCACTTCGCGAGGCTCGTCGGCTTCGACGCCCACATCTTCGTCCCCGAGGGCACGGTCGACGCACGTATCGAGGCGATCGAGAGCGAGGGCGCGCGCGTGACGGTGGTGGCGGGCGATTACGACGTCACCGTGGCCCGCTCCGCCGAAGAAGAGGGTGCGCACTGCCTCGTGATCTCGGACACTTCGTGGCCCGGATACACGACAGTGCCGAGCGAGGTCATCGAGGGCTACTCGACGATCTTCTACGAGGTCGACGACGCGCTCGGGGCGTCCGGAAGCGAAGCCCCGAGCGCGATCTTCGTCCCGGTCGGCGTCGGCGCACTGGCGGCCGCCGCGGTCACCCACTACCGGCGCGCCACCACCGCGTCGCAGTCCGTTGTCGTGAGCGTCGAGCCAGCGGACGCGGCATGCCTGCTCGTATCGATCGACGCCGCACGCATCACGCAGGTGCCCGGCCCTCACCGGTCGATGATGGTCGGTCTGAACTGCGGCACGCCCTCGCTCATCGCCTGGCCGGTGCTGTCGGCCGGCATCGACGCGTGCCTCGCGATCGACGACAGCCGTGCCGCGGAGGCGATGCGCACGCTCGCGGCCGAGGGCGTGGTCTCAGGGGAGTCGGGCGCCGCGTCACTCGCCGGGCTCCTCGCCGCGCTCGACGGCGCGGGCGCGGCCGAGCGAAGGATCGCGCTCGGGCTCGGCGATGGCGCGACCGTGCTCGTCGTGTGCACCGAGGGCGCGACCGATCCCGGCAACTACGAGACGATCGTCGGCAAGCGGCCCGAAGACGTGGACTCGAGTGCAAGCCTGAGCGTCGGCTGACCCGGATCAGGCGGTGATGCGCCGCTACCTCGCGCGCTGCCCTTCGGCGCCCGCGACGAACGGATAGATGCGCGTGAAATCAACTCCGGGTTGGTCGGCGGCGAAGCGCTCCCACACCGCAGTCGTGGCGGATCCGATCGCGGCCGGACCGCCCGATTTCTCGACTTCGCGCAAGTACAGCTGCACGTCCTTCGTCATGAGCGAGTTCGTGAAGCCGGACGCGAACCGCTCGTTGACGACATGGTTCGGGAACTTGTCGCTAGTTGCGGTGTTGTGCCCGCTCGAAGCGTTGAAGACCTCGAGCATCGTCGCCATGTCGAGGCCCACCGCGCGCCCGAAGGCGACGGCCTCGCTCGTCGCGGCCAGCGCGGTCGCCGAAAGGAAGTTGTTGGCGAGCTTCATCGCCTGTGCGAGCCCGGCCTCGTCGCCCACGCGATAACGCCGGTCGCTCAGTCCGGCGAGCACCGGCTCGACACGCGTGCATGCGGGCCCGGGGCCGGCGTACATGACGGCCAGCGTGCGTGCTCGTGCCCCGTCGACACCTCCGGAAACCGGCGCGTCGACATAGGCGACGTCCGCCCGTTCGAGGCGCGCCGCGATCTCGCGGGCGATCCGCACGCCGATCGTCGACGTGTCGACCACGTGCGTCACGCGCCGATCGTCTGTCCGGAGCATCTCGCCGGTCACCTGGTCCGACGCGTCGCCGTCGGGGAGGCTCAGCACCACCACGTCGGCCGCGCGCGCAACGTCGGCGACCACATCGACGTGTCGCGCACCCGGCGGCTCTCGTCCGGGGCCGAGCGCATCGTGCGCGACGACGGCATGGCCACGGGCGACGAGATTCGCGGCGAGAGCACTCCCCATGTTGCCGAGGCCCACGAACCCGACGGTCTCCACGCGATCACGCCTGTCGGAGTACGTGCCGTCCTGTCAGATCGCCGGTTCGAGCACCGCGTCGATGCTCGCCGCGCCGCTGTCCGGCACGCGCGGCTGACGCCAGGCCTCGACCGGGAACGACACGGTGACGAGCGCGCAGTACAGCCACAGCAGGTTCCTGGCGTCGTCGGGCAGCTCGTCGAGCGTGAACTGATCGAGGTACTCGAGCGCGGCTTCGGTGCGCCGGAACGCCGCGTCGTAGAAGGCCTGGAGCTCGGGCATCGTGCTCGCGATGCGTTTCGCGTAGCGCGCCCGCTCGCCCTGGAGCGCCCAGTCGCCGAACGGCTCGAGGTCGGCGAACTCGGGCGGGAGCACCCGCGTACCCGATGAGCCGGAAGTCGTCGCCATGCCGAACACTCCTCCTGGGTCAGGCCTCGACCAGCGCCGTCTTCTGGTACTCCTCCACATAGCGACGTGCCGTGTGGTGGAGGTGCCGCAGCAGGATCTCCTGGTCGTTCAAGGGGAAGGTCTTCACCGGCGTGCGCGACTCGAGCATCGACTGCGTCGCCTCCAGCGTGTTGCCGTCTTGCAGGCCGTATTCCTTGAACGACACGACCGCGTACTCCTGCGCGAGCCGCTCGCGCGCGGTCTTCGGCGGGACGAAGTAACACGTCCCTTCGAAGACGTGCGTGTTGTACGACGTCGGCCAGTAGTGGTACGTGAGCACCCAGTTCGGCTTCCAGAACAGCAGCATGAAGTTCGGGAAGAACACGAACGAGTCGGTGCCCCAGTTCTTGTGCCGCGCGGGATTGATCGAGGGCGGCAGCTCGTCGGTGCCAAGATCGGCGTGGTCCCACGGCCCGAACAGGCCGCTGCGGAGCTTGCGCTCCATCGGCTTGACCATGCTGAGGTCCTTGGGCGGCGCGATGCCGCCCCACGACGACACCATCCCGTGCGGCCCGTCGAGACCGTACGCGAGCGCCTCGTAGCCGTAGCGCGCGACCTTCGCCGCTTCCTCGGGCTGGTACTGGCCGCCGTGCAGGATCGGTGCGTGGTAGAACTCGGCGAAGGCGTCGATGAAGAGCTTCCAGTTGGCGCCGATCTCGGCCCGGTACTTGTGCACCTGCGTCAGCTTGTGGAACGGGTACCCCTCGAGGCCCCAAGCGAGCTCGCCGAGGTACTCCCGCACCGGCGTGGTGTTGTTCGGGTCGAAGTTGACGAAGATCCACCCCTCCCACACTTCGCACCGCACCGACGCGAGGCCGTAGTCGGCCTTGTCGAGGTCGAAGAACTCCTGCTCCTGCTGCACGAACGTGCACGCGCCCTGCAAGTCGTAGCGCCATGCGTGGTACTTGCACTGGAACTGCCGACACACGCCGCTGGTCTCTTCACGCGGGTAGTCCTGCCACACCAGCTTGTTCCCGCGGTGGCGGCAGATGTTGTGGAACGCGCGCACCTCGTCGTCCATGCCGCGCACCACGATGACCGACGTGCCCGCCGCGTCCATCTCCTTGGTGAAGTAGCTGCCCTTGCGGGGCAGCTGCTCGACCCGACCGAGGTTCAGCCACGTGCGACGGAAGATCGCTTCGCGCTCGAGCTCATAGAACTCGGGCGACGTCGAGTCGTCGTACGAGACCGGATCGGTCCCGAGCTCGGGGTAGTGCTGCGTCCAGCTGCCTTCGGCGGGCTTGGTGTAATGCGGCATTCGTCAGTCCTCCGGCGCCGTGCTCCGCCGCACGATAGCATCGATCTCGTATAATGAGAAGGCCGTTTCCGCCCAGCACAGCGAAACGCTGCGGATCACCGGGGGTGCCATGGCCGGCGGTGCGTCGGACGTCTACTACGACCCGTACGACTTCGAGATCGACGCGGACCCGTATCCGATCTGGAAACGACTGCGCGACGAACAGCCGCTCTATTACAACGAGCGCTACGACTTCTACGCGTTGAGCCGTTTCGACGACGTCGAGGCCGCATCGGTCGACTGGAAGACGTACAGCTCGGCGCGCGGCACGCTGTTGGAGCTCATCAAGGCGAACATCGACCTGCCGCCCGGTTCGATCATCTTCGAGGACCCGCCGGCCCACGACCTGCACCGCGGTCTGCTCTCCCGGGCGTTCACACCACGGCGGGTCAACGCGCTCGAGCCGAAGATCCGCGAGTTCTGCGCGCGCACCCTCGACCCGCTCGTCGGATCGGGCGGCTTCGACTTCATCAAGGACCTCGGCGCAGAGATGCCGATGCGCACGATCGGCATGCTCCTCGGCATCCCGGAGGAGGATCAGGAGGCCATCCGGGACAAGATCGACGAAGGTCTGCGCCTCACGGAGAGCGGGATGCCCGACGTGAGCGCCGAGGCCCTCGAGGAGCGCCAGCGCGGCCAGTTCGAGGAGTACATCGACTGGCGGATGAAGCACCCGTCCGACGACGTGATGACCGAGCTCCTCGAGGGCGAGTTCGAAGACGTCGACGGCACGCGGCGCACCCTCACCCGCGAGGAAGTGCTCAGCTTCGTGAACCTCCTCGCTGCCGCCGGCAACGAGACGACCACCCGTCTGATCGGATGGACCGGCAAGGTGCTCGCCGAACACCCCGACCAACGTCAGGAGATCGTCGAGGACCGCGGGCTCGTGCGCAACACCATCGAAGAGGTGCTCCGCTACGAGGCACCCTCGCCGGTGCAGGCGCGCTACGTCACGCACGACGTCGAGCACTACGGCCGAGTCGTGCCGGAGGGCGGCGTCATGCTCCTCCTGAGCGCGTCGGCGAACCGCGACGAGCGCAAGTTCCCCGACGCCGACCGCTTCGACATCCATCGAAGGATCGACCACCACGTGGCCTTCGGCTACGGCATCCACTTCTGCCTCGGCGCCGCGCTCGCCCGCCTCGAAGGGCGTATCGCGCTCGACGAGGTCCTGCAGCGTTTCCCGACGTGGGAAGTCGACGACGACAACGCGGTGCAGGCGCGCACGTCGACGGTCCGCGGCTGGGAACGACTGCCGGTGTTCACCAAGTGATCTCTGGCGTCGTGTTGGTACCGCAGCCGTATCGACACGACGCCGGTTCGGTTCGGCTCAATCGGGCAGCGGTGGCGCCACGTTCGCGTCGATGTTGTCCTCAAGGTCGACACCGAAGCTGTTGAGCGCCATCGCCAGGCACGTGTAGGTCCCGACCACGAACGGGATCTCGACGAGTTGTCGCTCGTCGAGCTGTGCGGCCAGTCGCTTCCAGGTCTCGTCGGCGATGCGGTAGTGATCGAGCATCTGGTCGGTCGCCGCGACGAGGTCGCGCTCGAGCGGCGTCCAGCCGGCGGCCGTGCCGTCGCGCGTGATCGCGTCGATGTCGTCACGTGTGATGCCGTACCGCTCGGCGAGGCGGACGTGCTGTACCCACTCGTACCGCGAGCGCGTCCGCCACGCGACGCGCAGCACCATGAGCTCGCGGTATCGCGCGCCCAGTGCAGGCTCTCGGAGCAGCACACTGTTGTAGGCGAGGAACGGGCCGCCGAGCGACGGATGGTGCATCAGCGCCGCAAGCACGTTGGGCACGGGCGGCGCGTCAGGGCCCGGCGCGAGGAAGGCGTCGACCACCTTGGCGGGAAACGCGCCTCGCACCGCCGCGACGGCGTCGTCGTCCCAACGCTCCCTCGGCAGGGGCTCGAGCCGCGGCGTCGTCCGTTCCGTCACAGGTACCAGCCGCCGTTGACGTTGATCTGCTGGCCCGTGATGTAGCCGGCTTCGTCGGAGCACAAGAACGCGCACGCGGCGGCGATGTCGTCGGGCGTCCCGGGGCGGCGGACGGGCGTGCGGGCCGCGACCGCGTCGATGCTCGGCAGGTCGCCCCGCTCCTCTGCACGCCGGGCCATCGGCGTGTCGATGAAGCCGGGCGGGATCGTGTTGACCGTGATGCCGAGCGGTGCGAGCTCGAGGGCGAGTGCCTTCGTGAGGCCGATCACACCGCCCTTCGACGCGACGTAGTGGGCCATGCGATTCGACCCCGACTGCGCGCTCGACGACGAGATGGTGACGATACGGCCCCAGCGGGCGCGCACCATGTCCGGAACGGCGGCCTGCAGGCAGTGGAACGTCCCGGTGAGGTTGACCGCGATCATGCGGTCCCAGCTCTCGGGCGTGATGTCGGTGAAGTTCTCGAAGCGGTCGATGCCCGCACTGGTGACCATGATCTCGACCGGTCCGAGCTCGCTGCGCACCTGCCGAAGCGCGTCGTCGACCGCGGCCCGATCACTCACGTCGACCGCTACGCCGAGCGCCGATCCGCCGGTCGACCGCAGCTCCTCGGCAGCCTGTTTCGCGGCCGTCCCCTCGACGTCGAGCACCGCCACCTTGTGCCCTTCCCGGCAGAGACGGCGCACGATGCCCAGCCCCATCCCGGCGGCGCCCCCCGTCACCACTGCGACCCGGCTCATCGTCGCCTCCTCCGGCTCGTCGTCGCCGAAGTCTGACGCTCGGCCCACGGTGTTGCAAGCCCGCTCTCGGATTAGGAGAATACCGTTGCCATTTCGCGGCGATCGTGAGGAGCCTGGCGTGCGGATCGGCCTGATGATCGGCCCCGAGAAGGGCCACAACACCGGGAAGGTCGCGCGCATGATCGACGCGGCCGTGGCGGCGGAGCGCGAGGGCTTCAGGTCGATCTGGGTGCCGCAGGTTCCGAGTGACTTCGACGGCCTCACCGCGGTGGCCCTCATGGGCGCCGCGACCTCGCGGGTCGAGCTCGGCACCGCGGTCATGCCGATCCAGACCCGGCATCCGATCGCGATGGCGCAGCAGGCGCTGTCGACCCAGGCCGTCTGTGAAGGACGCTTCACACTGGGGCTCGGTCCGTCGCACGACTGGATCGTCGAAGACATGCTCGGGCTCTCGTACGAGCGGCCCGCGCATCAGGTCCGCAACTACCTCGGCGTGTTGAACGTCGCGCTCGCAGGGCCCGGTCCGGTCGACGTCGAGAACGACGGGTATCGCGTCCACAATCCGCTCGACATCACCGACATCGCGCCGACACCCGTACTTCTTGCCGCACTGGCGCCGGTCATGCTGCGCATCGCGGGCGAGCAGGCGTCCGGCACGATCCTCTGGATGGCCGACGAGCGCGCGATCGGCGAGCACGTCGTGCCGCGCATCACCAAAGCGGCCTCCGAGGCGGGGCGGCCGGCGCCGCGGATCGTCGCCGGCGTGCCCGTCGCCCTGTGCGCCAACGAGGAGGTCGACGATGCGCGGGCACGGGCCAACCGCGTCCTCGGCGAAGCCGAGTACTCGCCGAACTACAAGCGCCTGCTCGAGCAGGGCGACGCGACCGACATCGGCGACATGCTCGCCGCCGGTGACGAGCACGCGGTGGTCGCCCGGCTCAGGCGTTTCCGCGACGCGGGCGTCACCGACCTCGCGGTGCGGGTGCTCCCGCTCGGCTCCGACCGCCAGGCGCGCCTCGAGTCGTGGAAACGCACCGAGGAATTCGTCGCGTCACTGGGCCCGGACCTGTAGACGCTTCGACCTTGTGTGGATCGACGGCGCTCTGTGCCTGGATTCCACACAAGGTCAGGCGTCGTAGTCGACGACGACCTTCGTGCTCGTGGGGAGCGACTGGCACGTCAACACCCAGCCCTCCTCGACTTCCTCCGGCGTCAAGGCGTTGTTCACGCGCATCCGCACGGTGCCTTCGTCGAGATGCGCCATGCATGTCGCGCAGCTCCCCGACTCGCACTGAGACGGCGGGCGCAGGCCGCCGCGCCGGGCGGCTTCCAGCACGGTGTCCCCCGCCCGGTAGGTGAGCGCGTGCTCGCGGCGTTCGAGCTTGATGACGACCGACTCCGTGGTGGACGCGGCGTCGGGGCCGCGCAACTCCGGAACGACGAAGCGCTCGATGAACACGCGATCGGAGGACACGTCGAGTCTCGCGAGCGCGGTCTCGACGATGTCCATGTAAGGGCCGGGACCGCACACGTAGAAGTCGGCGTGCGCACGGTCACCGACGAGGGCCTCGCACTGCGCGGCGTCGAGGAAGCCCCGTTCGCTGTCGAGGTGGTGATGCACCGTGAGCCGCCCGCACGACGCCTCCCGCAAGCGCTCCAGCTCGACGTCGAAGATCACTGCATCGGCGCTGCGGTTCGCGTACACCAACAGGATCGGACGCGCCGTCGTGGCGAGCGCGCTCTTGATGACCGAGATGACGGGTGTGATGCCGCTCCCGCCGGCGAACGCCACGATCGGTGTCTCGGCGTCCCGCAGGACGAAGAGACCGCTCGGGGCCATCACCTCGACGGTGTCGCCCGGCGTGAGGGTGTCGTTCATCCAGTTCGACATGCGCCCGGCCGGGACGCGCTTCACCGTCGTGGTGAACGGGTCCCCGACCTCGGGCGAGCTCGACATCGAATAGCAGCGCACGGTCGGCTCGCCGTCGATCGCGGCCCGGAACGTGCAGAACTGACCGGCGACGTACCGGAACGTCTCCTGGAGCGCAGGCGGGATCTCGAGCACGAACGACCGGGTGTCGGGCGTCTCGTCCACCACGTCGACCACAGCCAGCGGGTGGTACTCGTGGTCGTGCATCGGCCATTCCTCGTCGGCAAAGCTCGGCGGCGCGCACGTTATGATAACGCCATATCCGTTCTACGCCAGTGCCGTTCTCACGGAGATGAAGCGAAGGCGTGCTCGGATGAGCGGGACGCCGGAGCGGAATCGACCCGGAAAAGCAGCAGGCGGGGAGGGGGGCCGTGGCCAGGGCCGTCGACATGAGCTGGCCGGTACGGGAGATACCGGCGGCGCTGCGGTCCCGCTACCTGGCAGAGTCGTGGTGGACCGACGAGACGCTCGGCCACCTCGTCGACCGGTCGCTGCAGGGCGCCCCGGGCGCCACCGTCAACATCTGGTCCCAGTCGCGACCATGGCGGGGCACCTACACCGAGATCCGTGACGAGGCGTTGCGCCTCGCCGGCGCGCTCGCCGACGCGGGGATCGAACCGGGCGACGTGGTCGCGTTCCAGTTGCCGAACTGGCGGGAAGCCGTGGTGGCCTTCTACGGGCTCGCGATGGGCGGCTACGTCCTCGTCCCCATCGTGCACATCTACGGCCACAAGGAGGTCCGCTTCATCCTGCGCGAGAGCCGGGCTCGGGCGTACATCTCCGCCGATCGGTACGGGCACGTCGACTACTGCGACATCGTCG
>CAZJSY010000061.1:0-18324 GCA_964548555.1 uncultured Burkholderiales bacterium
GCAGGTCGTCGAGCGTGTCGAACTCGGTGACCTCGGAGACCCACTCGTCGGTGGGCTCGGGAAGCACCCGCTGCTTGGTTTCCTTCACGAGCACCTGGAAGGCGATCTCTTCACCGGCGCGCTCGCCGAAGCGCTCCGGCAGCGCGTCGATGAACTTCAGGATGTCGCCCGGGCGCTTGCCGCGCAGCTCCTCGTCGAGCTTCGGCACGACGAGCTCCGAACCCACCTCGTAGAGGAAGTCGGTGGCCGACAGCGCGTCGATGACCTCGTCGTGCACGTAGCCCTTGATGTCGACCGATGCGAAGTCGCCGTCTTGCAACGGTCGTGTGGAGTCCTGCAGATCCGCGAAGCGCTCCCGCAGCGCGTCGACCTGCGCGGTCACCGCTTCGTCGGAGACGTCGGGCGTGGGCACCTCGACGCGCAGCCCCTCGTACTCGGCAAGCTCGACGATCGGGCGCACCTCGACGACCGCGTCGAACTCGACCGGTCCGGTGTCGGCTCCCGCCGTGATGTCGATCTCGGGCCGGCCGATGGTGTCGAGACCTTCGGTCTCCACCGCCGACGCGTAGTAATCGGGGAGCGCGTCCTGGAGCGCCTGCTCCCGCGCGACCTCGGTGCCGAGACGCGCCTCGAGGATTCGGCGGGGAGCCTTCCCGGGGCGGAACCCCGGGATCTTCACCTGTCGGGCGAGCTTGCGGAACGCGGAATCGATCGCCTGCTCGAACTCGTCCGCCGGAACGGCGACGTGCAGACGGACCTTGTTGCCCTCGAGGGGCTCGACGGACGTATCCATGGGAAGGGCGAGTGTACCAACGACCTCCCGGCGTTCCGGGACCTCGTTTGCGAGCGTGAGCGCTCCCGGATGGCGCGATGCTGAAGGTATGGACGTCGGCCTCACCCACGTCGCGTTGCCCGTGGCCGACCCATCCGCGAGCGCGCGCTTCTACGACCGCTACGCGGGGATGCGTGTCGTCCACGACCGCTCCGACGCCGGCGGTCGTGTGCTGTGGTTGAGCGACCTGACCCGTCCGTTCGTCGTCGTGCTGATCGAGCACCCCGGCAACGGTGCGGCGCTGTCGGGGTGGGCCCACCTCGGGGTCGCCTGTGCCTCCCGTGACGACGTCGACCGCCGCTGCGCGCACGCGCGCCGCGAGGGAATCGCGGTGCAAGGCCCGTTCGACTCCGGTCCGCCCGTCGGTTACTGGGCGATCATCCCCGATCCCGACGGCCACAACCTCGAGCTGTCCTACGGTCAGGAAGTGGGATTGACGGTCGAGATGTCGCACGACTCCTGACACACTTCGTCCATGCACCCGGTGGGGTTGGGTCTGGCTGCGAGCGTTGCGCGTACGCCGGACGACACCGGCCTCTCGTTCGGAACCGTGTTCATCGTGGCGGCGATCGCGTGCATCGCACCGGTCGTCGCGTCGTTCCGTCCTGCGTTGCGTCTGCCGAGCGTTGTGCTGGAGATCGTCTTCGGCATCGTCGTCGGGCCCGCGGTACTCGGCGTCGCGCACGTCGACGTGCCGCTCGACGTGCTGTCTCTTCTCGGGCTCGCGTTCCTGCTGTTCCTCGCGGGCCTCGAGCTCGATCCGCGCAAGCTCGGCAGCGGAATGCGTGGGATCACCCTGGCGTTCGCCGCGTCGTTCGGCATCTGCCTGCTGTTCGCATTCGGCGTGGAGCTGATCGGTGAGACGAGCCAGCCGGTGTTCATCGCGATCGCGCTCTCGTCGACGTCGCTCGGCCTCGTCGTTCCGGTGCTGCACGACGCGGGCGTCACGGACACGGCATTCGGACAGCTCGCGCTCGCGGCTGCGATGGTCGCCGAGTTCGGCACGATCGTCATGTTGTCACTGCTGTTCTCCAACAGCTCGACGACGCCCGAGGCACAAGTCGCGTTGCTCGTGCTCTTCGGCGTCTCCGTCGTGCTGGCGGCGCTGGCACTCGCGCGCGTCGGCCACTGGCCATGGATCGCCGAACGGGTGAGGAGTCTCGAGAACACCTCTGCACAACTCGGCGTGCGACTCGCGATGGCACTGCTCGTCCTGATGGCGCTGCTCGCGAGCAAGCTCGGTCTCGAGACGATCCTCGGCGCGTTCGTGGCCGGTGCGCTGCTGCGCGTCGTCGATCCGCACGAGCGCCTCACGCACACCGAGTTCCGCTCGAAGATGGATGCCATCGGCTACGGATTCCTCGTACCGATGTTCTTCGTCGCGAGCGGCATCCGCCTCGATGTGCAGTCGTTGCTCGACCACCCGCACCACTTCGTGCTCGTCCCCTACTTCGTCGCCGCGCTGGTCGTCGGCCGCGGGGTTCCCGCGCTCGCATACCGACGGTTGGTCGGGTCTCGCCGCGCCGTCGCGGCGGGACTCCTCCAGGCGACCTCGCTCACCTTCATCGTGATCGCGGCCCACCTCGGTACACAGCTCGAGGTGTTCGACGACGCCAGCGCGGCGGCACTGGTGCTGGCGGGCGTGGTGTCGGTCGTGCTGTTCCCACCGCTCGCGCTCGCGGTGCTGAGCAGCGAAGCGGGCGAGCCGGCCCGCGACGTCGAGCCCGACTGGACCGGTAACGCCTGAACGCCCGTCGCAGGCTCGTTTCGGCCGGCGCCGGCCTGACCACGTGGCGGGACCCCGGCGGCCAACTGGGCCCCGCCACGTGGTGACGTCGCGCCCTACCGTCGTGGTGGAGGACGCGGCGATTCGTCGACACACTTGTACGCGAGCAGGCCGACGAGAACGTGTCGGTCAGGTGACGAAGCGTGAGACGCCTCGCGAACATCGTGGCCGCCGCTTCACGCAGCGGCGCCGGTACGGTTGGGCATGACCACGTCCGACCTGGAACCCGAGACCATCAAACGCCTGCTGGGGCTCACTCCCCACCCCACGTGCGGGTTCGTCGTCGAGACCTACCGGTCGTCGACCCGGGTCCCGGCGGACGCTCTCGGGGCGTACGACGGGTCACGACCGCTCGGCTCGGCCCTCCACTTCCTCGTCACGCCGGATGCCAACATCCGGCTGCACCGCATCCGATCGGACCAGCAATACCTGCACCACGCGGGCGGTGCCCTGGACGTGCTGCTGATCCACGCCTCCGGTGAGGCCGAAGTCCGTGTCGTCGGGAGCGATCTCCTCGCCGGTCAACGCCCGATGCTGTTCATCCCCGGCGGGACGTTCCACGTGTCGAGACTCGAACCCGGTGCCGCGTGGGCTCTGCTGTCGAGCACCGAGTGGCCGGGCGTCGAGCCACCCGACGTCGAGCCCGGCGACCCCGGCGAGTTGGCCGCGCGGTTTCCTGCCGTGGCCCAGACGCTCCGGCTCTTCACGAAGTCGAGCTGATCCGCAGCGAGATCGCCGCTGTCGGAGCGGGCGCGGCGGGGAGCTCCACGACGATGCCGTCGCCGGCTCCGCTGCCCGCGAGGGCCCACGGTCGCGGACCGTCGTGACCGAGAAGAACGACCTCGGCACGATCGCCCGGACGCAACGACGGCACGTGCACCTCGCGGGAACGAGGCGGGTCGAGGACGATCGCGAACACGTCGTTGCCCTTCCGGGTGAAGCGCACCTCGACGCCGTCCCGGTTCGTGCAGCCGGGCTCGTCGCACGGGCGCGTGCCATAGAGCGCTTCACCGTTCGTGGCGAGCCACCATCCGATCGCGAGCAGACGCGTCGCCTGTCCCCACGGGATGGAGCCGTCGGCGTTCGGACCGACGTTCAGCAAGAGGTTGCCGCCTCGCGCCACCGCTTCGACGAGGAGGTGCACGAGGTCGTCGGAGCCCGTGTAGTCGTCGTCACGCTCGGCAGCGTTGAACCCGAACGACGTCCCGATACCACGTGTCGTTTCCCACTTCGGACCGCGTGCGTCGGACGCGAGCGAGTACTCGGGTGTCACGAAGTCGGCGTGAACCGTTCCGGCCGCGACGCCGAGGACGTCGAAGCGGTTGTTCACGACGCCGTCGGGCACCCGGTCGTAGAAGTCCGTGAACAGGCCGTCCAGATTCACTGCCGCCGGCGAGCCGATGTCGTTCCACAGGATCGACGGCTCGTAGCGCGCGATGAGCTCCCGCCAATGGGCGTCGACGTACCGGGCGTACTCCTCCGACTGCGGGGTCGCCGACAGCATCGACGGCAAGTCGGTGATCGGGAGGCCTCCGAAGGTCCAGTCGAGCCCGCCGGAGTAATAGGCGCCGAACCGCAACCCTCGCTCACGCACGGCATCGGCAAGCTCACCGACGAGATCACGTGACGCGGACCATCCCGGCTTGAGAGGCGGGTTCGCGCTCGGCCACAGCACGAACCCGTCGTGGTGTTTGGTGACGAGGACGACGTAGCGCGCGCCCGCAGCGGCGAAGAGGTCCACCCATGACTCGGGCTGCCACCCGCTGTGCGCCAGCAGGAACTGCGCGACGAAGTCGTCGTACGGCCGCTCGCCGTGTCGATCGCGGTGATGTCGCTGCACGGGACTGCCGTCGATCGCGAGAGAGTTCTGGTACCACTCGACGTACGGCATGTGCGCGAGCGCGTGCTCCCAGCCGTGCCGTGCAGCCGTAGTGAACGGGTCCGGGCCGACCGGCGCGAACGCGGGTACCGACGCCGGCGTCCAGTGCACGAAAATGCCGAACTTGGCGTCGTCGAACCAGCTCGGCAGCGCACGGGGCACGGCGGGATGAAAGCAGGTCCGTCGGAGCCCGGCAACGTCGCCAGCGTGCGATGTGCGCCGAAACCGCCCGTCAGACCCTGCGGTGATCCAACTCGTCGAGCGCGCCCGCCACACCGTGGTCGGCCGCCCATTCCAGAACCGAGCTGTCGGGTGTCATTCCGGCTGCCTCACGGCAGCTCGCACAGCGGCAGTCCCCGTCAGCGTCGTCGTGCCGGGCCCGCAGCATCACTTCGACACCGGTGAGCCAGGTCTCGAAGCACCCACCCGTGACGCACCACTCCTCGCGATCCCCGGGCCCGAACTCTTCCACGTACGCGTGACGGCGCCGGTGCCAGCGTCCGCAACGCCGGCACTGGCCCACGTCGAGAGAATCGTCCATCGTCAGCCATCCCGATTCCGCGCGCCGCCAGCAACTTCCTGCTGATTGACCTTGCCCCTCCGCCCTCACGGTGTCGTCAGTGCAATCACAACGTTTGGCCAATCCGTCGACCCGCTCGCGGTTTTGTGCTTCCGCGAACGCGGGTAGCGCCTGAGAACCGGCGGATCGCCACCCGCCACGACTGCCCGCGCACGGTGGAGCGCCACATCACCATGACGATCTACGAGCCCAATCCCGAGGTACGGCCGGTCGGTGTGGAGTACGAGGAGTTCGTCGACACGCCCATCATCGAGGACGCCGACCGCCGGCCGCCCGATCCCGCCAGACACACGGAGACCGGGCTGCCCAACCACGTCTACGACCTCGTGTTGATCCTGCAGCAGGCCGCGGAGGACGTGGTGCGCCACACGGCGTTCGCTCAGCACGCGCGAGAGGCGGGAGACGACGAGCTCGCAGAATGGTGCGACGAGCTCGCGCACTCCGACCGCCGGGTCGTCGCGCAGGCGAAGGTGATGCTCGCGGCGCGCCTTGCCTGAGGGCATTCAGCGATCGGTGCCGGGGGACGAAGCGGCACGGAGCGCGGCTCGTCGCCGCTTCGCGGTCACGCGGCGCCCCTGCTTGTATCGTCTGCGGACGGGTTCCACCGGTTCGGCCGGTGCCCGGCGACCGCGCGAGTGATCGACGGGCGGTCGACATGACCCGGGGAGTGGCGCAGCGGTAGCGCACCTGCTTTGGGGGCAGGCGGTCGGCGGTTCGAATCCGCCCTCCCCGACGAGCCGCCCGGCTGCCGGGTCGGACGCGCGGCCCGGGCTAGCGTGAGCACCCTCGCGGGTGTAGCTCAATGGCAGAGTCCCAGCCTTCCAAGCTGGTCATGCGGGTTCGATTCCCGTCACCCGCTCTCCGCACGTCCGTGTTCTCGTCGTCGCGGCCTCGCACCGCAAGCAACCTCGCCGACGTTCGGGGAAGACGGGGTTTCGGAGTCAAAGGATCCTTGCCGACCGAGCGGCACGGGCTTACCGTGCGCGGCGTGGACTTCCACGTGGAGTACCCGTACGACGCGCCTCCGGGCGACGTGTATTCCATGCTCACCGACAGCGAGTTCCTGCGGGCGCGGCTCGCGGCGACAGGAGCGCTCGACTACGAAGTCATCGAATGCACGCCGATGCCGGATGGTGGGTTCCGCGTCGTCACCTCGCGTACCGTTCAGACCGACATACCTGGCTTCGCAAAGAAGGTCTTCAAGCCCACCAATTCCTTGCAACAAGTCGAACACTGGAACGGCGGATCGCAAGGATCGCCGGCAGCGGCAACGTGGACGATCGAGGCCAAGGGCACGCCCGTAAAGACCTCCGGAACCGTCGGTCTGGAGGCGTCCGGCACCGGGACGGTCCAGCACATCGACGGAACCATCAAGGTGTCGGTGCCGTTGCTCGGCGGGAGGCTCGAGCGTTTCGTCTTCGACAATGCGAAAAAGACGCTCGAGCTGGAGCACGAGTTCGGTCAGCAATGGCTGGCCGAGCACGCCTGAGAAGGCGCAACACCACCGCACGCGCCGGAGCGGCGACGGAGGACGTGTCCGCCGCGAGGTCAAATCGTTGAAGCGTTCTTCGACCGTCGCAGCCATTCCGTGAGCCGCGAAAAGCCTTCGTCGAGCGTCACCAGGGGTCGCCACCCGAGCGCCCGTCGCGTCTCGCGTTGATCGAACCAGTGCGCCGTGGACAGCTGCTCGGCGAGGAAGCTCGTGATCGGTGGTTCGCCTCGGCGGTTCAGGCGATCCCAGCCGAACTCCAGAGCCGTGCCGGCCGCACGCGCCAGCACGGCCGGTACCCGCAGACGCGGAGGCGGCAGCCCTGCGGCGACCACGATGCGGCTCAGCAACTCGGAAACGGGCCTCGGTTCGCCGTTCGAAATGACCAGCGCGCGTCCACCCAACTCACGGACACGATCGGCGGCGGCCACGAGCGCGTCGACGGCATTGTCGACATACGTGGTGTCGATCAGTGCGGCGCCGGAACCGACAATGGCCAGCCGGCCCTGACGCGCGCGGGTGATGATCCTGCCGACGAGCTGTTTGTCCCCGGGACCCCACACGAGATGTGGACGCACGGCCACGACCGGGAACGTCGGCGTGTTGGCGGCGAGAGCGAGGCGCTCTGCCGATGCTTTGCTGCGGGCGTACGCGCCGCGCGCCAGGTCGGGATTTGCGGGTGCCGCCGGCTGTCCGACGAGCGGCTGTCCCGCGTGCGCGACCGACGGCGACGAGACATAGACGAACCCCGCCACACCTGCGGCCCGCGCCGCGTCGACGATGTTCGCGGTACCGACGATGTTCGTCTCCTCGAACGCGGACCATGGTCCGATCATGTCGACCTTCGCGGACGCGTGGATCACGACGTCGACTCCGTCGAGAGCGCACTCGACCGCGGCGCGGTCCGCGATGTCGGCGAGCACTTCCCGGGCGTCCAACCCGCTTGGACGCCGCTGGAGCACAGTGACCTCATCGCCCCGGGCACGAAATCGTCGGGCGGTCGACCCGCCGAGGAGGCTCGTGGCGCCGGTGACGAGGATCTTCACAGCGCGCCGAGCCGGCGACCTGCCAGCACCGTGCTCGCCCAGCTCGCAACGCGGGTGCGGTCGATCTTCGAGTTGTGTCGCTTGTCGACCGGCAGCGCAGGAACCACGAGGACCGCGGCGACGTCCACAGCAGTGACGGCTCGAACCTGTTCGGCCAGTGCAGGGGGCGCGAGATGCGGGCGCCGGCGCCGGTCTCCCGGCACGACCACCACGACGACGACCTGCTGGGTCCCTGCGGGCCCCACGCCGACCGCGGCCGCGTCGCGAACCTCGGCGAGCGACTCCACGGCCCGTTCGATCCCGACCGGCGTCACGGGACCGCCGGCCGTCGAGATGACGTGGATCGTGCGGCCCTCGATCCACAAGCGACCCTCGGTGTCGAGGTGGCCCACGTCACCGCTGCGATGCCAGCGGAGCGGCTGCGCGCTGCGATGCTGCGTCACCCACAACTTGTCGTAGCCCTCTTTCATGTGCGGCGCCTGAATGCAGATCTCGCCTGTCACACCGGCACGCGCCGTCAGCTCCCCGGTCGCGCGGCCCGAGCCGTCGAGAGGACTGACGGCGACCGACACCTCGGCGAGCGGTCGTCCCACACACACCCCGTTTCCCGCGCCGGCGGCCCGGATCTCCGGAAGCGTGATGTCGGCGACCGGCAGCACCTCGGTCATGCCGTAGGGCGTATGGGCCTCTGCGTTGGGCATCAGCTCGCACGCGGCGACGAGCACCGACGGCGGCACCGGTGCGCCGGCCGACAACAGGAGCCGCACCCGGGCGAGTGCCTCACGGTGTCGCGCCGTGAGCGCTCCCGCCGTCGCGATGACGTTCGCGAGGGCTTTGGGCGACGCGAATACGAGCGTTGCCTCAATTGCTTCTGCGGCGTCGGCCAGTGCGCACGCACGCAGGGTGCCCGGTGCGGTGACGTTCATGTCGGGCACGACGGAGGGCACCCCGATCGCGGGACCGTACAGCGCGAACGGCGCGAACGCCGCCACGAGCCGATCTCGCTGCGAGATCTCGTAGACGCGAGCGAGCGCGTCGCGCTGCGCCTGGAGTTGGTGATGTCGATAGAGCACGCCCTTGGCCGGGCCGGTGGCGCCCGAGGTGAAGACCACCGCCGCTTCGTCGGAATCCTCCGGGCCCGCAGGCAACGGTCGCCCGTCGCCGAGTCCACGCAGCTCGTCGAGTGTCATCGAGACACCGAGCAACCGTGCCGCGCGCTGAGGCAACGGGACGGCGGCGATGCGCTGTCCCGGCCACCGGAGCGCGCGTGCCGCCGCCAGCGCGCGCGGCACGCCGATCACGTAATCAGGCGCAGCGCTCTTCAGCGCCCGGCTGATCCCCCGAGCTCCGAGACCGGCGTCGACGAGGACCACGACGGCACCGACGCGCCAGCATGCGTACAGGCAAACGGCGAGGTCGACACCGGGTGGGATCAGCAGCGCGACGCGGTTGCCCCTGGCGATCCCGTGCTCGACGAGTCCGGCCGCGACCGACCGCACATCCACGTCGAGCGCCGCAAAGCTGATCGATCGCCCCGCGCCGTGCGCCGTCATCTCGACCATCGCGACGTCGTTGTCGCCGGCGCGCCGCTCGAGCCCTGCCCACGCGGGCGCCCGCGCCGGCCGCGACGGAATCGACGGGGCGCGGTGCAGCTGTGCAATCCAATCGTGGACGGCTCCGGCGACGTCGGCATCCTCGGACACGAGGTGACTTGCGCCGATGAAACGATGAACATCGGCGCACGGCAGTCGACCAGCGAGATCGCGCAAGTAGATATCGGAGAAGACCGGGTCGGACGGTCCCCACAACAGCAGCGCAGGAATCTCTCTGAGCTTCTCCACGCCCGCGACGATCTCCTCGAGCGCCTCGGCGCTCGGGTGCGTCTGGTCGAGGGGTATGTCCTGCACGAACGCGCCGATGCCTGCACGCCTGCCCGCCGATCGGTACGGCGCGTGATATGCGTCCCGAACAGCTTTCACGATCCGGGGTCGTGACAATTCCAGCGCCGCCTGGATGAACGTCGGCGTCTTCACGCAGACGAGTTGCAGCACGCCTGGGAGACGAGCCATGCGGATGAGCACCGGAGCGGGCGATCCTGGCGGCTGGTGAATCGCCGTGTTCGTCAACACGATGCCGTCGAGCTGTTCCCAATGCCGCACGGCCCAGCCCAATGAGATGGCGCCGCCCCAGTCATGACCGACCGTGACCACAGGCCCGTTCAGCCCGAGCTCGTCCGTGAGCGCGCAGAGGTCGTCGACGCGTTGTCGCAACCGTCGCACCGTCCCGGTCCGCTCGGAGAAACCCATCTCGAGCTGGTCGACGGCGATGACGCGTACGCTTGGATCGGCCCGAGCGAGCATGTTGCGCCACAGGTACGACCATGTGGGGTTGCCATGGACGCACAGCAGGGTGACCACCGGGTGGGGCGCGCCGTTGTCGAGGATGTGCCACGTGCGGCCGACGCCGTCGAGTTCCGGTGTGGTCACCAACCGCGACCACGCCGGGTTCAAACCCGCGAGCCCAGGCGGTGGGAATGCTGCCGGTGCGACGTGTGCGCGCGGATCACGGCGCTCCGTGTCACCGCGTGCAAGCCCGATCTCCTGCCGGGACACGCGCGGGATCGTAGGCGGCGGTGGCCGCGGTGTCACGTGCCGCCGATCGATGCGTACCTACGAACGAGGCAGCGATCCGAGGCGATTCGAGGTCGGGATGTCGGAAGGAGTCACGACATGCCGGCTTCGAACTCCCGGTCGAGGAGAGCGACGGGCTCGTTCTCCCAGATGCCGAACCGCAGGTGCCACCGTCGCAGCCTTTTGGGTGACCACCAGTTGACCCGTCCGGCGAGGCGCATGAACGCAGGCACGAGCGTCGCCCGGATCAGGAATGCATCGACGAGAACGGCGATCGACAGGCCGACGCCGAATGCCTTGACCAGCGCGATCTCCGACGTCGCGATGCCGACGAATACGACGGTGAGGAGCAGGGCTGCCGCAGTCACGATGCGTCCCGTCTTCTGGAGCCCGGCGGCAACCGCTCCCTCGTTGTCGCGCGTGAGGTCGTATTCCTCCTTGATTCGCGAGAGCAGAAAGACCTCGTAGTCCATCGACAGCCCGAATGCGATACAGAACATCAAGATCGGCGTGAATACGTCGAGCGTGCCGGTCGGCGTGAAGTGCAGAAAGCGGGACAGGTGACCGTCCTGGAAGATCCAGACCGTCGCGCCGAATGTCGCCGTAAGGCTCAGCATGTTCAACACCAAGGCCTTGATCGGTACCAGCACGCTCCCCGTCATCATGAACAACAGCACGAATGTGGCAAGGGCGATGTAACCGAGGGTCAAGGGAACGCGCGCGAAAATCGCCTGCTTCGTGTCCACGAGCTGCGCAGAGAGTCCGGCCGCCAGGAACTTGAACGGCGCCTTGATGGCACGAATATCGCGGATGAGTTTCTCGCCGCGCCGCGAGATCGGCTCGACGTCAGGGACAGCGGACAGAAAGGTCCCGTGACGTCCGGATGCCGGAAGGAAACGACGTGAGAGATCATTCGGTGGGACGCCCGCCACCGTCCCGTTGGCCACGAAGTAGTACCCCGTAGCGGCGTCGACCCGTGCAATGCCCGGCACGCTCGCCAGCCGGCGGGCGAAACCGTCGATCGCGTTTGGGTCTGCTGTCACGTCGACGCTCGGTACGAGCACCAGTACCGGGCTCGCCTCTCGGCTCGAAAAGCCATTGCGGATCACGTCGGTCGCCGCGCGGCTCGAAAGGCTCTTGGGCCCGACGCGGTCGTCGGGCAGCCCGGGGCGAAAGTGCAGGAACGGGATCGCGAGCAGGACGAGAACGACGCTGACCGCGACCGCGTAGGGGATGGGATGACGCATCACGCGGCCGGCCTGCGCGTGCCAGTATCCGCCGTGTGTCTCCCGCACCTTGAAGAGACGTCCCTTCTCGAGCCGAGGACCGAGCACGGCCAGGACTGCGGGCAGCACGACGATTGCGGTCACGGCCGCGAGGGCGACGACACCCACACCCGCGTAGGCGAACGATCGCAGATAGGTCACCGGAAAGACGACGAGGGACGCCAACGAAATTGCCACGGTGCCCGCACTGAACGCGACCGTGCGGCCTGCCGTCTGCATCGACCGACCCAGTGCCACGGCGGACGACACCCCGCTCCGCAGCTCTTCGCGGTAGCGGGACACAACGAAGAGGCTGTAGTCGATCGCGAGGCCCAGCCCCAGCCCGGTTGTCAGGTTCAGTGAGAACACCGAGACGTTCGTGAGCTTGGCGAGCAGCGTCAGCAAGAGGAACGTGCCGAGCACCGCAAGCGCTCCGACGATGAGCGGTAGCGACGCGGCGACCACGCTTCCGAACACGACAATGAGAGCGACGAACGTGAGCGGCGCCGTAATCGCGTCCGACCGTTCGAGGTCCTTTTCGGCCTGGCCGGCAAGCTGGCGCGTTACTTCCGCCTGTCCGGTGACCTGGCTGCTGACGATCGGCCCCTTTGTGTTGAACCGTGGGGAGAGCTGCTTCGCAAGCGTGATCTTGTCTTCGTCTGTGCCTCGAAGTGAGGCCACGATGAGCGCCGCGCGGGAATCGCGACTGCGCAGCTGCGGGATTCGCCCGAGCGTCCAGTACGAAAATGACGTGACGACGCCCTGACTCGCCCCGAGCCGTCGTGTCAACGCCTCGCCTTCCGCGATAACCCGCGGGTCATCGACGGTGCCCGTGTTTGCAGTAACGACGAGGACGAAGTCCGACAGACCCGATGCAGGAAAGTCCCGGGCAATGGTGGCTGAAGCGCGACCGGACTCGGAGCTCACGTCGAAGAAGCCGCTCGACCTGAGCTTGTCATGCACATTCCCGCCGTAAATCGTCGCCACCGGGAGGGCAATCAACGCAGCGGCGATCACCCACCATCGCCGGCGGATCACGAAGAGTGCCAGGTGCCGCATCCCGCCCTCCCTTTCCTCGACGGCGCCAGGCTCAGGTGTCAGAGTTACCAACGCTCCGACCACAACTCTGCGGTGATTGTGCACGCGTGGGAGGTCGAGTGGGGCCGAAGCGTGATCTCGGTGACTGGCTGGCGGCGGTCCGCCTATTCTCCCATTGCTCAACGCACCAGCGCCGGACGATTGCACGGCATGCGCAGATCGCACACTTCGCCGCGGGAACCGAGCTCGTGCGAGAGGGCGAGTCCGGCGACGCCTTCTTCGTCATCCTCGAAGGCGAAGCTGTCGTCGAACGGAACGGGATCGAACTGGCGCGTGATGGTCCGGGATCGTATTTCGGTGAGCTATCGCTGCTGGATGGTGAGCCGCGTAGCGCAACGGTGACAGCCGTGACCGATGTGAAGGTCGCGGTGATCGGCATCAGAATGTTCCGTACCTTGCTCCGGGAGTTCTCCGACCTGGCGGAGCAGTTGCTGGTCGCTCTGGCAGGCGAACTGCGCTCCTCGCGACAGGCGCAACAGCCGAGTCGAGCCTGAGGTGGTCGACCGAATGCTCGGTTCGCCGTCGAGCGGGTGACGGTACGCTCACATGGTGCTGCAGGAGAGGGCGGCCTCGCTCGAGACCAAGGGCGACCGGACCCGTTCCCGCCTGGTGCGACTGGCCATTCGACGGTTCGCCGCCCAGGGGTACCAGCGGACCCCGGTATCCGACGTCGCTCGGGACGCGGGGCTCACCCCTGCAGCCGTGTACGCGTACTTCGCCGGCAAAGAGGCACTCTTCGAGGCTGCAGTCGACGCCGACGCGGCGGCGCTGCTCGACGAGGCGCGCGGCCTGTCTTGCTCCGGCAACATCCGCGACCAGTCGGTCCGGTTCATCGCCGAGCTCATCGCCCATGTCGACGATCACCCGCTCGCGCGGCGCGTCCTCGCCGGCCTCGAGCCGGACGCCGTGCATCGCGTCGTGCGCCTGCCGTCCCTCGATCTGTTCGAGGCGGAATTCGCGGCGCACCTCGGCCGCGCCCAGCGCGCCGGTGAAGTACGCGCCGACGTCGACCCGGCATTGATCGCGAAGGGCGTCGAGTCCATCGTGCTGGCACTGCTCATGGCACACGTGCAGACCGGTGAGAGCGCCGACGAGACGCGCTCGGCCGGCGTCACAGCCGTGCTGAACGCGGCACTGCGTCCCCCCGTGGACTGAGCGACACATCGTGGAGCCTGAGCATGACCCCAGCCGCAAAGCGCAAGACGATCCTGCTCGGGATCATCGTGCCGTTCGAGGTCGTCTCTGCGGTGTTCGCATGGCGTGACCTCGCCCGCCGATCGGATGAGGACGTTCGAGGGAGCAAGCGGTTCTGGCGACTCTTCGTCGTGGCCAATCCGGGGAACTCGATGCTGTATTGGCTCGTCGGTCGGCGTCGACCCCTGGTAGGTGACAGCGATGAAGCGCCCGCTCGGCCGGACAGCGTTACGTCACGGCGCCGGCGCGCGTGACATGACGGGGTCGACGCGTTCTTCCAGCCAGGCCGACGCGCCGGTCGGGAACTGCACGAGCACGAACGGCGTGGGCGGCTCGACCACTCGGAGCGGTCCGGCGGCCGATGTCGCGAACGACCATCGCAACTGGAAGCGGTCGGCGCGCGAGAGATCCGGTTGGTTCGACGTCGCGAAACCGAGCGCGTACGCCGCTCCCCTCGAGGCCGGCACCACGAGGGTGTTCGGGTCCGACGAACCGACGTCCTGCGGAGTGACGGTCCAATGGAACGTGTAGGTGCGGTCGCGCACGGAGGCGGTGTCGATCACGCGCGTCTCGAGGTGATCGGCGAACTCGGCGTACGCGATGACGAAAGGCTTCATGCCCGGGTTGCGAAACGTCACGGTCTCGGTGATGACGTTCCTCGACGTCAACGTCACGTGAGACAGCCACTCCCGCGGGTCCTGGGTGAATGGATCGTCGCCGAACTCGTGCACATGCCTGAGCGCGTACGTCGACATACCTGGGTATTGCTCGAGCAAGGGCACGTTGCGGTCGATGTCGTCGAGTCCGTAGAGCGGCCGGTTCGACAGGTCGGCGCGGTTGACCAGCTCCGGGTGAGGGTTCCCGATCTGGTCCTGCTCGAGGAGGATGAGGCTGTCGCGTGGGAGTGCCCTCAGCAGTGCGAGTGACGCCCGTTCCTGGCGCCGGTACTTCGACGCGTAGGTGTATCCGTCGGCGCCCCCGATGAGGGTGAGCCCGGTCGCAACCACGGCGATCAATGCCCCGCCCGTGATGGCTCGTCGGCGGTCGAGTGTTTCGAGCCACGACCACAGCGCGACGGCGCCCGACGCCGCGAGCATCGCGATGAACGCGACGACCGGGTAGTAGTAGAACGGCCCGAGCCAGTAGACCAGCTTCACCGTCGTCGCCGTGTAGATGCCCCACCAGAACAGATAGCCGAGTGGGAACGCGACGGTGAGCGCCACCAGCAGCCAGATGCGCGGGTCCCGGCGGTTGCGAATCGCTCCGAACGCCGCCAGTCCGAGCAGGAGGTAGCTGCCGAAGAGCCACCGCGGCACGAGCTGGACGTTGGTCCAGAGCGCGTGGAGCGATCGACTCAACGTGAAGTCCGTCGGTACCGCGACGAGCGCGTGCTGGTCGTGGATCCCGATCCTCGGGCCGAACCCGAACGTGTTCATCGAACCCGCGACGTTCTGCGGGAAGCTGGTCGGGCTTCCCATGACGTACTGGTTGTACGCCGCGGTCAGAACGACCAACGGCAAGACCCCGACCGCGAGCCACCCGGCCGGCCTCAGGAGCGCCCGTCCTTCGCCGCGGTACTTCAAGACCGCGAACGCGGCGAGCGGTATGGCGACGAGGAGGGCGTCGAACGGACGCGCGAAGAACGCCACGCCTACTACCGCGCCGGCGACGGCAACGCTGCGCGACGAGCCTGTGCGTAGCCCTCGGAGGAGAAGCCAGCCGAAGACGAGGGCGAGCGACAGAGACAGCTGATACGAGAGGTAGGTGCCGCTTTGCGACACGAAGAGCGGCGACAGGGTGAACACGACCGCGGCGGTGAGCACGACGCGCCGATCGCGCCACAGCTCCGAGGCGAGGAGGGCGAGGGCAACGACCGCGAGGGAGGCGTCCAGGGCGAGCGCCGGCCGCGTGCTGCCGGACAGCAGATCTGACGCAGCCAGAACCGCAGCCCATGCCGGGGTGTAGACGTACACCAGCTTGTCGTCGCGCGGGCCAGTCATGTTCGGGCGGAAGAACGCGGCCTGTGACCGTGGATAGCGAACCTTGCCGTCTTCGAGCAGGTGAGCCTGCGCGACGTAGGCCTGGTCGTCGTTGTTGTGACTGCCCAACGGGTACACGCGCTCGTTGACGACGACGGCCAGCACCGCCGCGACGAGCGCCAGCACGGCGACCACCGTCCATACCGTTCGTGCCGAGAATCCCCGCTCCTCGTCGCCGGAGAGCGTGGAGCCGAGGGATTCCGCGACGCGGACGTCCTGCCGAATGTCGGACGACACGCCCGCCATTGTGGCGTGGCCGGGAGGGTCCCCGCCTTCGGTTCGTCCATACAAACCGTGCGCACCTCTTCGCCAAGCAGGATTTACCCTTGCGCTCGTAGGCGACGCGAGGTGTGGGTGATGGCCTTCAAGGGCTGGCCGGTCGAGGCGGTCGAGTTCTACGACGGGCTCGAGGCCGACAACACGAAGACGTACTGGCAGGATCACAAGGCGATCTACGAGCAGTGCGTCAAAGCGCCGATGGAAGAGCTCCTCGCCGAGCTGACAGAGCGGTTCGGCCGTGGACGGGTGTTCCGGCCCTACCGCGATGTCCGCTTCAGCAAGGACAAGCAGCCGTACAAGTTGAACTGTGCGGCCCACCTACCCGGCGGGTACATCTCGTTCTCGGCCGACGGTCTCTTCGCCGGCAGCGGCTTGTACATGCCGGAGCCGGACCAGCTTCGACGCTTCCGGGCCGCGGTCGCCGACGAGCGCTCAGGTCCGGAGTTGGAGAAGGTCGTCGACGCGCTCCGAAAGCGTGGCTACGACGTCGGCGCGCACGATGTGCTCAAGACCGCACCGAAGGGCTACGCGAAGGACCATCCGCGCATCGAGCTTCTCAAGCACAAGGGCATCGTCATGTCGAGGTCCTGGCCCGTGGGTGGCTGGCTCGGGACCCGGAAGGCCAAGGAGCGTGTGGTCGAGTGCCTCGACGCGGCGCGGCCGCTCAACGCATGGCTGGAGCGGTACGTCGGCTGACGCGCCGACCGATGGTCTGCTCGCTCCGGCGTGTGACGCGGGGGAAGTTCACGCCGGCTTCGCGGTCTGGTGAATCCGGGTTACCGGACATGTCGCATTACCGGCGAGCGATCGGACACATGACGAGCGATGCGACCCCAGCGAAGGTGTTCGACCGACGGAGCTTCCTGCGCACGCTCGGTGCGGCCGGTGCCGTCGCCGCCGGTGGGACGCTGCTCGCGCGGAAGGACGCGTTCGCGACGACGATGTCTCACCCTGCCTCCCCGCCGCCACGCTGCCTGCCATCGCGGGCCGTGCCCGCCGACGCAGCGGCAGAAGTTACCGCGCCAGAAACTCGCAATGTTCGTGAACGGACAGACACTGGAAATTCGTGGGGTACAACCTGTGACGGCCGGCACGGTTCCCTCCCCGGCCCTGCGTCCGTACAGTGAGCACGTGCACGCCGGGGGAGCGCACGCGCACGCCGCCCTGCAACAGCGGCGCCTCTTCAACCGCCTGGGCGCGATCTGCACCTTCGCCAACCTCGCCGGCGCGCTCTTCGTGTTCGTGTTCCTGATCGCGATCGCGCCCGGCCAGCCCGTCCCGCACGGATGGGTCCCGTACGCAGTCGCGTTCACGGGGTACGGGCTCGTCGTGTTCCCGCTGGAAGGTTGGTGGTCCACCCGGAGCTGGTACCGCGTGTTCAGCTGGATCGCCGAGGAGCGGGCCCTCACGCCGGCCGAGCAGGAGGCGACACTGCGCACCCCGCTGCGTGAGGCGGGACGATCGTTCATCGCGTGGGCCGTTGCGAGCGCGGCATTCCCGTTGTTGTGCCTCACGATCGACGGCGACACAGGGCTCGCAGTGCGCGCCGCGCTCACGATCTTCGACGGTGGTCTGGTGACGTGCGCGGTCGTGTTCCTGTTCTTCGAGCGCGCGTTGCGACCCGTGTTCGCGCAGGCACTCGCGACCGACCCGCCGCGTCAGCGCACGACGATCGGCGTGCGTCCGCGGCTGTTACTGACATGGACGCTGGGCTCGGCGGTGCCACTCGCCGGCCTCGTGGCTCTCCCACTCACCGCAGGGTCGCACCACGGTGACATCACCGCGGCCGTCGTCGCGCTCTCGGTCGTCGGCCTGGCGATCGGGTTGCTCACCACGGTGGTCGCGGCCCGCTCCGTGGCGGACCCGCTCGAGGCACTCCAAGCCGCGATCGCGCGCGTCGCCAAGGGCGAGCTCGACGTGTCCGTCACGGTCGACGACGGCGGTGAGGTCGGACTGCTGCAGGCGGGCGTCAACCAGATGGTGGCGGGCCTGCGCGAGCGTCACCGTCTCGCCGACCTGTTCGGCCGGCACGTGGGCACCGAGGTCGCCCGGCTCGCGCTCGAACAAGGCAGCGGGCTCGTGAGCGAACAGCGCGATGCAACCGTGATGTTCGTCGACCTCATCGGCTCGACGGCGCTCGCCGAGGTGCTGGCGCCGGAACAGGTCGTCGAGACGCTCAACGTCTTCTTCGGCGCGATCGCCACTGC
>CAZJSY010000062.1:0-18047 GCA_964548555.1 uncultured Burkholderiales bacterium
ATGCCGGACGTGTTCCGCGCCGTCGGCACGATCTACGTCGACAACACGGCAGCCGTGCTCGACTGGTGGGACGAGGGTGAACGGACGTTGATCCATGGCGATCCGCACATGGGCAACATGTTCGTCGACGGGTCCCGGGCCGGCTTCTTCGACTGGGCCATGTTCAGCCGGTCGCCGGGGATGCGTGACAT
Organism: uncultured Burkholderiales bacterium; assembly: GCA_964548555.1. GTDB lineage: Bacteria > Actinomycetota > Acidimicrobiia > IMCC26256 > JAMXLJ01 > JAMXLJ01. The sequence goes on from CAZJSY010000062.1 coordinate 192, forward strand.
CGCATACTTCTGTTGCAATTCGATCCCGACCGACACACGCCGAGCGATCGAGCGCGACCTGCTGGCGACGTACCGCGACCGGCTCGCGCAGGACGGCGTCGTCCTCGATCCTGCCGCCGTCGAGGAGCAGTACCGCCTGTTCTCCGTGTACTCGTGGGTCTCCGCGGTGTCGACCGCGGCGATGGGCGCGCGCTGGCAACCGGAGCGGCTCGCGCACGGTGCGATGCAGCGCACGACGCAGGCACTTGCCGACCTCGACGTGCCCGAACTGCTCAGCCGTCGCTTCGACACGACGCCGTCGTGAGGATCGAGACCGGAAAGGCGAGAGGATGATGCCGTGAAGGCACACATGATGAGCGGCGCCATGCCGCTGCGGTCGTTCCAGGACGTTGCGCGCCGAGCCGCCGGAGCCGGTTTCGCCGGGCTCGTGGTGACCGAGGCCGGACGCACCGCCTACCTCTCGTGCGCGGCGGCCGCCCTGGCCGGTGTCGACCTCGATCTCGCGACGGGTGTCGCGGTGGCGTTCCCCCGCAGCCCGATGGTGACCGCGTCGGTGGCGTGGGAGCTCGCCGAGGCCAGCAACGGCCGGTTCCGTCTCGGTCTGGGTCCGCAGGTACGGGCCCACGTCGAGCGGCGGTACTCGTCCGCCTTCGACCGGCCCGGGCCGCGGATGCGCGACTACGTGCTCGCGTTGCGGGCGATCTTCCGCGCGTTCCGCGGCGAGGAACCGCTGGAGTACAAGGGCGAGTTCTACGACTTCTCGCTGCTGCCGGCGATGTGGTCACCCGGTCCGATCGCGTGTCCCGACCCACCGGTGGACGTCGCGGCGGTGAACCCATGGATGTTGCGGATGGCGGGCCACGTAGCCGACGGCGTACACGTGCATCCCCTCAACACCACCACGTACTACGAGCAGACGTTGGCGCCCAACGTGCGCGAGGGCCTCGCCGCGCAGGGCCGCGAGCCGTCGTCGTTCACGCTCTTCGTCCCGTTGTTCACCGCGCCCGGCGACACCGAGGAGGAGCGCAATTCCTGGCGAGAGGCGTCGAGAACGATGGTCGCGTTCTACGGAACGACGCCGAACTACGCGTTCATCTTCGAGCAGTTGGGCTTCCCGAGCACGACGGAACGGCTGCGCGCCGCGCAGAAGTCCGAAGGTCCGGCGGCGATGACGGCGGTGATCGACGACGAGCTGCTCGAGCACTTCGTCGTGACGGGCACATGGGATGCGCTCCCCGCGCTGATCGCAGAGCGGTTCTCGGCATTGCGCGACTTCGACCTGCAGATCGTCATGTACCACGCCGGTGCGGCGGCGCGGCGAAGGGACGACAGCTACGACCGACTCGGTGAGGTTGCGAGACAACTTGCGACGATGTGAAGACGCGGGCTGCCGCCTCAGCGCGGGGCGCGGGCGCCGATGATGTCGATGATCGTCCGGGTCGTGAAGCCGAGCGCGTCGTAGAGCTTGATCGCGTTCTCGTTGTGCATCGCCGCGTGCAGGAACGGCTTTTCGCCACGAGCACGGACCTGGTCGACGATGCCTCGAACGAGCATCGCCGCGAAGCCCCGGCCACGGAACTCGACGTCGGTGCAGACTGCGCTCACCTCGGTGTAGCCGTCGAGGCGCATCCGCTCACCGGCCATCGCGATCAGCGTTCCGTCGATCCTGATGCCGAGATACGTGCCGAGCGCGATGGTGCGCGGAAGGAACGGTCCGGGCTGCGTGCGCCCGATGAGGTCGAGCATGGCGGGCACGTCGTCGTCGCACAGCGTCTCGATCGTCACGCCGGACGGTTCCGGATGAGGCGATCGGAGGGAGCCCTCGAGCACCATCTGCACACCTTCGCCGCGGAACATGACCTCCCATGGGTCGGGGACGTCGACGGCGCGGCGGAAGAGCGCGGCCGCGTGTCCGGGCCCCACGAGTGCCCGAAGGTCGTCCCATGCCTGCTTGTCGGGCTCGTCGGGGAGGGCGGTGAACGGCGCGACATCGGGGCGGTACCTCGCCGCGAGTGGCAGCTGCTCGGCTAGGTTGGCCTGCGGACCGCGCAGCGCGCGCCATGCCGCATTGTCGAGTGGATGCACGCCTGATCCTCGCATGGCGGGAGGTCGAGATGCGCAGTATTTGGGGCGGACGAGCAGCGGCTTGGGCGGACGCCCGGTGTGTCGCTGTGAGGGAGCCATCGACATGATGCTCGAGGATGCCGCGGTCAGCGGGCACCTCGCACGCATCGATGCCGACGGGTACACGATCGTGGAGGACGCGATCGAGCCGGAGCTCGTCGACGGGCTGCGCGACACGATCCGGCGGCTCGAGCGTGAGCTCGACGTGCGCCCGCGCTCGACGGCGGCCGAGGGTCATTCGACGCTGCGGATGTACAACCTCCTCGCGAAGGACGCGATCTTCCAAGCCATGCCGGTGCACCGCAACGTGTTACCGATCATCGAGGGAATGCTCGACCGTGGGTGTCTGCTCTCGGGCATGACCGCCATCGACATCGGCCCCGGAGAGGATCCGCAGCCTTTGCACGGTGACGATCTCGTGATGGCGCGGCACCTGCAACGGCCGCACGCGCCCATGATGGCCACGAGCATGTGGGCCCTCACCGACTTCACGGCCGCCAACGGCGGCACGGTGTTCGTGCCGGGCTCGCACCGTTTCGCCGGTGTCCCGGGCGCGGCGGGAGCAGGGGGCGCGGAGCAGGACGGCAGGGCGCGCTCGCTCGAGATGGCCGCGGGTTCGGTCATGGTGTTCCACGGGAGCCTGTGGCACGGCGGCGGTGCCAACACGACGAGCGACGACTGGCGGCTCGGCGTGAACGTGCAGTACTGCCCGGGCTTCGTGCGCCAGCAGCAGAACCCGTACCTCGGTATCCCGGCGTCGATGGCCGCGACGTTCTCCGACCGTCTCCTCGAGCTTCTCGGCTACCGGCTGTACAAGGGGATCATGGGGCACGTCGACGGGCGCAGCCCCGGAGAGGTGCTCTTCGGCGAGCGCTTCGCCGAGACCGCGTACCGGGACGTGGAGCAGCGCCGGAGACGCTGAACCGTGGTCAGCCGCGGTCGAAGTGGCGGGGCGCGCGGTAGGAGCCTCCGATCTCGGGACGGCCCCGTCGGGACGTGAAACGCCATTGCGCCGAGATGCGGCCCGGAACGGCCCCGTTCACCTTCGGCACCGAGTGCTCCCAGTCGGCCTGGCACCTGCCACCCATCACGAGCAGGTCGCCGCTGCCCGGCGCGATGTCGTGCGTCGCGCCGCCGTTCGGCGCGATCCACTTGTCGCGCCGGAGCCTCGGGCGCAGCAGAAATGGCCGCGGACCCCCGAGCGTGAGGATCGCGATCACGGTGTCCTCGCAGAACCGCATCTCGCGGTCGCGATGGAAGGCGACGCTGTCGCGGCCGTCGCGATACCAGGCGAGCCCGAGACCGTCGAACGCGACGCGGTACCGCGACTGCAGGTGGCGTTGCGCGTCGAGCAGCGCAGGGTGGGGGAACGGGCCCTTTCCGACCCAGTGGCTGAGGCGCGGTTCCTCGACCCAGCGCTCGTAGCGCCAGAGGCGCGCGGGTTGGAAGTCGACGGTTTCGACGAGCGCGCGGTATACGCAGTCGGCGTCGGGCAGGAAACCGCGGACGACGTCCACCCACGACGTCTCGTCGAGCGCGATGCGTCGACGCGGGGCGTCGACGTCGACGGCGAGCGCTCCCGCGCGCTCGCTGCTCTGACGGCTCTCACCCATGCGAGCCAGGGTACCGGGCGTCTCCGTTCAGGCGCGCTCGACGAGCTCGATCGCGTTCCCGTCGGGATCCTCGACGATGGCCACGCGCAGTCCGGGTCGCAGCTCTGTGGGTTCGAGCTGGAAGCGCGCGCCGGCGGCCCGGCAACGATCCACGACCGGCGCGAGCTCGACGACGTCGAGCGTGAGCCAGCGGATCCCCACACCCGCAGGGTACGGACCCGGGTGATCCCGGGCCGGGGGCCTCGGCGCGTGCGTCGAGTCGAGCAGCTTCACGGACACGGTGCCGAACGAGAACATGTGCAGCGTGCGGTTCTCCAGCGCGGGTCGCGGCCCCGTGTACGGCAGGCCCAGCACGTCGCGATAGAACGCGAGCGACGCCGCGAGGTCGCTCGGGACGATCCCGACCTGTAACCGGTCGGGCACCGGACCGCTCACAAGCTCGTCAGCCGGCCGCCGCTCACGACGAGCGTCTGGCCGGTGACGTAGCCGGCATCGTCGCTGCAGAGGAACACGGCCGCAGGTCCGATGTCGTGCTCGGGATCGCCGTAGCGGCGCAGGGGCACGATCGCCTCGAGGCGCGGCTGCATGGTCGGGTCGGCCTGGAACGCGTGCTCGAGGGCGGGCGTGGCGGCGAGCGGAGCGAGGCCGTTGACACGGATGCCCTCCGGTCCCCATTCGCGCGCCAGGCTCTTCACGAACCCGCGCTGCGCGCCCTTCACGCCTGCATAGAACGGAAGTTTCGCGGATCCGTTGATCCCGGCGGGAGAGGTCAACACGAGGAACACCCCTCTGCGCTCCCGAAGGTGCACGTGCGCCGCGTGCGCGCACCGGTAGACGCCGCGTACCGACACTGCGGCGTGCTCGTCCCACAGGTCGATCGAGGCCGTCGCGAGATCGTGCGGTTCGCTCGAATGGACACTGACCGCGTTGTGCACCATCACGTCGAGTCCTCCGTAGGACTCGACCGAGTGGGCGACCGCGGAGTCGACGTCGTCGCGCACCGTCACGTCGCACCGCGCGAACGTCGCTTCGCCGCCACGCTCGCGGATCTCTGCGACCACCGCGTGTCCACTCTCGACGTCGCGCGCAGTTGCGACGACCGACGCGCCGGCATTCGCGAACGCCAGGGCGAGGCCGCGCCCGACGCCACGGTTCGCGCCGGTGACGAGGACGGCCCGGCCGGCGAGGGACGGCGTCATGGGGCCATGAGTGCGCCGCCGTCGACGGCGACGGTGGACCCGGTCAGTGGGAGCGCGCCGGAGCCGGATGCGAGGAGCATGGCGAGCACGTCGGCCACGGCGACGGCCCCCCGTGAAGGCGCGTCGAGCGCGGGAGCGGTGCGCAGGGCATCGGACGCTTCGAGCCAGCTCGGGTCGTCCACCATCGCGTCGAGTCGGGGCGCTACGACGAGCACGGCGACGCCCTCGGATGCCCACTGGCGCGCGGCCGACTTCGCGAGCAGTCGCTGTCCCTCGATGGAGGTCGTGTAGGGGACGAGCGCGGCCGCGCCCTCCTGCGACGTCGTGGGCGCGACGAGCACGACCGTTCCGTTTCGCTCCTTTACGCGCGGATGGACCGCTTGCAACCACTGCAGGAAGTCGCGGATCGGTCGTTCGCACCAATGCTCGAAGGTGACGTCGTCGATCTCGGCGAGGGGCCGGGGCGTCAACGCGTCGCGTTCGTAGGCGGCATAGACGGCGACGTCGAGCGCGCCGGTGTGGGAGCCGAGGTGATCGGGGTCGAGGTGATCGGGGCCGAGGTGGACGTCGAAGCCGTCGGCCGTCAGGCGGCTCACGACCGCTCTGCCGATCGTGGTGCTCGCGCCCGTCACGAGCACGACGCGGCGGTCGTCGGGCACGTCAGACGATCCAGCCCGGCGTGCCGGGCGCGGGCAACCGGTCGACCAGGACGAATTCGAACCCGGCCGCGAGCGCGTAGTGCTCGTCGACCACGGTGTCACCGATGTGCACGTAGCGGTCGGCCGGGAAGCGGGTCCGAACCTCACCCAGATGGTGCTTGCCCCCGACGAACGCCACCTCGACACCGTGGCGCTCCCATAACGTGCGTTGCTCGCGCCGCGTGCGATCCGACGCGGAGCCGATCACGTGCCCGAGCGCGGCGACGCGCTGCGGAAGATCGATGCCGACCGGGCCCGCCGGGTCGCCGAAGCTCATGGTGCCGTCGATGTCGAAGCTCACGACGAGCCTCGGTACATCGGCGGCGTAGGACAGATCGGGCACGGCGTGAGGCTAGTCAGCGGGACAACGGCGCTGCGTCGCGGCGGTGGATCACGGTGGGCAGGGCGGTGCATCCGGCTCCGCTCGAGCCGTCCAAGTGCGAACGTCCGCGGAGTCGGGTCCCAACGCCTTCTCCGTTGCTGCCTCAGCTCGAATCGCGCCGCGGCGTGTTCTTGGGATGGCGTGGATCGCCGGGCGGAACCATCGCCCGTTTTCCAACGCCGTCCACCAGCGCCCATCCATCGGTGTGCTTGCGCCGGTGATGATGCGTGCAGAGTGGGTCACATTCGCCGAGGCGGGTGTGTCTGCTCTCGGCATACGGGATCCGGTGGTCGATCTCGACGCGGGTGCGTGCGCAGCCTTCGACACTGCACCCTTGTGAACACCACAACAACGCCACCCGCTGAGCGGCGTTGGGACCGCGACCGAGGTGCGTGACGTTGAGTACGTCGACACCCTTGGTGATGACGAGCTTGAGGATGCTCTCACCGAGCACTTCGCGTGCGCTGTCGACCGGAATGGGCCCGAGGCCGGCGACCTCGCACACCTCGCCGTCGTGGACCCGGCCACGACGTAACGCTTCGAGGTCGACGCGTACGATTGTCGTGTCGCGCGGCCCCGACGCCGACGCGGCCTCACCGCCGCGGTCGTGTTCGGCGAGTGCCAGCAACGCGTCGAACGCGTAGGCCTCGCGGGCTTCCCGCCGCTCTTCGGTTCGGGCCTTGGCGAACTCCGCCTCGATCAACGGCTTCAGCGCGGCTTCGATGCGGGCGCCGGCGCTGACGGTGCCGCGTGCAGCGAGGTTCCAGCCGCCTTCCGGGTCCCGCCAGGTGCGAACCCGACGACGTGCGTGGATCCGCCGCTGCGTCGCCTCGGGATCCGGATCGGCCGCTGCGCGGACGCGTAACACCTCGTCGTGTAGCTCCTTCAGCGACGAGCGCTCGGCCTGCTCCAACAGTCGTTGTTCGGCGTCGGGGTTCGCGCTCGTACCCTGCATGATCAGCGCCGCCTTCGCTCCTGAAACCGTGCCGGTGCGTACCGCCTGCTCGAGTCGCGGCATCTGCTCGAGCTTTTCGGACATCTCCAGCTGCACACGGGCCGCATCGATGGAGTTGCCACCCTGCGCGGCAAGGAATTCGGCGGGCGAACGATGCCCGGCCCGTTGCCACTCCCGCGACTCGTCAACTCGGCGAGCCAGGAGCGTCGCCGCGGCTGTCGCGTCGCGGGCGATCGCGGTGAACTCTTGCCACAACGAAACCGCTTCGGGTAGCGGAACAGCATCGGGTTCGAGCGCGCGCAACAGCTCACCAACCTGTTCGCGCACCACGCCGACGTCGATCACACCGTCATTATGCGGGCGTGGTGTGACAGTTATCGGGAGCGCCACACGCCCGGAACGAACGCGTATTATGCCGTGGTGTCGCGCGCGGTTTGGGCGGCCCAGCGGTAATCGGCCTTGCCAGCGGGAGAGCGGCGGATCTCGGGCAGGAAAATCCACGCTTTCGGGAGTTTGTAGCGCGCGACGTAGTTCGACGCGGTCTCTTCGAGCTCGGCCTCGGTGACGGAGTCGTCGGACAACGCGACCAGCGCCACGACCTCGTGGCCCCACCGTTCACTCGGGCGGCCGACGCACACGACATCACGCACGCCGGGATGCGCGCCGATCGCCTTCTCGACCTCTTCGGCGAAGATCTTCTCGCCACCGGAGTTGATCGTCACCGCGTCGCGGCCGAGCAGCTCGATGCTGCCGTCGGCGAGCCACACCGCGCGATCGCCCGGCACGGCGTAACGGACGCCGTCGATGACCGGGAACGTCCGCTTGGTCTTCGCCTCGTCGTGCAGGTAGCCGAGCGGCACGTGGCCCGACTGCGCGAGCCAGCCGATCGAGTCGTCGCCCGGTTCGAGAAGTCGCATCATCGCCTCGTCGACCACGACCGCGCCCGGTCCGGGTGAGAACTTGCCGGTGCTCACGCCGTCCTTCGTCGACAGGTGGGTGGCCTGCGCACCGGTCTCCGAGGAGCCCATCGAGTCCGACACGAACAGGTTGGGGTAACCGTCGAGCAGACGCTGTTTGAGCGCGGGGTTGAGCGGCGCGCCGCCATTGCCCAACACCGCGAGGGAGCTGATGTCGTAGTGACCGCGCTCGAGCTCCTCGATCAACGGACGAGCGATCGCGTCGCCGACAACAGTCACCGACTGCACGTGCTCGCGCTCGACCGTGGTCCACACGTCGGCGGGGTCGAGCCGGCGCGGGTTGCCCTGAACGACGAGGGTGCCGCCTCCGGTCATGCAGATGAACGCCGCCCATTGTGACGCGCCGTGCATGAGCGGCGGGATTGGCATCATCCGCATACCCGTGCCGGTCCGTGCGGCCTCTGCGATCTCCTCGTAGCTCGTGAACTCGATCCACGTGCCGATCTGCCGCCCGCCCATCGCGGCCATGAAGATGTCGTCCTGACGCCAGGCGACCCCCTTCGGCATGCCGGTGGTGCCGCCGGTGTAGAGCAGGTACAGGTCGTCGGGTGACGGCTCGACGGGTGGCAGCCCCGGCTCGGAGGCCGCCAGCGCAGTCTCGTAGTCGACCGCGCCCGGCAGCAGGTCTTCGCCCGAGCCGTCGGCCACCTGGAGCAGGACCGCGAGGTCGGGCAGCGACGGCAGCACGTCGGCGAGCAGCGGCGCGAAGCACTCGTGATAGATCACGGCGCGCGGCGCGCCGTCGTCGAACAGGTAGCGCAATTCCTCCGCCACGTAGCGGTAGTTCACGTTGAACGGCGCGACGCGCGCCTTGAACGCGCCGAGCATGCCCTCGATGTACTCGTTGCCGTTGTAGAGGTAGAGCGCGAGGTGGTCCTGTCCCGATTCCCAGCCGTTCAGCTGTTCTCGCTCCGTGCGCACTCCGAGACCGGCATCGTGCAAGTAGTGCGCGAGGCGTCGCGACCGCTCGGTGACGTCCCGATACGTCAGCCGGCGCTCGCCCCACACGATGCACTCGCGGTCCGGCACGACCGACGCGACGGTCTCGTGCACCTTGCCGATGTTGAACTCGGTGCTCAACGACGCTCCTTCGCTTGCGCGACGGTGAACTGTCAGGCGTTCAGGGAGTTGAGGCGTTCGACCGCCTCGACGTACTCCTCCACCAACCCGAGCACGACGTCGCGTGCCTTGCGGACCTGGTTCATCTGCCCGACCACTTGACCGACCGGGTTGAACATCACGTCGAGCGCCTTCTCGGGATAGGCACTCCCGCGGCTGACGCACTCGCCCGACACCATGTACTGCAGCGGCATCGGCAGCGGGTCGGGCGTGTCGGGACGCTCCCACGCGTCGGTCCAGTCGTTGCGCAGCATCCGGGCCGGCTTCCCGGTGAACGAACGCGAGCGCACGGTGTCGCGGCTCGTCGCGTCGAGGAGCTGCTGCTTCTGCGCGGGCGGCAGCGCGGACTCCTCGACGGTGAGCCACAGCGACCCCGTCCACACACCCTGCGCGCCCATCGCCAGCGCGGCTGCGATCTGCGCGCCGCTGCCGATGCCACCTGCCGCGAGCACCGGAGTGGGCGCCACCGCCTGCACGACCTGCGGCCACAGCACCACCGATCCGACCTCACCCGTGTGGCCACCGCCCTCGCCGCCCTGCGCGATGACGATGTCGATCCCCGCGTCCTGGTGTCGCCGGGCCTGGCTCGGCGAGCCGCACAGCGCGGCGACGAGCCGGTCGCCGCTCTTGATCTCGTCCACGATCTCCGAAGGAGGTGTTCCGAGCGCGTTGGCGATGAGGCGGACCTTCTCATGGTTGAGCGCGACGTCGACCTGCGGTGCCGCGGTGGCGGCGGTCCAGCCGAGCAGACGGAGGGACCCGCTCTCGCCCGCCGGGAGCTCGGGGACGCCGTGATCCGCGAGGAGCTTGCGCGCGAATTCGAGGTGGCCGGCGGGGACCATCTCGCGCAGTTGCTGCGCGAGCTTGTCGGGATCGGTCTCACCCATGCCCTCGTACTTGCCGGGGATGACGACGTCGACGCCGTAGGGGTGGTCGCCGACGTGCTCGTCGATCCACGCGAGCTCGATCTCGAGCTGCTCCGGATCGAAGCCCACGGCCCCGAGCACGCCGAAGCCACCGGCCTTGCTCACCGCGGCGACGACGTCCCGGCAGTGCGTGAAGGCGAAGATCGGGAACTCGATGCCGAGTCGATCGCAGAGCTCTGTGTGCACTCGCTGCGCTCCTGCTCGTGACCGCGCCGACCGGCGGTCGAAGAGGGGACCGGGGCCACGGCCCGGTCGATTGCGGACCTGATGGTACGTCAGGCCCGTGGAACGGGTCCGAGGGGCCTCGGGTCAATTTTTTTCACGCGCCGTGTTCAAGAGAGACGTCAGATCGGCCGATCCGTTACCCCGTGCGGTCAGCCGGCCGCCGACGAAGGAGAGCCCATGAAGCGCAGGATCATGCAGTTCGCCACCGCGGTCGCCACGATGACCGCGCTCGCCGCCGTGCTCGGCGCCGGGGTGAAGTGGCACTGAGCTGTTTGTTGGGCGGGCCCCGGCGCTCAGGCCGGGGTCCTCGCCAACTGCGTTCTGGACGCTCTCTCCGACTGCTTCCGGCTATCCCGCCGGCGCGACGTTGATGTCGAGCTCGCGCAGCGTCGCCTCCGGGAACCACTTGCGCTTCCCCTTGCCCAGCGGCTTCGCGCGGTTCTTGCGCGACGGCAGCAGCATGTCGATCGCCGTGCCGTTGACGCGGTAGGGGAAGAACTCGCGCACGAGCAGGTTGCGGCCCGCGGCATCGGGTGTGGAGCCGTATCCCACGGCGATCTGCAACGTGCCGAGCTGGCCCGGGAGCTCGGTCGCGTTCGCGCCCGGAGCCGCACCCGGAGCCACGAACCGGAGCTCGGTGGTGTAGTCGCCGCCGTTCGTGCCGTCGGCGGTGATCGTGCGCAGCTCGGTGCGGTCGCCCATCTTGAGCGCCACCACCACACTGCGACGATGACGCGGGTTCGTGATGTGCGCGCGCAGGGTCACGAGGTTCGTGTGCAGCACCTGCATCGGGATGAGCGAGATCTTCGGCGTCCGGGGATTGCCGTTGGGCAGCAGGTAGTCGGGTGGCACCGAGATCATCTGCAGGTACGGGGTGTGATCGGGGTGCGCGGCGATGAGATCGAGGTTCGCGGCACCGTTGTCGACCGCGTACAGGATGCGGTTGTCGAGCTTCGGTGCGTTCGACGAGTACGGGTTCAGATAGAGCAGGAACGGTCCGGGCCCGTCGTTCCAGACGAACACGACCGCTTTTCCGTCGATCCTTTGGACGCTTTGCTTCCAGACCGTTTGGGAGTCACTGATCCGCCGGTTGATCAGGAACCGGCTGCCGCCGAACGGGACGGTCGCGAGCGCGAGCACCGCCACCAACGCGATGCCGCGTGACCGCTGCCGCCGCCAGAGGTCGACGACGACCGCGGCGACGAGGATCGTGAGCGGCGCATAGAGCGGCACGTAGTAGATCGGCCCGCTCAGGTTCGTGGTCGCCGACGAGACATAGATGCCCCAGAAGAAGGCGTAACCGATCGGGAACACGAGACCGATCGCGAGGAGTGCGAGCGTCGTGCGGTCGCGGCGGCGCAGCCAGAGCCCGTAGGCCGCCACCAGCCCGCCGAGGTAGCCACCGATCATGAACAGCGGCAGGTAGAAGACGTTCTTGACCGCGCTCCTCACGACCTTGCCGGGGCCGTAATCGGCGAGCCCGAAGGTCGGCATGATCTGCCGCTTGCCGAAGCCGAACTTGTCGAGCGGGTCGGCGACCGTGATGGGGAACGTCGTCGCGCTGCCCGTCACGTGCTGGTTGTACGCGAGCGTCGCGATGAACAACGGCAGGAGACCCAGCGCGAACCATCCGGCCGCGGCGCCGAGCCGCCGCCAGTCGCGCCAGTGCAGGAAGACGACATAGCCGACGACCGCGAGACCCCACAACAGCGCGTCGTACGGCCGGGTCATGAAGATCCAGCCGAGCAGCAGGCCGGCCACGACGATCAGCACGGGCTTGTTCCGCCGAATCCCCGAGAGCACGCCGGCCGCGAACAGCAGCCCGAGGCCGAGCGTGAACATGTACCCGAGGTACGCCCCCCCTTGGATGGGCAGGATCGGCGACAGCGTCATCAATGCCGTCGCGACCAGCGCGAGCACGTGGTCGCGCATCAGCTCACGTGTGAACGTGTACGTGCCGAGCACCACGAGGAGACCAGCCAAGGCGAGCGCACCATCGGGTGTCCCGAAGATGACGAGCGAACCTGCGAGCGTGAGCGGCCAGCCGAGCGTGTATTGCGAGAAGAGGTGTCCGTTCTTGGCGGCCCCCAGCCACGGTCGGAAGAACGCCGCCGCGCCACCGTCGGGTGTCGTGAAGTAGCCGGCGCGGATGGCCTTGGCCTGCCAGAGGTAGATCGGCTCGTCGCGGTTCCACGAGTACGACGGGAACATCAGGTGCCGTGCCAGCAGCGGGATGACGATTCCGGCCGCGGCCAGTACGAGCAGCACCCAGTACTCCTCGAGGAACCACTGCAGGTCACGCCGGGCCGCGAAGCCCGACGCAGGCGCGCCGCCCGCGCGTGCCTGCTCCTCGAGAACCGCCTCGCGGCTCACCGGTTCGTCCTCGCGAGGAGTTGGACCACCGCCCCCATCACCGCCCAGAAAGCTACCCGTCGCCGTGCCGGTGTCCCGACAACGCCGGGCCGGCGCCCGTTCTACCGCGCACGGTGGCCGGCTGGGGTTCACTCGCGCGGAATTCGGGCCGGAAGCGGGGCGCGACGGCGCTCGCGCGCCGCCGGCGGCGCCCCGGTGTGACCACGGCCGGCGAAACGGGGAGCACTAGCATCCGGCCCCGAATGAAGCGCACCAACGCGCCTGTCGCGCGGAGCCGTGGGGTGCGCACGGGCGTGCTGGAGGTCGTCGGGCTCGCGCTCGTCGCGTACGTCCCGTTCCTCCGGTCGTCGCCGGGTCAGCTCAGCAGCGACACGAAGCAGTACCTCTACATCGACCCGGGTCGGTTCCTCGCGCGGGCGCTCTACCTCTGGGACCCGCACATCGGTGCGGGCACCGTGCCGCACCAGCAGATCGGCTACCTGTTCCCGATGGGGCCGTACTACTGGGTGATGGATCGGGTGGGGGTGCCCACCTGGGTGGCGCAGCGGCTCTGGCTCGGGACGATCTCGTTCGCCGCTGCGCTCGGGGCAGTCTGGCTGTTCCGCATGCTCGGCACCGGTCGGGCCGGGGCGCTGGCGGGCGCCCTGGTGTACATGCTCACGCCCCACCAGCTGTCGTTCACGGCGCGTATCTCCGTGCTGTTGCTGCCGTGGGCGGCGCTGCCGTGGCTCGTCGGGCTCACCATCCGTGCCACGCGCCGAGGTGGCTGGCGCGACCCGGCGTTGTTCGCGTTGATCACACTCACGATCGGTGGTGTCAACGCTTCGGCGTTGCTGCTCGCGGGGCTGGCGCCCGCGCTGTGGCTCGTGCTCGAGGTGATGCGCGATCGCGCCGCGGCGCGCGCTGCTGCCGGCGCGGCCGCGCGCATCGGCGTGTTGAGCATCGCCGTGTCGCTGTGGTGGGCGGTCGGGCTGCGACTCCAGGGCGCGTACGGACTGCCGGTCCTGCAGCTCACCGAGAACGTGCGCACAGTCTCGAGCGCGTCATCGCCCGGCGACCTGCTGCGCGGTCTCGGCGACTGGTTCTTCTACGGCACCGATCGTCTCGGCTTCGCGGTCGACCAGGCCTACGCATACATCAGGAACCAGTACTTCGCGGTGACGTTCAGCTATCTGGTGCCGATCGCCGCGCTCGTGGCGGCAGCGGTCATGCGTTGGCGCTACCGCGTCTACTTCGCGGTCCTCGTCATCGCGGGCACGGTGTTCGGTGTCGGAGCGTGGCCCTACGACGACCCGAGCCCCTACGGAGCGCTGTGGAAGAGCTTCGCCAACGATTCGTCGCTCGGGCTCGCGTTGCGCAACACGTCGAGAATCTCGCCCGTCATCGTGTTGGGCATCGCGGGCCTTCTCGCGGCCGCGGTGGGTTCCGTCACGGTGCGCAGGCTCGAGCTCGCGGCCGCGGTCGCGGTCGGGTGTGTCGCGTTCGCCGCGCTCATCCCCGTCTGGGAAGGGGGCGGGTTCCTGTCGAAGAGCGTGTTGCGACCGAACACGTTGCCCTCGTACTGGCTTTCGGCGGCGGCGGCGATGCAACGCAGCGGCGACACGACCCGTGTCCTCGAGATCCCGGGCGCGAACTTCGCGGCCTACCGGTGGGGCAACGCGATCGAGCCCATCACCCCGGGGCTGATCGACCGTCCGTACGTTGCCCGTGAGGTACTCCCGTACGGGTCACCCCAGTCGGTCAACCTGCTCGCCGCCATCGACCGTCGCATCCAGGACGGGACGTTCGAGCCCTCGTCGCTCGCGCCGATGGCGCGCCTGTTCGACATCGGCACGGTGGCGCTGCGGTCGGACCTGCAATACGAGCGCTTCGACCTGCCCCGGCCCCGCCTGCTGTGGGCCCAGATGACGCAGCCCGTCCCGCCCGGGTTGAGCGCTCCCGAGAGGTTCGGGCCGCCGGCACCGAACCGGCCTGTTCCGTCGCTGCCGCTGATCGACGAGCTGGCACTGGGCACGCCTTCCGGTGCACCCGATCCTCCGCCCGTCGCGCTCTTCCAGGTGCAGGGCGCGGTGCCGATCGTGCACACCGCGCCCGCACAGCAACCGGTGGTGCTCGCGGGCGACGGTGAGGGGATCGTCGACAGCGCCGCCGCAGGCGTGCTCGACGGCGATGGGCAGGTGTTCGAGCTCGCCGCGCTCGATGACGCGGCGTTGCGAACGGCACTCGGCAACAACGCGGATCTGGTGCTGACCGACTCCAACCGGCGTCGGATCCAGAACTGGTTCTACTCGATACGAAGCACGACCGGCGCGACGGAACGGGCCGGGCAGACGCTCAACGATCCCAACTCCTACGACTTCCGGCTGGACCCGTTCCCGGGCGCCACCGATTCGAGCCGCACGGTCGTGGAGCAACAGGGCGGGCGCGTCGACGCGACCAGCGACGGGGGAGCGCCACGTCCCGAGGATCGCGCGGTGCACGCGTTCGACGGTGACATCCGCACGTCGTGGCGGGTCGGTGGGGCGGATCCGCGTGGTCAGAAGATCATGTTGCAGCCAGATCATCCGGTGTACACCGATCACGTCACGATCGTGCAGCCGCAAGACGGCCCGCGCGATCGCGTGCTCACGAAGGTGCAGCTCTCGTTCGACCAGGGTGCACCGGTCACGGTCGATCTCGGTCCGGCGTCGTTGGACCCGCACGGCCAGGTGGTCACGTTCCCAGCGCGAACCATCAAGCGGTTCGAGATCACACTGCTCGGCACCACGGTGCCTCCCGGTGACCCGGCACGCGCCAACGCGGTCGGCTTCGCCGAGGTGCGCCTCGGCGACGTGCGGGTGAGTGAGACGGTGAGGCTCCCGACCGACCTCGTGCAGCGCACGCGCGGTCAGACCGCGGGGCACCGTCTGGACGTGGTGCTCTCGCGGTTGCGGTTCGACCCGGCCGCGGCGGGCAAGCAGGACGAGGAGCTCGCGCTCGATCGCAGATTCGTGCTCCCCGACGACCGGTCGTTCGCATTCATCGGTACGGCACGGATCGATCCCAACGCGCTCGACGAGCAGATCGACGCGGCGCTCGGTACCACCGTGCCCGGCGTGACGTATTCCGCGCCCGGTCACCTCGCGGGCAACGTCGACGCGCGTGCGTCGCGCGCGTTCGACGGCGACCCGAACACGGCATGGACGGCACCGACGGGTCCGCAGGAGGGCAAGTTCCTCGACCTGAAGCTGCCCGCGCCGATCACGTTCGATCACGAGGACCTCACGGTCGTGGCAGACGGCCGGCACTCGGTGCCCACGCGCCTGCGCATCTTGACCGACACGGGTACGGAGCGCGTCGTCGCGGTGCCTCCGATCTCGGATATTCCGAAGGACGGCGCGACCCAGACCGTGAGGCTGACGTTCCCGGCCGTCACGGGCAGCCACATCCGCATCGTGATCGACGCGGTTCGTCGCGTCACGGCGTTACCCAACGATCCGGGTCCGGCCGCGACGCTGCCGGTGTCGGTCGCCGAGGCCGGCATCCCCGGTGTGCCGCGTCCTGCGATGCCGGCCGCGGTGCCCGGCGCCTGCCGCGACGACCTCGTACGGGTCGACGGCTCACCGCTGCCGGTTCGTCTCGTCGGCGCGCCGCGTGACGCGCGCACCGGTCTCGCCGTGATCGCATGCTCCGGAGCCGCGCAGCTGCGCGCCGGCAGCCACACCCTCACGGCCGCACCCGGGCTCGACACGGGTATCGACCTCGACCGCGTCGTGCTGTCGTCGGACGCGGCCGGTGGGGCGGCGCCGCTCACGGCGCTCGGTGCACCACTCGCGTCGTCAGGCGCCTCGGTCGACGTCACGAAGTCGCACCCGACCTCGATCGACGTGCGCGTCCGCACCGACGGTCGACCGTTCTGGCTCGTGCTGGGCGAGAGCAGCAGCGCGGGATGGAAGGCGAGCATCGGCAGCGGCGGGAACGGCGCGTCGGTCGGCTCGAAGCAGTTGGTGAACGGGTTCGCCAACGGATGGCTGGTGCGGCCGCGAACGGCAGGCACCATGACCCTGAACCTGCGCTGGGCACCGCAGCGCCAAGTGTGGCTCGCGCTCGGCGCGAGCGGTGTTGCGGTCGCGGTGTGCCTCGGCATCGTCGTCGTGGCGCTCCGTCGCCGGCGAGCGGTCGCGGACGACGCGGCGGTCCCCTTGGCGGATCGGCCGGTGGCCGTGTCTCCCTTCTGGTACGCGACCGCCGTCGTGCCCTCGTGGCCGTCGACGCTCGTCCTCGCGGCTGGTCTGGGGGTGGTCGCGCTCGTGTGGTCACGACCGTGGATCGCAGTTGTCACCGCGGCGGTGACGGTCGTCGCGACGCGCATGCCCCGCGCGCGCGTCGTGCTGACGCTCGGTGCGCCGATCGCGCTCGTCGAGAGCCGCCTCGCGCACCGGCCCGAACTCGCGTGGCTCGCCCTCGCGCTCTTGGGCGTGGACCTCGCGTGCGGCGCGTTACTGGCGCGCCGGCGAGAGGTCTGAGCGTCATTCGTCGGGCGCGCGGCTACGGGAGCGGATCACTTCCACGACTGCATCGCCCGCGAGGAGGATCACCGCGAGCCATGCCAGCTGGCTGATCCCGGTGAAGCGCGACGGCCACACGAGGTCGCTCACCCAGTGGTGCCGGTACTGGTCGGCCATCATGTACAGCGCGACGAACCCGACCGCCAATGGTGGGACGAGCGTCATGAGGGGCCGAAGGCGGGGCCGCAGCGCGACGACGACCACGAGGACGCCGCAGATCGCGCCGATCCACCATCGGGCGAGGACGAGTCCGAGGGCCGCGGTCACGAGCGCGGCGGCGATGATGGCCGTGCGGCCTGGCTGCACCGCAGATCCGCCGAACGGGTTGACGAGCGCGGGTGCGGCATCGATCCCGCCGAGAGCGTCGTCGACGTCGTCGTCGATGACCTCGCGCGAGCCGACCGCGCCGGCACGAGCGCGCCTACGGCGACGCGACAGGACGGCACCGCCGACCACGAGCCCGGTGCACAGCACCAGCGCGGCTCCCGAGACGAGCAGCGACGCCCACACGCGCCGTTGCGGCGTCCAGTGCAACGCAACGTCGAAGCTCGACGACGTGGGATGGACGAGCCATCCGTTGGCGTAGCCGTCGACGAGTGTGGATCCCTTCGTACCCGCACCCGGCAGCGTCGCCTTCCATCCCCCGTTCACGCTCTCACCGAGCACGAGCCAGAACGGCTTCCCGGGCGTCGCGCCGTCGACGTGAACGCGCAGATCG
>CAZJSY010000063.1:0-17668 GCA_964548555.1 uncultured Burkholderiales bacterium
GTGCGACCCACCCTCCGCCATACCCAGAATCGTAAACGGCACCGGTGACAGTTATCGCTCGCGTTCCGATGCGAGTTTGCCTGTTCTGTTGCGGTCGATGACCGCGAATACACCTTCGGCTTCGGCAGTCACCGTGCCGCGTTGCACGACCCGACCACGCGTGAAGACGCGTCGTTCTTCGGTGCGATCGACCCACGCCTCGAATCGTGCTTCCTCGTGGAGGAGCGTCGGCCTGCGGTACGTGGTCGTGAGGCTGACGGTGGGGCCGGCCGCGCCGGCGATGACGTTCGCGCCCGTCAACACGATGTCGAACGTGGCCGCGATGACGCCGCCGTGCACACAGCCGGGGGGACCCTCGTACGGGAGCGTGAAGCACGCCCTCCCGACGGCCAGAGGCGGTTCGAGGGTGATGTCGACGGGCAGTGCCAGCGGGCTGTACGGACCGACCACGACGTCGAAGGCCATGCCGGCGCCCATGGCTGCGCCGCCGGAGGTCAGACCCGGCCCCGCCAAGTGCGTCACTCCCGGCGGAGGGTCGGGCACGTGCCCTTCGAGACGCTCGGCCACCTGGTTCAACTGCGCGGCCGCGGCTGCGACATCGCCGGCCGGCGCTCGGTTCAAGACCGTCGCGGCGATCAGGCGGCGAACGGCCCGTACGAGCTCGTCCATCTCTTCGACACGGCCGGCGACGCCGGGATGTGAATGGTCGGCTTCCACGGGACGCGCATGGTACGCGTCGGAACGCGAACCGACTTCGACGCGTTTTGACGCAAACACCGCGCCAGTTTCGGTCAACCGGGTACGAGGGATGACCGATAGGAGGGCGTGGAAGCGGAACTGATCCTTGCGCTGCCGTTCTTGGCAGCAGTGCCGGCTCTCCTTGCCGGACTCCTCGTCGAGCGCCGGCGGACGCGACTTCGATAGCGGGCGGCCGTTCGAGGACGAACGAGCGACACCGGTGTGACGCGCGACATGTTGCGACGCGCGACGTCGTCCGTACGCTCGGCTCGTGGTTGTCGTGTGTCCGCGGTGCGGTGATTTCAACGCTGGTGTCATCGCGCCCTGCTTCACGTGCGGCACCGCTCTCGCCGATGAGCCCGTGGTCCTGGTGTCCGACGTCACAGCGTTTCGGCCGACGCGAGTGCATCGTGAGATCCCCCGTCCCGCGCGCCAGGTCGTCGCCGCCGTATGCACTTTGCTCCTGGCGACAACCGCCGTTCTGGCCGCTGTGCGGCCACACGCCCACGCGACGGTCACGGCGGCCGACCCGTCGACGGTCTCGTCAACGTCGACGTGGAGGTCCTCGACCGCGACCGTGACCAGAATCCCCGATGCCCGCGACACGAGGGTGATCGGTTTCCACGGTCGGTTGTTGCGTGTTTCCGAGCTCGGCACCGGGCGCGTCCGAACCCTCGCCCTCCCCACGATCACGACCGCAATCACGCACGCCTGGATGCTGCACGCGTCGGTCGTCGTCGCCGCCGGTGAATCCGTGTACTCCATCAGGAATCTCGCGTCGTCACATCCCGACGTCGTGGCGTTCGGCAACGTCGTGACCGCCGAGGATGCAGCCCGCGGCGTGTTCCCGAGCTCGGCGCCCGACCGGTTCTGGGTAGCCGCGACCGCGGATCTCGTGCGCGAGATCCGTGTCGACGGCCCGGTGCTCGGGAGCTACCGGCTACCGCGAGGTTGGGACACGCTCGTCGGCGTCGTCGAAGGTGATCAGTTGCTGATTCAACGCAGCGCGTTTCCGAACCCGCTCGCGACATGGGATCCACGTGCGGGTCGCTTCGTCCGGTTCATCGCAATGGATCGAGGGGCCGGTCGTGTCTCCGCCGCCGGCCGCTACGTGCTGGTCCGCGACGTGCAATGCGTGCTGGATTGCACCGCGACCATCACCGATACGCGGACGGGATCGAGCCGGCACGTACCCGCGGAGCCCGGCGTGTCGTACGGCGCGGCCCGAGTGAGCTTCTCGCCCGACGGTGGCAGCGTCGCGATCGCGTCGTACCGTCAGATCGCTGACGCCGTCGTTTCGCACCTGAGCGTCGTCGCGCTTCCGAGCCTGCGCATCGTCTGGAGCCACGATGTCGAAGCGCCCCGGATCGTCGGCGAGGTGACGTGGAACACATCCGGTCGGTGGTTGTTCTTCGATTCGAGCGGCGATCTGTTCTCGCACCATGCCGGCGACCCCGGTGCCGCGCCCGTGGTGTGGTCCGGCGACATCCCGAACGGCCACTTCGGTTCGATCAACGGATAGCGCGCTCCGCTCGCATGTCGCCTCACTCCAGAGGCCGCGCTGCCGATCCCGACTGGCCGAACGCGACTCCGGTGACGGCGACGGTACGTGAGAAGAGCGGTGCGCGGGTTACTTCGCGTCGGCCCAGGTGGGCCCGAACCCGATGTCGACCCGCAACGGCACCCGCAGCTCGCACACGTTCTCCATGACCCCCCGGACGAGGGTCTCCACGGCGTCCCGCTCCCCCAGGGGTACCTCGAGCACCAGCTCGTCGTGGACGGTGAGGAGCATCCGGCTCCGGAGAGCCGCCTCCTCCAGAGCTGTATCGAGCTGGATCATGGCGAGCTTGAAGATGTCGGCTGCGGAGCCCTGTACGGGGGCGTTCTGCGCCATCCGCTCCCCCATCTGGCGGATACGGAAGTTGTCGGACGCCAGCTCACTGATCTGGCGCCGGCGTCCGAAGATCGTGGTGGTGTAGCCCCGCCGGCGCGCTTCGCGCACGGTCTCCTCCATGTACGTCTTCACCTTCGGGAACGAGGCGAAGTACGCGTCGAGGATCTCGCGGGCCTCCTCGGTGGGGATGTCGAGGCGCTGGCCGAGCCCGTAGGCCTCCATGCCGTAAGCGAGCCCGTAGTTGACGACCTTGGCAAAGCGACGCTGGAACGCGTCGACGTCGGCCTCGTCGACCCCGAACACCCGGGCTGCCGTGGTCGTGTGCACGTCGGCGTCGCGCGCGAACGCGTCGATCAGGCCGGGGTCCTCGGCGAGGTGCGCGAGCACGCGTAGCTCAATCTGCGAGTAGTCGGCGGTGAGTAGGCCGCACCCGTCGTCGGCGACGAAGGCCTTGCGCATCTCGCGCCCGTCCGCCGTGCGTACGGGAACGTTCTGCAGGTTGGGACTCTCGCTCGAGATCCGACCGGTCGTCGTGGCGATCTGGTTGAACGTCGCGTGGATGCGCCCGTCCGCCTGTACGAGCGGTGGCAGCGCGTCGGCGTAGGTGCTGCGCAGCTTCTCGACCTCGCGGTAGCGCAGCAGATCCTCGAGGATCGGGTGCGCGTTCACAGCCGCCATCTTCTGCAACGAGTCGGCGTCCGTGGACGGCCCGGTCTTGGTCTTCTTCACCGGCGTCAGACCGAGCTGCTCGAACAACACCCGGCGCAGCTGCGGCACCGAGTTGATGACGAACGGCTCACCGGCGTGCGCGTGAATACGTCGCTCCAGCTCGTCACACTGCTTCGACAGGTCTTCGCGTAGCTCGTTGAGGAAGTCGAGATCGATTCGGACGCCCGCGTCCTCCATGCGTGCGAGCACGCGCACGAGCGGACGTTCGAACCGCTCGTACAGATCGGTGAGCTCACGCTGTTCGAGTGCCTGCTGCAACGCAGAGGCGAGGCGTAGCACGGCGATCGCGCGCCGGCCCGTCGCGTCGGTCTCCATACCGCCGTCGAGATCCAGTTGACCTTCGGTCGCGTCGGGCGAGGTGATCTCGATGCCGAGGTAGCGGAGCGCGAGGTCCTCGAGCAGGTAGCGACCCTCGCCGGGGTCGAGAAGGTATGCCATCACCGCGGTGTCGTACGCGAGCGACCGCACGTCGACAGGCAGACCGTGCATGAGCTCCTTGGCGCGGTGCGCAACAAGGGGTGGGCCGTCGGGTCGGAGCAGCTCCTCGAGCGCGTCGGCGACTTTCGCGTCGCGCAGCAGCTCGGCGTCGGCGTACGTCACGCGCGGCGTGTCGTCGGCGAACGCGAGGCCGATGACGTCGGAGCGCCCGGCGGCACCCGCCCACCGCGGTTCGATCGCGTACCTGGCGTTGGCATTGGTCAGGTCGCGCACGCGGGTGGCGACCACGCCGGCGTCGCGCAGCACCTCGACGTCGACCTCGAGCGTCTCGGCCTCGGGAGCCGCCGCCGTTTCCCCGATGGCTTCCAGCAGACGGGGCAGCAACGTGCGGAACTCGAGTTGGTTGAACAGGACCCGGACCGCTTCCGCGTCGAACGCGCCTTCACGGAGGTCCTCCGGCTTCAGGCCGACGTCGACGTCGCAGATCAGGCGGGACATCGCGCGGTTCAGGAACACGCGGTCGCGCCAGTCACCCAAGTTGGTTCGCTGACGCGGCGGCAACGAGTCGAGGTGCTCGTAGATCCCTTCGAGATCGCCATAGGTGGAGACGAGCTTGGCCGCGGTCTTCTCGCCGATCCCGGGGACGCCGGGAAGATTGTCGCTCGTGTCGCCGCGCAACGCCGCGTAGTCCGGATACTGCGCCGGCGCGATGCCGGTGCGCTCGATGATGCCGGCTTCGTCGTAGAGCACGTAGTCGGACACGCCGCGCCGGTTGTAGAGCACCTTCACGTGGGGGTCCCGCACGAGTTGATACGTGTCGCGGTCGCCCGTGACGACGAC
The DNA here is from genome assembly GCA_964548555.1 of uncultured Burkholderiales bacterium. GTDB lineage: Bacteria > Actinomycetota > Acidimicrobiia > IMCC26256 > JAMXLJ01 > JAMXLJ01. The sequence continues at coordinate 4,640 of CAZJSY010000063.1, forward strand.
GACGTCGATGCCTTCGGCTTCCGCGTTGCGGGCAAGCGTCGCGATCACGTCGTCGGCTTCCACCCCCTCCACTTCCACGACGGGAATCTGCAGCGCGTCGAGCACCTGGCGGATCAGCGGCAGCTGCGACCGGAAGAGGTCGGGCGTCTCCTTGCGGTTCGCCTTGTAGTCGGTGTCGAGCTCGTTGCGGAAGGTCGGCGCCGGGGTGTCGAAGGAGACCGCGATGTAGTCGGGCTTCTCGTCGCCGAGCACTTTCACGAGCATCGAGGTGAACCCGTAGACGGCGTTCGTCACCGTGCCCGACGTCGTCGCCAGGTCGGTGGGAAGCGCGTAGAAGGCGCGGTACGCGATCGAGTGGCCGTCGAGGAGGAGCAGTTTGCTCACTCCTCGATGGTACCGAGGGCGGGCGCCGGCCAGCTTGTGTGGATCACGGGCACAGAGCGCCGTGGATCCACACAACCTGGGGGTTGGTCAGGGCGTGAGCTCGTCGTTGATGACGAGTTTCGCCACTTCGTGCACCTTGAGGCGCCGGTCCATCGCGTTGGTCTGCAGGAAGCGCCACGCCTGCTGCTCGCTCTGGCCGTACTCGTCCATCAGACGACCCTTGGCCCGGTCGATGAGCTTGCGGGCCTCGAGTCGCTCGGCCAGGTCGCCGAGCTCACGCTCGAGCGAGATCAGCTCGGAGTGGCGGCCGAGCGCGACCTCGATCGCCGGGATCAGGTCGCTCTTCTGGAACGGCTTGACGAGATATGCCAGCGCGCCGGCATCGCGCGCCTGCTCGACGAGGTCGCGCTGCGAGAACGCGGTGAGGATCAGCACCGCGGCGAGGCGTTCGCCGGCGATGTGCCGGGCAGCGGAAAGGCCATCCATGCCCGGCATCTTGATGTCGAGGATGGCGAGGTCGGGGCGAAGCTTGCGCACGAGGTCGACGGCTTCGTCGCCACGCCCGGTCTCGCCGACCACCTGGTAGCCCTCCTCCTCCAAGAGCTCCTTCAGGTCGAGACGGATGATCGCCTCGTCCTCGGCGACCACGACCCGTGTGGCGCCCGAGGGCTCGACAGCGCTGTCGGACATAGAAGCGGCTCCGGTCTCGGTCACTGCGCGGACAGCTCCGCAGACATTCGGTCGAGGAGCCGGTCCTGCTCGCGCACCAGTTCGGCGACGGTGCGCAGGAGTGCCTCACGCTGACCCGCGAGCGCGTCGGCGTGCCGGCGGGCGTCACGGGCCTCCACGTCGCCGATCGGCGTCTCGCTCACGAGGGCCCGAAGCCGGGCCTCGTCGGCCTCCTCCTCCAGGAACGCGAGCTGCTCCTCGGTGACGGCCAGCTCGGCGCGCACCTTCTTCAAGCGCTCGGTGACGTCGACGAGACGCCGTTGGAGAATCGACGGGTTCATGGCGCGAGCAGTCTATTGGGAAGGCCCGAGTTGTCAGGGGGCCGATCGGGAGGGGCCCGACGCCCGGGAGGGACGGTAACCTCGCCCGACCAGGCCCGGATGGCGGAATCGGCAGACGCGACCGACTCAAAATCGGTTGCCGCGAGGCGTGTGGGTTCGAGTCCCACTCCGGGCACCGGCCGCGGACGTCCGCCGCGGCGACGGGCGGCCCGGGAAAAACGTCTGGTCGACGGCGGCGAACTTTGTCAGGATGAGCCACGGGTGGGGTTGGAGCACAGGACCCGGGTGATGCGTTCCGATCCGTCGAGCAGCACGGCTTGCCACGAGCCCACCGGCCTCCCGGGCCCCTTTGACGCGTGGTTCCTCCCGTGTCCGGAGGAGCTCGTCCTCATGCGCCACACGCTCCAAGAATGGCTGGTGCAGGACTGCGCGCTCGATCCCGAGGTCGCCGGCGAGGTGCTCGTCGCGGCGCACGAATCGGCCGCCGAGCTGCTCAACCAGCTCAAGGACGTCGGCGGACACGAGGGGTTCGCGGTCCGGGCCGAATTCGACGGCACGGCGGTCACCGTCACGCTCGTGGCACCCGAGGACGTAACGGTCCCCCCGCTGCACGACCCGCGCCAGTGGACCACACAGCTCGCGCTGCGGCTCGTCGACGAGGCCGAGGTCGAGACCCGGGACACGGCCGCACAAGTGTCGTTGCGACGCGAGGTGCCAATCCGCCCCGCGTGAGCTCGGCTCGGAGCACACCGACCCGCTGTCGCCACCGTTCGCGACTGTGAGTGCCGCCACCGTGACGATGCCGGCGCGGGCGAGGACCGGCGGTTGCCTGTCCACGACGGCGGACATGCACGTTGTCGGAACCTCCGCCTCGAACGGGTAGTGATGACGGTCCACGCCGGTAAGGTGGTCGGGTCTCCCCGGATCGGATGGTGTCCTCTGTGAACCTCGCGGTCTTCGTTCCCGTGGTCCTCGCGCTCTGCGGACTCGCGGTCCTCATCATCGTGGTGGGCCCGTCTCGTCGTATCCGCGCCGAACGGCGTCTCGACCCCGACACCGAGGCCGCGTTGTTGCTCGGCGAGAACCCCGACGACGTGTCCGACGACGAAAACGGAACGGCGAGCGACCAGACGTCGCGCGACAGCCGTCGCCAACCCTGATCTCTCGGCCCCGCTCCGTCAGCCCAACGCGAAGAGCAATCGGCCCTCGCACGCCCGTTCGTCGCCGACCAGCGCGCGCCCCTGTCCCCATCCGCCGCGGGCGCTCAGGCGTTCGAGCTCGACGACGAGCGTGAGCTCGTCACCGGGTCGCACGAGTCGCCGGAAACGCACGGATTCCACCCCACCGAAGAGCGGCAGCTTGCCGGTGTAGCGCTCGTCGGAGAGCACCGCGATCGCGCCGGTCTGCGCAAGTGCCTCGAGCTGGAGCACACCGGGAAATACCGGATTTCCCGGGAAGTGCCCGGCAAGGAACGGCTCCTCGCCCGTGACCCGGTACCGGGCCTCGATGCCGTGACCGGGCTCGAGACGGTCGACGGCGTCGACGAAGCGGAAGGGCGGACGATGCGGGAGGAGCGCGACGGGGTCGGCGGGTACCTGTGCCATGGGGCTCAGTCTGGCCCAGCGGGCGTCACGGCCTCACGATGGTCACGGCGCGTTCACACCGCCGACATGTTCGGATGTAACCCTGGCGCCCGACGCCCGGTCCAAGCACCAGTACCCCCTACTCCCCCCGCTGCTGGAGCGCGCCCGTGCATCGTGCGATCGTCTTCCCCGGTCAGGGCACCCAGGCCCCGGGTATGGCCGCGCCCTGGCGCGACCACCCGGCGTGGACCGTGGTGGAACGCGCCGAGAAGGCCCTCGGTGAGCCGCTCGCCGACCTGGTGCTCGACGCGCCGGCCGATCGCCTGGCCCGTACCCGGGAGGCCCAACTGGCGGTCCTCCTCACGTCGTTGGTGGTCTGGGAGGCATCGCGGGACTCGCTACCGGATCCGGTGGCCTTCGCCGGCCACTCCCTCGGACAGGTGACCGCTCTGATCGCGGCGGGTGCGATGCCGCTGGAGGACGGCGTTCGCTTCGCGGCCCGGCGCGCCGAACTCACGCAGGCCGCGGCCGACCGGCACCCCGGGCGCATGGCCGCGCTGCTTGGCGCGACGCCCGAGCACGCGGTCGACGCCTGCGCCGCCGCACCCGACGAATGCTGGGTCGCGAACGACAACGCGCCGGGACAGGTCGTCATCGCGGGGACGCCACCCGGAGTGGACGCCGGTAGCGCGCGAGCCAAGGAGCTCGGCGTTCGACGTGTCACCGCGCTGAACGTGGGAGGCGCGTTCCACACGCCGCTGATGAAGGACGCGACCGACACGCTCGCAGTGGAGCTGCGCGGCGTCGAGTTGCGCGACACCGCGGTGCCGGTCGTCTCGAACGACGACGCGCGGCCCTACACCGACGGTGACGGATGGCGTACGCGACTCGCCGCTCACGTTTCCGTTCCCGTGCGTTGGCGCGACGTCCAGCTGACGCTGGCCACGCTCGGCGCGACACAACTCGCAGAAGTCGGACACGGTTCGATGCTCGCCGCGTTGGCGAAGCGCACCGTTCCCGATGTCGCTGTACTCAACATTGCAACCCCCACCGACCTCGAGGCGATCCACGACACGCGCTCGAGTACCGAGGAGGCCTGAATGGAAGCCGTGCTCGTCCAAGGGGAGCGACTGCTCGTCCTGGAGCGCATGATCGTCGCGCCCGCGGTCGGAGTGTTCCGGCCGCTCGAGCCGGAGATCGTCACTTGTGAAGGTGAGTTCGTCGAAAAGGGTCAGGCAATCGGCTTCATGCAGGGGCCTGGGACGGAGATCGTCGTGCGCAGCCCGTTCCGGGGCTTTCTCATGGGCATGCTCGCCGAGCCGGGCCAGCGTCTGCGCGAGGGTCAGCCGGTCGCATGGTTGCGCGTCGCATGATGCGCGCCACGATCACCGGTATCGGGTCCGCGCTGCCGTCGGGCAGGCTCACGAACGCAGATCTCGAGCGTCGCGTCGACACGTCGAACTCGTGGATCGTCGAGCGCACCGGCATCCGGGAGCGCCGTATCGCCGGCGCCGACGAGACGACCGCGAGCCTCGGGGTCGCAGCGGGCGCCGACGCGATCAAACACGCGGGTCTGACACCGCACGCCATCGACCTGCTCGTGCTGGCCACGGCGACGCCGGAGCAGCCGATCCCGCACACCGGCGCGTTCGTGGGCGACCGCCTCGGGTTGCGGTGTGGCTCCTTCGATCTGCAAGCGGGATGCGCGGGCTTCGTCTACGCGCTCGTGGTCGGCTCGTCGCTCCTCGTCGCCGGCGAGCTCGACCACGTGCTCGTCGTAGGTGCCGAGACGTTGAGTCGGATCACCGACCCGAACGACCGCTCGACGTGTGTCCTGTTCGGTGACGGTTCGGCTGCGGTCGTGCTCTCGCGCGCCGCCGACGGCACCGGCATCCTCGCGTGGGACCTCGGGTGCGACGGCTCGGCCGCCGACCTCCTCGAGGTGCCGGCGGGCGGGAGCCGGCTCCCCGCGAGCGTCGACACCGTGACCAACGGCGGGCACTACTTGAAGATGGCCGGTCAAGAAGTCTTCCGGCGTGCGGTACGCATCATCGTGGAGTCCGCCACCGCGACGCTCGAGCGCGCCGGATGCAGCGCGTCGGACGTCGCGTGGTTCGTACCCCACCAGGCCAATCTGCGGATCATCGAGACCGCGGCGAAGAAGCTCGGCGTGCCGCGGGAGCGCACCGTCGTGAACATCGACCGTTACGGCAACACGTCGGCCGCGTCGATCCCGCTGGCGCTGGCGGAGGCCACCGACGACGGTCGGATCAAGGACGGTGATCTCGTGCTGCTCTCCGGCTTCGGCGCCGGGATGACGTGGGCGAGCGCACTGCTGCGTTGGGGCGGCGCGTGAGCGAGGAAGCCCGTGTGTCGTTCGTTACCGGTGCGTCGCGCGGCATCGGTCGCGCGATCGCGGTCGCGCTCGCCGGCGAGGGACACCGTGTTGCGTTCTGCTACGGCAGCGACGAGACGGCCGCGAAGGAGACGCAGGCCGCGATCGACGAGTTGGGTGGCGAGGCGCTCGCGATCCAGGCCGACGTCGCCGATGCCAGCGCAGTCGATCGCGCGTTCTCCGAGATCGAAGGCGCCTGGGGTCCGGTGCAGATCCTCGTCAACAACGCGGGAATCGCCCGCGACGGGCTCGTGGCACGGATGACCGACGATCAGTGGGACGTCGTGCTGCGGACCAATCTCACCGGCGCGTTCCACACGATTCGCCGCGCGACCCGCGGGATGATGAAGGCGCGCTACGGCCGTATCGTCAACGTGTCGTCGGCCAGCGGGCAGCTCGGCGCGCCCGGGCAGGCGAACTACGCGGCAGCGAAGGCCGGCCTCGTCGGACTGACCCGTTCGGTCGCGCGAGAGCTCGCCTCACGAGGGATCACCTGCAATGTGGTCGCTCCGGGGCCTATCGTGACGGCGATGACCGACGCCATGCCCGACGACTGGCGGGCTTGGGCAGAGGGGGCCGTCCCGCTGGGACGGCTCGGCACCACGGAGGAGTGTGCCGCGGTCGTCGCCTTCCTGTGCTCGGAGGCGGCCGGGTATGTGACCGGCGCGCTCGTGCCTGTCGACGGCGGTTTGGGTATGGGGCACTGAGCGCCCAGTGAAGTTCTGATCCAGAGAGGAGAGAGTCACATGGAACGTCCCGAGGTCCTCGATGCCATCCGTGACGTGGCGGTCGAGGTGCTCAGCGTGGAGCCCGACGCAGTCACGGAACAGGCTCGCTTCAAGGAAGATCTCGATGCCGACAGCCTCGACCTGGTCGAGCTCGTGATGGGCCTCGAGGAACGCTTCGACATCACGGTCCCCGAGGAAGACCTCGAGGGTGTCGCGACCGTCGGTCAGGCGGTCGACCTCGTCCTGTCCAAGGCCGGCGCCTCGGCATGAGCGACGCGACGGATCACCGTGGGCGGCCGCGCGTCGTCATCACCGGCCTGGGGTTGAAGACCCCGGCCGGTAACGATGTCGCGTCGTTCTGGGCGCGGCTGCTGTCGGGCGAGTCGGCAGCTGCTCCGATCCGGAACATCGACCCGAGTGAGCTGCCCGTACAGTTCGCGTGCGAGGTGCCCGAGTTCGACACCGACGGGTACTTCGGGTCGAAGGAAGCTCGCCGCCTCGACCGCGTCACCCATCTCGGGCTGGCGGCCGCCATCGACGCGCTCGAGAACGCCGGCGACGTGCGTACCGATCCGGCGCGCTGTGCGGTGATCGCCGCAACCGGTGTGGGCGGCCTCAGCACGCTCGAGGAACAGGAGCGCGTCTACCACGACAAGGGCGCGTCCCGCGTGAGCCCGTTCTTCGTTCCCATGATGATGGCGAATCGAACCGCGGGCGAGATCGCCATGCGCTTCGGCTGGACGGGCGTCAACCTGTGCATCTCCACCGCCTGTGCCGCGGGCGCCCACGCGATCGGCGAAGGAGCCCGCCTCATCCGCGATGGCAGCGCCGACGTCGTGCTGGCTGGAGGCAGCGAGGCCGCGATCACGCAGATCTGCATGGCCGCGTTCGCGCGCATGGGCGCGTTGAGCGGTCGCAACGACGATCCCGCGCGGGCGTCGCGTCCGTTCGATGCCGATCGCGATGGGTTCGTGATGGGCGAGGGCGCGGGCTTCGTGGTGCTCGAGCGCCTCGACCGTGCCGGTACGCGTGACGCGCGCGTCTACGGAGAGGTGCTCGGTTACGGGCGGAACGACGACGCGCATCACGTCACCGCGCCGTCGCCGGGCGGCGCCGGTGCGGCCGCGTGCATGCAACTCGCCATCGATGATGCGGGTCTCGCTCTGTCGGCGATCGGCCACGTCAACGCGCACGGCACCTCCACGCCCCTCAACGACGCCGCGGAGGCGGAGGCCATCCGCAAGGTGTTCGGCGACGAGCCGCCGCCTGTCACGTCGGTGAAGGGCGTGATCGGGCACACGATCGGCGCAGCAGGCGCCATCGAAGCCATTGCGGGCGTGCTGTCGGTGCGCGACGGCGTCGTGCCCCCGACCGCGAACCACGCGCGTCGCGGCGACGACATCGACGTCGACGTCGTTGCCGGCGAAGCCCGGAAGGTGGGCTCGCTCCCGGTGTTGTCGAACTCGTTCGGCTTCGGCGGACACAACGCGAGCCTCATCATCGGCCCCGCGTGACAACGTGGCTCGGCTCGCCCGAGCAGGGTGTAGTCGTTGCAGCCCGGCGCAGTGAGGCCGTCAGCGCCTCGATCCGAGAGATCGACGGCCGTACGGTGGGCTGGTTCCGCATCGCGGGCGGGAAGCACCACGGCGCGATCGGTGAAGCCGGAGGCGACGCCGCCGAGTCACTGATCCGCACCGCGATCGAGATCGGCGTCCCGATCGTCGGAGTGCTCGACACGTCGGGAGCCGAGCTGCACGAAGGCGTCGTGGGGCTTCACGCCTGGGGACGTGTGGCGCGCGCCCTCGCCGAGGCATCGGGAGCGGTCCCCACCGTGCTCGGAGTGACGGGCGCGTGCGTATCCGGGCCCGCGCTGCTCCTGGGTCTGGTCGATCAGGTCGTGATGACGAGCGACGCGTTCGCCTACGTCACCGGGCCTGATTCGGTCGTGGAGTTCACCGGTGTGGTGGTGTCACGCACCGCGCTTGGGGGCGCGTCGATGCACGGCACCCGCAGCGGCGTCGCCACCTTCGTCGTGCGCGACGAGCGCGAGCTCGACGACACGATCGCGAACCTGCTCTCGTACTTACCGTCGAACCATCTGCAGAGCGCGCCCGAGGTGGAGTGCGACGATCCCCTCGACCGGCGGTGCGACCGGGCGGCGGCGACGGTTCCGGCACGTGCGAACGCGTCGTACGACATGCGCACGGTGATCGAGGACATCGTCGACGAAGGATCGTTCCTCGAGCTGCGTCGGGGCCACGCGCCCAACATCATCACGGCACTCGCGTATCTCGGCGGGCGCAGCGTCGGCGTGGTGGCGAACCAGCCGCACCAACGGGCCGGCACGATCGACATCGACGCCTCGCGCAAGGCGGCGCGCTTCGTGCAGTGGTGCGACTCGTTCAACCTGCCGATCATCACGTTCGTCGACACCCCGGGGTTCGAGCCCGGCAAGGATCTCGAATGGCGCGGCATGATCCGTCACGGGGCGCAACTCGTGCATGCGTATGCCGAGGCCTCGGTTCCGCGGCTGTGCGTCGTCGTGCGGAAGGCCTACGGCGGGGCGTACATCGTCATGGACTCGAAGCGCCTCGGGAGCGACTGGTGTGTCGCGTGGCCGAGCGCGGAGATCGCGGTCATGGGCGCGCCCGGCGCGGTGCAGATCCTGCACGGCCGCCGGCTTGCCGCGATCGAGGACGCGCCGGCGCGTGCGGAGGAGCAAGCGGCGCTCGAGCAGGAGTACAACGAGAGGTTCGCGAATCCGTATGTCGCGGCCGAGCGTGGCTTCGTCGACGAGGTGGTCGACCCGGGAGAGACACGGGCGGCGCTCACGAGCGCGTTACTGCGCCTGCACACCAAGCGCGAGGCCATCATCACACGAGCCCATTCGAACTCGCCCTTGTAGACGCTCCACGAGCAGAGAGGCAGGAGGGAACACACCGGCATGCTCCTCGATGGGAAGCGCATCCTCGTGACAGGCGTCCTCACCGACGCGTCGCTCGCCTTCGCGGTCGCGAAGCTGGCGCAGGAAGAGGGTGCCGAAGTCGTGTTGACGTCGTTCGGACGCCAGATGAGCCTCACCGAGCGCAGCGCGCGGCGTCTGCCCACGAAGCCCGAGATCGTGGAGCTCGACGTGACCAACGCCGACGATCTGGCCGGACTCGCAAGCGCGGTCGGCGGCCGGCTCGACGGCGTGTTGCACGCGGTCGCGTTCGCTCCCGAGAGCTGTCTCGGGGGTGGCTTCGTCGAGGCGCCGTGGGACGACGTCGCGGTCGCGTTGCAGATCTCCGCCTACTCCTTGGCCGCGCTCACGCGTGCGTCGCTCCCACTCATGCAGGGCGGTGGCTCCGTCGTCGGTCTCGACTTCGACGCGACGCAGGCGTGGCCGGTGTACGACTGGATGGGCGTGGCGAAAGCGGCGCTCGAGTCGACGGCCCGCTATCTCGCGCGCGATCTCGGTCCGAGCAACGTTCGCGTCAACCTCGTGTGCGCCGGCCCGGTACGGACCATGGCGGCGAAGAGCATCCCCGGCTTCGAGCAGTTCGAGGACGTCTGGTCGAAGCGGGCTCCGCTCGGCTGGGATCTCCGTGATCCCACTCCTGTCGCGCGAGCGTGCGTCGCGCTGTTCTCGGACTGGTTTCCGGCGACGACGGGAGAGATGGTGCACGTCGACGGCGGCTTCCACGCGGTGGGTGCGTGAGCTCGAAGAAAGCTCGGCATCTCATGCATTGGAATCGCGCTGGAAGTAGGCGGTGCGACACTGAGTGCCCAGGGCATCGCCCGCAAGGGATGGTCGCTGTTACGCCGGATCCTTGCCCCAGTCACTCCGCCGGGTGAGGGTGACAGCGACCATCCCGCCAAGATTCGTGCGCCCCTTGATCAGTCGCCCTGGAGCGCCTTCATGATCTTGGGAACGGTGTCCTTCGGGCTCACCTTGTAGAACGCGGCCCCGATCTTGCCCTTCTCGTCGACGACGAACGCGGAGCGCACGATGCCCATGTACTTCTTGCCGTAGAGCGACTTCTCGCCCCACGTGCCCCACGCGTCGGCGACGGCGTGGTCGGCGTCCGACAGCAGTGGGAAACCGAGACCGTACTTCTCGTCGAACTTCAGCTGCGCGGCCGGCTGGTCGGGGCTGATACCGATCACGTCGGCACCGACCTTGCCGAGATCGGGCTCGGCGTCGCGCAGCGCGCAGGACTGTGTGGTGCAGCCGCTCGTGTTGGCTTTCGGGTAGAAGTACACGACGGTCTTGCGGCCGCGACGGTCCTTCAGCTTGACCTTCTTGCCGTGCTGGTCGACGAGGGCGAAGTCGGGCGCCTTGTCGCCGGCCTTGAGCTGCGCCATGAGTGCCTCCATGTCTGTCGGGACGACGCCGTAGCATGCCGCACATGCACCGGCGCCTCCAGATTCGTCTCGACGCGCCGGAACGACGAGTGCGTGAGGTCGCGCGTGACGCCTTGGGTCTCGAGACCGAAGGTGACGACTCGCTTCGCGGCCGCCTCCCCCACGACACCACGGCAAACGGGAGCCTGCGGGTGTCCGTCGTGGCCGATCCGGACGGAGGCTCCACCGTCGAGCTGTCGGCCGAGAACACGCTTCGGGTCCCGTTCTTCCAGTTCTTCTTCGGACCCGTCATCCGGTTCGCCATGGGCCGGCTCCTCCGGCACGCGGCGGAGACGCTGCGCGCGACCCTCGCCGGGGTCGACCCCCCTCCTCCCCCGCGCCCGGCGACATTCCTCCCGGCGGTCGAGTTCGGTCACGACCAGATCCGCCTGCTCGCCGCCGTCAGCGCGCTGGGCGCACTCGCGGGCTTCGGCTCGGCCCTGTTCGGACAGCTCGGCGGCCCGATCCGCGATTCGTTCCACGCCTCGAAGGCCGAGCTCGGCTTGTCGCTCGCGATCACACGGGCCGGGGTGCTCATCGCGCTCGTCGTGGGCGCGGCAGCCGACCGGCGCGGCCGGCGGCAGATCCTCGCGATTGCGTTCGTCGGCCTGTGCTGCTCCAACGCCGTCGCGGCCATTGCACCGAACGTGGAGATCTTCACCGGGAGTCAACTGCTGACCCGGGCGTTCGTGAACGCGCTCGTGGTCGTGGGCGGAATCGCCGCGATCGAGGATGCGCCCGACGGAGCGCGTGCGTACTCGGCCATGATGCTCGGCCTCTCGGCAGGCGCCGGGTTCGCGTTGTCAGTCGTGCTGCTTCCGCTCGCCGACCTCGGGCGCGAGGCGTGGCGCATCCTCTTCGCGGTCAGCGCCGCGTCGGTCGTGCTCCTCCCCGTGGTGATGCGCGCGATGCCCGAGACCCGGCGATGGGGCGCGCTCAGCGCCCGTGGCGGTGAGCGCGCCCGCGTGTCGGAGATCGTCAACGCGTCGTACGGGCCGCGCTTCGCGTTGCTCGCGGCCCTGGCCTTCTTGACAAGCGTGTTCAGCGCGCCGTCGGCCTCGTTGACGAACACGTTCCTGCACGACGAACGGCACTTCTCGAATTCCTTGGTGGCGTTGTTCCGTACCGTCACCAACGGCGTCCCGGGTGTGGTCGGTCTGGTTCTCGGCGGCAAGCTCGCCGAGACGCGCGGCCGAAGGCCCGTCACCGTGATCGCGTTGCTCCTCGCGACGATCCTCCAAGTGGTCTTCTACCTGACGTCGGGGCTCGCCCTGTGGCTCACGTCGACGTTCGCGATCATCGGCGCCGGCGCGTCCACCCTCACGATCGGGACGCTCGACGCGGAGCTGTTCCCGACCGAGATGCGAGGCACGTCGAACTCGCTGCTGCTCGTGTGTGGCGTGACCGGGTCGGTGGTCGGTCTGTTGGTCGCGGGATTCCTCGCAGGCCCACTCGGTGGGTACGGCCGCTCCATCGCGTTGTGCGGAATCGCTCCGCTGGTCGCGGCCGTCTTCCTCGCGCCGAGGCTGCCCGAGACCGTGGGGCTCGGCCTCGACGACGTCAGCCCCTCGGAGGTCTGACGCCGCTCGTCAGGTGGCGAACAGTGCCTCGCACATGATGGCTCCGGAGGCGTCGACGATCCGCACGCCGTTGGCGGTCTTCGTGCCCTCGGGCGCCGGTACGCCCAATGCCCCGTGGCCGTCGACGATGTCGATGGTTCCGAGCCGGTGCGGGCCGTGGGTGTCGTCCAGCACCACGCTGTAACTGCCCGAGGGCATCGAGTTGTAGTCGACCGACACGAACACCCACGACGACTTGCCGTGATATGCGAACGCTTCACCTGTCTGCTTGCCGGACACGCCGATCATCGGCGCACCCTTCACCGACGTGCCCCCGAGCTTCTTCAGGGTCTCGACGTACTCGGTGCTGATCCCGCTCTTGTGCCCGCCGATGATGCCGAGACTCGCGAGGGCCCCCATGGTTGATCCGGCGAGGAGCAGCGCCGCGACCGCCGCCGCAGCGGCCCATCGCGACAGCAGGAGTCCCCGCCAGCCGCGGTGCCGCTCGACACCCATGGCATGGAGGAGACGCTTCTCGAACCCCGCGGGCGGCTCGGCCTCGGGTGCCAGCAGGGCGAGCGCGTCGACCGTCTCCGACAGCTCGTTGACGTGCGCGCGACACGCGGGGCACCGGTCGACGTGCAGCAGCACCTCGGCGCGGTCGGCACCGCCCAGCACACCCAACGCCAGCTCCGGAGCGAGATCGCGGACCTGGGCACAACCCAGCGCGCTCATCACGACCGCCTCATTCCGCCTGACCCTCGGACACGAGCGCCGCGCGCAGGCGCAACATGGCCGTGCGGATGCGTGTCTTCGCGGTGCCGAGGGGGATCCCTTCGGCGTCGCCGACCTCGCGCGCCGTCTGCCCGTGGAACGCGGCGAGGATGAGGGCACGGCGCTGCTCCGGCGGCAGGTCGGTGAGGGCCGCACGCAGCCGCGACACGTCGTCGTTCACGCTCGCCGCATCCTCGGGACTGCGGGCCG
>CAZJSY010000064.1:0-17518 GCA_964548555.1 uncultured Burkholderiales bacterium
GCGTCGTGCTCGAAGGCGGGGTCGTAGAGACCCTGGGCGTCAGGACGGCCGATCGTCATGGCTGTGTCGTGCTCCGGGCGAACGCACGGCCTCGACCGTGCATGAGTCGTGATTGCCTGCCCGGGACGACGCTGGCCCTGGCCAGAATTCGGGTGAGTGTACAACGGCCCCGATCACGTCCTCCGTATTGATGACAACCTACGAGCGTGGACGTCCTCAACCTCCTCCCGCAGCCGCGAATCGTCGAGGCCGGTCACGGCCATGCGCCCGTGATGGAACCCGAGGTCCACGTCGACGACTCCCTGCCGCCCGAGGGATACGAGTTACGCGTCACCCCTCGGCACATCGACGTGCGTGCCCCTGACGCGGCCGGCGTGTTCTACGCGCACCACACGCTCGAGCAGCTCGTGCGTACCCAAGGTCCGGCGCTGCCGGTGTGCCGTATCCGCGACTGGCCGGACATGCCCGTGCGGGGCGTGATGCTCGACGTGTCTCGCGACAAGGTCCCCACGATGGAGACCCTCCGCGACCTGATCGACCGGCTCGCTTCGTGGAAGGTCAACCAGGTGCAGCTCTACATGGAGCACACCTACGCCTACACGGGTCATGAAGACGTCTGGCGAGACGCGTCGCCGTTCACGTCCGAGGAGATACGCGAGCTCGACCGGTTCTGCCGCGACCGGCACGTCGAGCTCGTGCCCAACCAGAACACGCTCGGGCACATGGAACGATGGCTTCGACACGAGCGATACCGGCCGCTCGCGCTGGCGCCCGACGGATGGACGAACTGGAAGGGCCGCACCTGTCCGCCTACCACGCTCGATCCGTCGAAGCCAGGGTCGTTGCGTCTCGTGCGCGAGCTGCTCGCCGCGTTGTTGCCCGAGTTCGACAGCCGCCGTGTGCACGTAGGTCTCGACGAGCCGTGGGAGCTCCCGCGCTCGCGCGTTCCCGACTACGTCGAATGGGTGCGCGAGCTACGCGAGCTGCCCGAGCTCACCGGCTACGAGATGCTCATCTGGAGCGACGTGCTCGGGGGCTCACCGGAGTTGCTCGCGGAGCTACCGGCCGGGGTGACCGTGTGCGAATGGGGCTACGACGCCGGACACCCGTTCCTCGAGCACGCGTCGGCATACGAGCGTGCGGGCGTGCCGTTCTGGGTGTGCCCGGGCACGTCCAGCTGGATCAGCATCCTCGGCCGCACGGCGAATATGCGTGCGAACTGCGACGAGGCGATGACGGCCGCGCTCGCGCACGGCGCCGCGGGCATCCTCAACACCGACTGGGGCGATCTCGGGCACCTGCAGTACCTGCCGATCAGCGAACCAGGGTTCGCGTACGGCGCAGCGGTGTCGTGGTGTCACGAGACCAACCGGCACATCGATCTCGCCGCGGCGCTCGACACGCACGTCTTCCGCGACAGCTCCGGCGAGCTCGGCCGGCTCCTCCTCGAGCTCGGTGACATTCACCGCGGCTTGAGTGCGCAGTTCCCGAACGTCGCCACGCTCGTCATGCACATGTACTTTCCCCAGGCGGTCGTGGGCACCGAGTTCACCGCCGGCGTCGACGCAGACGAGTTCGCGGCCGTCGACCACCGGCTGCAAGAGCTCGGAGGCCGCCTCGCCGCGGCACGCCCCTCCCGCCACGATGGCACCCTCGTGATCGACGAGGTCCGCAACGCCGTCGCACTCGTACGTCTCGCGTGCCGCGACGCGCAGGCCCGCCTCGAGGGCGATGGCACGCTCGCATCCGTACCCGAACCGACGCGTACCGCGCTCGCGGCGGATCTCGACGACATCGTGGCCGAGCACCGCCGGCTCTGGCTGGCTCGTAACCGCCCCGGAGGGCTGGGCGACAGCGTCTCCTGGCTCGACAACGTGCGACTCGCCTACGACACCGGCGAGCCGGACCGGAACTGGGGCAACTGGTAGGCGTCGACGACCGGTCGACGTCGGCGGAGTACGGCAGCGGGAATGCAAACGGCCCGCCGGTGGTTGGCCCGCGCGTGAGCGCAGGACATCGGATCTCCATCCGTGACCACGACGCCCTCGTGGAGGTACGCCTCGACGGGCAAACCCTGGCCAGCACCCGGCGCGCGAAGGTGCTCGACGAGACCGGCCTGCCGCCCCGCTACTACATCCCCCGCGAGGACGTCCAGGTGCCGCTGAGCCCGAGCGACAGCGCCTCGCACTGCCCCTTCAAGGGCGACGCCTCCTACTGGTCGGCCCGCACGGGTGACCTGGTGCTCGGCGACATCGCATGGTCGTACGAACAGCCCATCCCCGACGCCGCGCCCATCGCGGGTCTCGTCTCGTTCTACAACGAGCGGGTCGACATCGTGGTCGACGGCGCGTTGCAGGACCGCCCGACCACGCCCTGGTCGTAGCCGCTCTTCGACCGGGTTGCGTTATGCGGCCTTGTCGCAGCGACTGCAGCGCAGATCCTGTTGCACCGACGACACCCCCGGAACGTTGCCGTCCCGCGCGAGCCGCTCGAGAGCCTCGTGGTCGTGCTTGAGGTAGCCATCGAGGAAGTCGAGGACCGTTCGTATCGTCGGATCCAACCACGGTGAGAAGAACGGCGTGTGTGGCGCGCCGATGAGCGTCAGGAACGCCTTCGGTGACGGAGCCTGTCCGTATGCGTCGACACTGCCCCCGTACGGAACGGTGCCGTCGGCGTTGCCGTGCACGAGCATCAGCGGGGGCGTGGGTTTCGAGAACCACGTGCCCGAACCGAACGGCAGCTTGAGACCCGAGAACGAGACGGCCGCGTCGATGCGGCGATCCTGCACCGCGCTGTTCGCCGTGACGCCGAGTGTCGTGATCGCACCGAGTGAGTGGCCCGCGACGCCGATGCGTCGCCCGTCCATCTCGCGGCGGAAGCGGGCGTCGTCGGATTCGAGCCGCAGCAGCCGCGTGAGGACGAAGCTCACGTCGCCGGGCTGGTTCACATAGTCGCTCCCGTTCGGACCGCCGGGGGCGTTCTGACTCGACAGGGGGAAGGTCGGCGCGGCAACCACGTAGCCCCCACGCGCGAGCAGGGCGAGGAGCGGTGCGTAGGCCGGCCCGGTCGCGGTGAATCCGTGCGAGAAGACGATCAGCGGAAAGCGATGGTTGCCACCCAGTGCCCGCGCGCCCGGAACCGGCGGCCGGCTTGGGTCGCCCACTGCCGGGTAGAGCACCAACGTCGGCAGGGTTCGGCTCGGTGCACCGCCGAAGCTGCCGTTCGGCGGTGTGGGCCGGCTCGTGTCGACGAACGTGAACGACTGCGTGCCCACCGCGAACGGACCGTTGCCGTTGCGGTCATCGCGCGCGACCGCCGACCCCGCGCCGGCGACCGTGACGACCATCGACGTCACGACCACCAACGCCAGGACGAACAGCCGCTGCCGTGCCGTCGATGCCTTCACGGCCCCTCCCCCGTCGGTACCAGGCACGATCGTACCGACTCGCGCCATCCCCTATCCCGTGGGTTTGAACATCGGCACGATGACCTCCCGGCCCGGCACCGTGGGGAACCGCAACGGCCGGAACACGGCCTGGACCGGCTCGTCGGCACGCAGCTCGTCGGGCCGTGCATCGACGATGTACGAGACGATCCGCACCCTCGGGTCGTCGTCGAGCGCCACCAATCCCGACACGAACGGCACCATGTCGGCGAACGCGGGCAGGAACGCCCGTTCCACGACCGCCCACGAGAACAAGCGGCCACGCCCGCTGACCGGTGTCCACGTGAAGGCAGTGCCGTCACAGCGGTCGCATGGGGTCATGGGATACCAGCACAACGAGCCGCACGAGTCGCAGCGCGGGATCACGAGCTCGCCACGCTGTGCGCCGGCGAAGAACTCGGCTGTGTGCTCGTCGGCGAGATCGGGCAACGGGAAGTCGGCACGCTTGATCGCCACGTCGGCCCCTAACGGTCCTTGCGCAACACGAGCGTCGACGCCATCGCGCCGGTGTATCCGCCGTACACGCCGATCTCGGCACCCGGTACCTGTGCGGGCGCGGTGCCTCGCAGCTGCTTCACGACCTCGACGACGTGCGCGATCCCCAGTACGTACGCGTGGCTGAGCAGTCCGCCGTGCGTGTTGAACGGCAACGTGCCGGAGTCGTGGAACAACGTGTCGCCCTCCACGAAAGGCCCGGCCTCGCCCTTCGGACAGAAACCCATGTCCTCGATCTGCATCAGCGACACGATGGTGAAGGGGTCGTACACGGTGAGCACGTCGACATCGCGCGGCTCGATGCCCGCCATGCCGAACGCGGCGGGCGCCGAGAACACCTGGGGCGTCGACGTGAAGAGACGTTGCTGGCTCCAGTGCGCGCTGCGCCCCGTGAGCCTGGCGTCACCGACACCCGCGACCACGGCCGGAGGCTGGCGCAGGTCACGGGCACGCTCCACCGTCGTCGTGATGTACGCCGCACCGCCGTCGGAGATCAGGCAACAGTCGAGCAACTTGAGCGGATCCGCCATGACCGGTGAGCTCAGGTAGTCGTCCATCGTCATCGGCCGGTCGTGCATCACGGCCGCGGGGTTCAGGTTCGCGTGCCGGCGGCCCGCCAGCGCGATCGCTCCGAGCTGCTCCTCGGTCGTGCCGAACTCGATCATGTGACGGCGGGCGATCGTCGCGAAGTAGACCGGCTGTGGGAACCACCCGAACGGAACTTCGAGGTTTTGCTTGAGCGGTTGGGTGGCGTGTGTCTCGCCGGGACCGCCGGTCATCGACGACCGCTGCGTGGCCCACGCCACCGGGAACACGTTGAGCACGTGGCGGGCCTTGCCCTCGCGGATCGCCCGCGCCGCCAGGTGGGGCGCAGTGGCGGCCCAGGCCATGCCGCCGCCCCAGGGCGACGACCACATCTCGTGATCCGTACCGAAGTGCTTCCGGAACGCGGGCACGTCGAAGTCGGCAAAGGTCCCCGAGTACGTGAGACCGTCGATGTCGCCCGGCTCGAGCCCGGCGTCCGCGATGGCCTTCTCCGCCGCCTCGGCCCCGATCTCCCGCGCGGTCCGACCCGACGCCTTCGTGTACGCGGTCTCGCCGATCCCGACGATCGCCACCTCACCGCTGATGTCGTCGAGCTCGCTCGCGCGACCCCAGTCCCGCTCCCCCGGCATGAGCGGAGGCTACCGATCCGCGGCAAACCACGGGCGTGGCGGCCGCGGCGAGTACGCACCGACGCGGTGTCGGCGAAATGTCGGGGAACGAACGGATTTCTGTCCTTCGGCCCGGGCGGGGACCATGACACGTTTCCTCAGGCAGCCAGAGATGGTGCCAAACCGTGCATGCACGACCACTGGGAGGAAGCAGTTGAACATCACATGTAGGCACAAGCTCGCGGCGATTGCGCTGGCGGGCGGTGCCACCCTGGCGATAGCCACCGGGGGCACCGCGTTCGCGCAACCCGACGACGAGCCGCACACGAATGTCGACTCGCACAACGCGTCGCTCGGCATCGGCGCGGCGCGCATCGACCAGAGCAGCGGAGTGACGAACTTCTCCGCCGCCGACAGCAACACGGGCTTCAACGACGCCCACAACAGCGTCGAGCAGGGCAACCGCACGCCGCAGGAGTGCAGCGCCGACACTTCCGGAGGGGGAACCTTCGCGATCGGCGTCGCGGCGCCCGTCGACGAGGGCGACTCCCTCAAGGGTGGCGACGCCCACGCCACGGGCGGAAACAAGGGTGGCGACTGCACCAACGACGCCACCAGCTCCAACTCGGCGAACCCCGAGGCCACCATCCACACGGGTTCGGCGAACGCGACCAACGACACCTCGACGACGGTCGACCAGTCGAACTCCGGCGGCGTCGAGGTGAAGGCCGACAACACGGGAACCGTCGACCCGACGGGTGCACGTCGCATCCACCAGTCGGGCGCCTCGGTCGCCGCGGGCTTCTTGTCGGTCGACCAGCACAGCTCCGTCGACAATGCGTCGTTCGCGTCGGCCAACTCGGGCTTCAACTCGGCGGGCAACCGCGTCGAGCAGGGCAACTCGACCTCGCAGGACGCGTCGGCCGACACGAGCGGCGGTCACACGGGTGCGCTCGCTCTGGGCGGGAACGCGACGGCGAGCGGCGGCAACACCGGCGGCTCGGCGTCGAACACCTCGCACTCGAGCAACTCGGCCAACCCCACGGCGTCGATCACCACGGGCGACGCCACCGCGAGCAACTCGACCACCACGCACGTCACGCAGACCAACAGCGGCGGCGTGTCG
This sequence comes from uncultured Burkholderiales bacterium, assembly GCA_964548555.1. Classification (GTDB taxonomy): domain Bacteria; phylum Actinomycetota; class Acidimicrobiia; order IMCC26256; family JAMXLJ01; genus JAMXLJ01. The sequence goes on from CAZJSY010000064.1 coordinate 6,221, forward strand.
GTCACGTCCAGCAACAGCGGCTCGGTCGGCTCGTAACCGAGCAAAACGGAAATTGTGCGCGACGGGGGTGGCCTCCCGCCATCCCCGTCCAGCACACTGCGCCCCCCGGTACGACCACAACCGGCACCAAGAGCAGGGAACACTCGAGATGACGACCGTGAGCTGCGCCCCCACGCGGCGATCCCCGGTGCGTGACGCGCTTCGGCTGATGTTGGCGGGCGGCGCCGTCGTGGTCGCGCTGCTGTTGTTCGCAGGGCGTGCTCACGCCGACACAACGCCCGCGAGCACGAGCGGCGGCGCCGCCTCGACCCCGACGTCGACCCCCGCGGCGGGTCCCGGACCGGGGAGCCCCGACACCACGGGCAGCTCGCCGGCGACCGGCAGCACCCCACCGCCGACCGTCGACCCGTCGCGCAAGATCTCGGCGTCGACGGCCCCCCTGCCGCCGCCCACCGGCAAGGCCCCCTCGCCCGCGAGCGGCACCGCGGGGGACGCAGCGGGAACGCCCACGCCGGTGAAGCGAGACGACACTCAGAACTCCGACGTCGCCAACACGGGCGTCGCCACCGCCGTCTCCGGCGCGAACACCGCCGTCGGCTCCACGTCGCAGACACCGCCGGCAGGCGCACCGCCCGCCGCCGGGCCCGCGAACGGCTCCGGCACGGTCGGCACGGGGAACGCCAACGCGCAAGGCGTGGACGCGAACACGAGCATCACGCAGCAGGTATCCGCCCAGGCGACCGGGCAGGGCAAGATCCACGTCGTCCAGATCGGCCTCATCGTCGACGTCGGCGTCGCAGAGGCCAACTCCGGTCACAACTACGTCCGGGTCGCGCTGTCGCCCCTCGAGGGCACGGCGAGTGCGACGGTGGACACCGGCAACGTCACCGTCGTCGGCGCGCGGGGCACGACCGGCATCACGCAGTCGGCGAAGATCACCAACGGCCAGACCGCTGGTCAGCAGGCGTTCGTCGTCAACATCGGCATCGCGTTCGGCGACAGCGGCTCCAACGTCGCGCTCGTCGGGGCGACGATCAGTCGCAACGGGCAGACGGCGATCGCGGCCGGGAAGGTCACCACGGGCGACGCGCAGGCGATCGGTGACCGGTCGTCGAGCGCGATCGGCCAGACCGCGACCCTGGCGGCGAGCGATCACGGCGTCCTCACCGTCGATCAGCGCGCGGTCATCGTCAACGTCGGGATCGCCCTCGCGAACTCAGGTTTCAACACGGCCGGAGTCGGATCCTTGTCGGCCGCGGAGGACTCGGTCGTCCAGTCGATCCTCACCATGCTGTTCGGGGGCTCGGGGCTCCCGGCGCTGAACGGGTTCACCGGGTCGTCGTCGGGCGGTACAGCGGGCATCTCGACCGGGAACGTGGTCGCGATCGGCAACGACACCCGGACGGGCATCGGTCAATCGGTCAACGGGTCGGTGTCGGGGCACGGCACCGCGTCCGCTTCGCAGCTCGCGTATGTCACCAACCTTGGCATCGCCGTCGGCAACAGCGGCGGCAACCTTGCGGGGGTGCTGGGTCTGAGCCCGGGCGCCGGCAACGAGCTCGCCACGACGCAGGCCTCGACGCTGTCCTTCCTGGACCAGATCCTCCACCCGGGCTGGCTGGTCGACCAGGGTTCGTCCCCGCAACTCATGTCTGCGGTGGATCTGGGTGGAGCGTTGCTGCAGGTACGTGGCGACGTCACCGGCACCATGCAGCTGCTCGGCATCCCGGGCCCGGACGGGTCCGACGGCACCAACGTGAGCATCGAACAGGTGAGCGGCGTGCTCCACCTGTCGTTCGCGTTCGCGAATACCGGCCGGAACACCGCCGCGGTCGCCGACCAGGCCGGCGGGGCGCAAGCAGGTGGGCTCCTCGCGGCGATCGGGACGGAGGTCGCGGGGATCACAACGGGCAACGTCAACGCGGTGGGCGGTGACTTCACCGTCGACGTGTGCCAGAGCATCGGCGATCACGCGTGTGAGGCACCGCCGGTACCGGTGAAGGCCCCGACGCCGCAGCCCGGCGCGACACCACCGACGATGGTCCTGCCGCTCGTCGTCACTCCGGAGGGGGCGCGTCAGGCCGTGCCCACCCGTGTGGAGGCGGCCACCGTGACGTCGACGCTTCCGTTCACCGGCGCAGGCTCGGTACCGGAGGAAGTCCTCGCGGCGGTCGCGGCGATCGGGATCGGCGTCGCGACCCAACTGCGTCGTCGCCGCCGCAATCCCCGCACGCTCGACGGCTGAGCGTCAACGCGCCGCCGAGTAGAGCAACACCGGTTCGCTGAAGCCCTTCAGCAGTCGACGGCCGGCCGATTCGAACCGGAAGCTGGAGCCGAACGCAGCGACCTCGGCGGTCACCAAGACCTCCGACGGCACGGCGAGATCGGCGATCCGCGCGGCCAGGTTCACGACCGGCCCGTAGTAGTCGCCGCCGCGGGTGATCACGACGCCGTGTGCGACACCGCCGCGCGGCGCCACGTCGTCGCTCGCGCGGAACTCCTCGACGAGATCCAGCGCGGTGGCGCATGCCTCGCCCGGATCGATCGTCGCGAACATGACCTCGTCGCCGATGAGCTTGACGACGCGTCCCCCGTGTGACACGACGACATCGGCGGCGCGACCCTCGAAGTCCTCGACCATCTTCGCGAGATCGGTGGTCGACATCGCGAGCGAACGCGGTGTGAAACCGACGAGGTCGACGAAGCCGATGGCGAGGCGTGCGGTTCCGTATGGCTCGCCGGGGCCATGCGTCGCGCGCTGACGGGCGATCGCCAGCTCGACGTGGTCACGGAACAGGACGTCGAGAACCTGCGGCAGACCGCTCAGCACCACGGTTCCTTGGAGGTTCGCCTGCGCCAGCGCGAGCTCTCCGGCCGCCCGCTCCGCGAGGCCGGCTTCCACCTCGACCGCGAAGAGGGAGACCGTCGCTTCGGCGATGCGGGCGAGCGAAGACCCGAGGACCCGGGTGAACCGCAGTGTCGCGGCCCAGCCGAACATCTCCGACGCAACACCGAAGGCGCGAAGTATCTCGGCATCGGCCGGAGTGAACACGGGCGCATCGGGGTCCCGAGGAGGGAAGCCGGCCGCCTGCCACACCGGACGCACCTCGTCGGGTGTGAGCCCTGCCCGCGTCGCGACCTCGCTCAGGGTCATGCGTTCCCCGGGCCGGATGACGCGATCCGCGACGAGTCCCGTCAGACTGCCCGACTTCACCGCCTCGACCATGCGATCGATCGCGATGCCCTGCTCGGCGATCCAGCGCAGCAGCGCGAGGCGGTCCGAGGCGTTCGGGGCCGTCGGGTCGTACAGCCCCGCTTCCTCGAACGCGGCTTCGTCCACGGCGGCCAACGCTAGAGCGCGCGCTGCGGGAATATCCTCGATCGATGCCGGTCGACCTGGCGTTGCACGACGAGCTGGTCGCGATGGCCGAAGCCGGCCGTCGCCTGCGCCGGTCGCTCACTCCCGCGATCCTCGGGGACCCGGGCGGCGCATATCCGCCCGAGCGCCGGGACCTCGACGCGCTGCACGCGGCGCGGCTGTGGGAGATCCTCGACGATCTCGAACGCTGGCCCGGGCGAAGCGTCGTGGGCGACGACGGCGAAGAGGCGGCATGGCTCGTCGCGCACCACGCGGTGCTCGATCCCGAGCTGCAACGGCGCTGCCTCGAGATGCTCGAGCTGGCGGTCGACTGCGACGACGCGCCCGCAGTCCACCACGCGCTCCTCCTCGACCGCGTCCGCATCGCCGACGGGCTCCCGCAGGTCTACGGGTCACAGCTCGTGCGACGTGATGCCGGTCGGTTGGAACCATGGCCGGTGGAGGATCCCGGCGGCGTGGACGCGCGTCGAGCCGCAGTGGGCCTCGGCGCCCTCGCGGCCTATGTCGACGAGATGCGCGTCCGGTACTCGTCGCTCGTGCGTCGGTGACCCGTTCGGGTCAGACGGGCTCCGCAGTGCCGCCGGGCGTCACGGTCTCGGCCGCGCGCCAGCAGTACCAGGCCGCCACGGAACGGTACGGACGGAACCGGTCGCCGAGGATCTCGAGCTCCTTGGGCTTCGGCGGGACCTCCAACCCGTAGAGCCGCGCGTACCCCTTGCGGACGCCGAGATCGTCGACCGGCCACACGTCGAGACGCCCGAGGCGGAAGATCAGGAACATCTCCGCGGTCCACCGACCGATCCCCCGCACGAGGCTGAGCTCCCGGATGATCTCGTCGTCGGGGAGCCGGGCGACCTTGTCGAGCTGCACGTCACCGGACTCGACCTTCTCCGCCAGGTCACGGATGGATGCCGTCTTCGCACCCGAGAGCCCGACGCCGCGCATCGTCTCCACCGGCAGCGCCAGCACCGCGGCCGGTGTCGGCGGACCGTCGAAGAGCGCCGCGAACCGACCGTGGATCGCTGCGGCGGCACGGCCCGCGAGCTGTTGGTAGATGATCGACTCGGCCAGCGCGGCGAAGTGGTCGGCCGGGGACTGGCGCCGCGCGCTCACCATCGTGGGCGGGCCCGCCGCGGCGATCAGCGCTCCCATGGTCGGGTCGCGCGCCGTGAGCTCGGCGGCCGCCTGCGCGAGCACCGTACGGGATGCGCGCCGGGACGCGGTCACGACGCTGGGGCCGGCAGGGACGCGACAGCCATGGGGCGCAGAGGATACGGCACCGCCAGGCGCCGGCCGGGGGGAGCTGGGCGTGCCGCCGCGCGGGGCCGACCGCGCGCACACGAGGCCGGGCTGCGAGACTTCGACGGGAGGTCAACGATGGCGGATCTGCTGGAGCTCGCCGACCGGTTGTTCACGGGCGAGCTGGACATCGAGCAACACCACCCGTTCAGGCTCTTCGGCGAGCTCGCCGAGATCGAGGGCGGCGCGTTCGTCGCCGCGTTCGCCAACTCGAGCGCACTCGCGACCGACGACGGTTTGCTGCTCGTGGACACGAGCAGCACATTCCTGGCGGAACGCGTGCACGACGCGCTGCGCGCCTGGCGAACCGATCCCGTGCACACCATCGTGTTCACGCACGGTCACGTCGACCACTGCTTCGGCGTCGAGCGGTACGAAGCGGACGCCCGTCGCGACGGCAAGCCCGCGCCGCGAGTGATCGCGCACGAGGCGATCACGGCACGCTTCGAGCGCTACGTGCGCACCGCCGGATACAACGCCGTCATCAACGCGCGACAGTTCCAGGCGGCGGGTCTCCAGTGGCCCACCGAGTACCGCTATCCCGACGAGACGTACCGCGACGTCCGTGTCGTGGAGCTCGCAGGCGAACGCTTCGAGCTGCATCACGCACGTGGTGAGACCGATGACCACACCTGGGTGTGGGCTCCGCAGCGACGGGTCCTCCTCACCGGCGACCTGTTCATCTGGGCCTCGCCCAACTGTGGCAATCCGCAGAAGGTGCAGCGGTACCCGCTCGACTGGGCGCGGGCGATGCGCGAGATGGCCGCGCTCGAACCCGAGCTCCTCCTGCCCGGACACGGGCTTCCCATCCGCGGCGCCGGCCGCGTCCGTCAGGCCCTCCTCGACACGGCCGTGCTCCTCGAGTCGCTGCACGACCAGACCGTCGCCCTGATGAACCAGGGTGCCCGGCTCGACGACATCGTGCACTCCGTCGAGGCGCCGCCCGAGCTGCTCGCCCGTCCGTATCTCCGCCCGATCTACGACGAGCCCGAGTTCGTCATCCGCAACGTCTGGCGTCTCTATGGCGGCTGGTACGACGGCAACCCGGCTCGGCTGAAGCCGCCGCCCGACGTCGCGGTCGCGCGTGAGGTTGCCGCGCTCGCCGGCGGCGTCGACCGCCTCGTGGCCCGGGCGCGGGATGTGGCCGGTTCCGGGGACCTGCGCCTCGCCGGGCAGCTCGCCGAGTGGGCGGTGGCGGCCGCGCCCGAGGACCCGGCGGCACACCGGGTCAGGGCCGACGTCTTCACCACGCGCGCGGAGACCGAGGCTTCGACGATGTCGAAGGGCATCTTCTCGTGGGCCGCGGCCGAATCGCGCGACCGGGCCGACCGGGGCGAGGGCTCGGTCGCTTCGGAGAGCAGCAGTTCCGGACCCCGCGCCGGATAGAGTTTCGGTTCCGCAGGTCGACGCTCGGGGACTGGTTTGGCGGAGGAGATCGGCACCCAGCTCGGACGGTCCGGCCCGGCGGGCAGCGTTCCGGAACCTTCGACGAACGGGCACCAGTCCCGTCGCATGTTTCGCCCGGGAGCACTGCTCCGCACCGCCCGTCCCCGTCAATGGGTGAAGAACGTGCTGGTCGCGGCCGCTCCGGGGGCCGCCGGCGTGCTGACGCACGGCAGCGCGCTCTGGCGCACCGCGATCGCGTTCGCCGCGTTCACGTTGGCCGCGTCGGGCACCTACTTCCTCAACGACTCCTTCGACGTCGAGGCCGACCGCCGTCATCCGACCAAACGCCGGCGTCCGATCGCGGCGGGCGAAGTGTCGGTGCGGACGGCCCAGGTCGTGGGGACCCTCCTGATCCTCGCGGCGATCGGCGTCGGGTTCGCCGCCACCTGGCGCCTCTCGGTCGTGATCGCCGCATATCTCGCGTTGACGACGAGCTACAGCATCTGGTTGAAGCACGAGGCGGTGATCGACCTGGGCGCGGTCGCGGCCGGCTTCGTGCTGCGCATGATCGGCGGCGCGGTCGCGGTGCACGTGCCCATCTCGAACTGGTTCTTCATCGTCGCGTCGTTCGGATCGCTGTTCGTCGTCGCGGGCAAGCGTCACGCGGAGCACCGTGAGCTCGGCGCGTCGCGGGCCGACCACCGCAGCACGCTCGCCCACTACACGACCGCCTACCTCGGCTACGTCGTCGCGGTGAGCTCGGGCGTGGCCATGGTGGCGTACTGCCTCTGGGCGTTCGAGAAGGCGCGCGGGCACTCCGGCGTTCCGTGGTTCGAGCTGTCGATCGTCCCCTTCGTGCTCGGCGTTTTGCGCTACGCCCTGATCGTCGACTCCGGTGGCGGGGCAGCGCCCGAGGAGATCGTGCTCGGCGACCGGTCCTTGCAGCTCATGGGGGTGGCGTGGGCCATCATCGTCGCGGTGGGGCTCTATGTCGCCTGATCAGCCGGAGCGCACACTGCTGAGCGGGTGGGGTCGCACGTCGCCGACGGCGGCGCGCTGTCTGCACCCCACCGGCGACGAGGAAGTCGCACACAACGTCGCTCGTACCGGTGAGCGCGGCACGATCCCCCGCGGCCTCGGTCGTAGCTACGGCGATGCCGCGCAGAACGCGGGTGGCGACGTGCTCGACATCACCGGGGTGCGCGGCATCCGATCGCTCGACCTCGATCACGGTCTCGTCACCGCGTACGCGGGCACCAGCCTCGACGAGCTCATGCACCGGCTGGTTCCCATGGGATGGTTCGTGCCGGTCACGCCAGGCACACGGTTCGTCACTGTCGGCGGGGCCATCGCGGCCGACATCCACGGCAAGAACCATCACTTCGAGGGCAGCTTCTGCAACCACGTCATCTCGCTGACCCTGCAGACGGGCGGCGGTGAACGGCTCGTCGTCGGGCCCGATCAACATCCCGACGCGTTCTGGGCGACCGCGGGCGGAATGGGGCTCACCGGAGTGGTGCTGGACGCGACGTTCCGCCTCACAGGCATCGAGACGTCGTACGTGCGCGTCGACACGGAGCGGGCCGCCGACCTCGACGACCTGATGACGCGCATGGAGGACCACGACGACGAGTACCGCTACTCGGTCGCGTGGATCGACTGCCTCGCCCGCGGCAAGTCCCTCGGCCGCGCGGTGCTCACACGAAGCGATCACGCGACGGTCGCCGAGCTCCCGCGCCGCCGGCAGTCCGATCCGCTGTCGTTCCACCCGAGGATCCCGTTCAAGGCGCCTCCCTGGGCGCCACGTGGCCTCGTCAACCCGCTCAGCATCCGCGCGTTCAACGAGTTGTGGTTCCGCAAGGCGCCTCGCGACCAACGCGGCGCCATCCACTCGATCAGCAGCTTCTACCCGCTCGACATGGTCGACGGATGGAACCGCCTCTACGGATCCACCGGATTCCTCCAGTACCAGTTCGTCGTTCCCTTCGGGCAGGAAGAGGCGATGCGCCAGGCCATCGAGCGACTGAGCGGGGCGGGCGCCGCGTCGTTCCTCGCCGTGCTGAAACGCTTCGGACCCGGCAACCCGGCACCGCTCTCGTTCCCCGCGCCGGGATGGACGCTGGCCCTCGACATCCCGGCCGGAAACGCCGGTCTCGCGACGTTGCTCGACGATCTCGACGAGGTGGTCGTCGAGGCCGGTGGCCGGATCTACCTCGCGAAGGACTCGCGGCTGCGTCCCGAGCTCCTGTCGCGCATGTACCCTCGCCTCGACGAGTGGCGGGAGCTGCGGGCGAAGCTCGATCCCGACCGCGTCTTCCAGTCCGACCTCGCCCGTCGCCTCCACCTCTGAGCGCCCGGGCGGCCGGAGAGAGCGAGGCAACACGATGAAAGACGCCCTGGGCGCGGTGCAGTCGGTGCTCGTGATCGGCGGAGGTTCCGACATCGCACTGGCCACCGTGCGCAAGCTCGCCGAACGCCGGTGTCGCCTCGTCGTGCTCGCCGGACGGGACCTCGAGGGTCTCGAGGCGAGTGCGAAGCAGCTGCGGGCCCGGCCCGACGGACCGACCGTCGAAGTCGTCCCCTTCGACGCCAACGACGTCGCGTCGCACGAGCGCTTCGTCAACGAGGCGTTCGACGCGCACCCCGACCTCGACCTCGTCCTCGTCGCCTTCGGCGTGCTCGGAGATCAGCTGGAGGCCGAGCGTCGACCCGACAAGGCGCTCCAGATCATCAACACCAACTACGTCGGCGCCGTCTCGGTGATGATCCCCGTCGCGAACCGTCTGCGCGACCAGGGCCACGGCACCCTCGTCGTGCTGTCGTCGGTCGCGGGTGAGCGGCCTCGTCGGGCCAACTTCGTGTACGGCTCGTCGAAGGCGGGGTTGGACGCGTTCGCGCAGGGGCTGGCCGACAGCCTGGTCGGCTCGGGTGCCGACGTGCTCGTCGTGCGACCGGGCTTCGTGCGCTCGAAGATGACCGAAGGCTTGAAGCCGGCGCCGATGTCGACGACACCCGAAGCCGTCGCCGACGCGATCATTGCGGGCGTCGCCTCCGGTGCGACCACGGTCTGGGCGCCTCCGACGCTGCGATGGTTCATGTCGGTGCTGCGACACGTCCCCCGGCCCGTGTTCCGCAGACTGCCGATCTGACGTGGGGCAACGAGTCGTCGCGGCGTTCGATTTCGACGGCACGATCACGCGTCGTGACACCGTCGTGCCCTTCCTCGTGTACGCGTGCGGCCGGGCCCGCGTCGCGGCCGCACTGGCCGCGGTGTCGCCACAGCTCACGCTGGCGCTCACCGGTCGGGGAAGCCGTGACGACCCGAAGGAAGCGCTCTTGCGCCGGCTGCTCGCCGGCCGTGACGCGGCGCCGATCGCCGAGGCCGGACGCGCGTTCGCGCAGCGCCTCGCCAACGACTCCACGCGACTGCGCCCCGACACCCTCGAGAAGGTGCGGTGGCACCGCGACCAGGGTCACGAGCTCGTCCTGGTATCGGCGTCGCTGTCGACGTATCTCGAGCCGCTCGCACCGCAGCTCGGGTTCGACGCGGTGCTCGCGACGACGCTCCAGGTGGGCCCGGACGGCCGGTTCACCGGCCGCCTCGTAGGGCGCAACTGCCGTGGCGTGGAGAAGGTCGACCGGCTCCGCGCGTGGCTCGGCGGCCACGACCCCGACGAGTGCGTGATCTGGGCTTACGGCGACAGCTCAGGCGACACGGAGCTGCTCGCCATGGCCCACCGACCCCATCGGGTGCGGCGCGCGGGTCGCCGTTGACCTGCGGGTATACGGCACACGCGACGTCGAGTCGTCACCACGTCTTCGTGCGCGCGCTGTCAAGAATGTGCGACGACGCTGAGTAGGCTCGTCATTCCCGCGTGAGCCGCGTCAGCCCCCACGACCTGACTGAGGCAGGAGATCGATTGCGCGTCACCGACGCCGTTGCCGTCGAGCACCCTGAGCCGGAGACCACGAGCCCGCCCGTCTCGGCGCTCCCCGACCGTCACGACCGGCACAGGTTCCTGTGGGTCGCGTGTGGCGTCACCTTGTTCGTCGTCGCCGGCATGTTCGTCGGCGATCTCGTGAAGAACGACGGGCACTTCCTCTACGTCTTCGACGACACCGCCATCCACGTCAGTATCGTCCGCCAGTTGCTCCATCACGGCACGTGGGGCGTTACCGCGGGGCACTACGCATCGGCATCGTCGTCGCCGGGGTGGACACTGCTGCTCGCCGCTTTCACGTCGGTGCTGCCCTTCGCGCGAACCGCCCTTCCGTTGCTGCTCAACCTCGCGGCTGCCGTGTGGTTGCTCTGGCTCATCGCGAAGAACCAGGACTTCCTGGTGCCGCGGGCGCGGGAACGACTCGCGGTCGTGACGCTCGCCGTCGCCGCGGTCGTGCTCTGGTTCCTTCCCGGTCTCGTGTTCGTCGGCATGGAACACACGTTGCAGTGCCTGCTCGTGCTGGCCGTGTTGATCAAGCTGCAACATCTCGAGAGCGAGCGCCTCACCTTGCGCGCCGGCGCGCCGCTGCTCGTGTTGCTCGCGCTCGGAACCATGGTGCGCTACGAGACGGCGTTCGTCGCAACCGGCTGCGCTGTCGCCCTCCTCGCGGCCACCACACCATGGCTGCGCAACACCGAGACGATGCGCAACTGGTCGCGGACGCAGGCCACGCGACTCGCCGCGTTGGCGCTTGCCGTCAGCGCCCTTCCCATCGTGATCTTCGGGCTCATCAATGTGAGCTACGGCGAGGGGTTCCTCCCCAACTCCGTGCTCGCCAAGACGGCGTTGCAGAACAAGAGCGGCTTGGCGGTATTGCGCTGGCCGCGCGAGTTCATGTCGGTGCTGACCTCGGATCCCGCGGTGCTCGTGTTGCTCGTCGTCGCGCTCGCCTACCTGCTGTGGGCCTGGGCCGGGGGGCCGCGCCGCAACGCCACGATGGCGGTCACCTTCGTCGTCGCCACGATCCTGCACGCCGAGCTCGCGAACTTCGGGTGGTACGAGCGATACCAGGCCTACTTGGTCATCGCCGGCTCGTTCCTCGCGTTGCGCATCGCGGGAGAGGTCGTACCCCGCAACCGGCGGGCCGCCGCGCTGGCCCTCGCACTCGTGTTGATGCCCCTGCTCTCGTTGATGCGCATCCATCTCACCGTCAACACGCCGCTGGCGACGAGCAACAGCTACCGGCAGCGCTACCAGATGGCGTTGTTCCTGAAGAAGTACTACAACGGCCGC
>CAZJSY010000065.1:0-17331 GCA_964548555.1 uncultured Burkholderiales bacterium
ATCGGTGTGTAGAAGTATCGCCGCTCGCCCGCAGGTCCGTGCTCGGCCTCGGAGATGGCGATGTCGGCCATGCGCGCGAGGAGCCGCTCGATGCTGACACGTCCTTCGGCGCGGGCGAGCGGTGCACCCGCGCAGGCGTGGATTCCGAAGCCGAACCCGATGTGCTGGCGACCGTTCGGCCGATCGAGGCGGAGCTCCGCCGGATCTTCGAACTGTCGCGGATCGCGGTTCGCGGCGCCGTTCAGCACCATCACCGTCGTGCCCGCGGGGAGCTCGATGCCGCCCACGGTCGCCGGGACGCGAGCCAGGCGGAAGTTGCCCTGAATCGGGCTCTCCAGCCGCACGACCTCCTCCACCAACTTCGGGATCAGTTCACGGTCGTCGCGCAGCGCTTGCTGGAGCTCGGGGCGCTCGCCGATCAGTCGCAACGCGGTACCGAGCATCCGGGCCGTCGTCTCCTGGCCGGCTGCGAACAGGTTGGCCGCGATGAGCATGACGTCGTGTACCTCGGGCAGCGACCCGTCCGGAAACGTCGCGGTCGCGAGCTGGGTCATGACGTCGTGACGCCGCTCGCGCCGGCGATCCTCGATGTACGCGGTGAAGCGGTCGTAGAGGAACTCGAGCGGCTTGTGCGCCATCTCGGAGTTCACCGGTCGTTTGTCGCCCTGCAGCTCCTCACGGAAGGTTTCGTGGTCCTCCTCGGGAACGCCGAGCAGGTCGGCGATCACGAGCAGCGTGAAGGCGTTCGCGTAGTCGTGGATGAACTCACACTCGCCGCGCGCGACGAACTCGTCGATCTGGCGGTCGGCGAGCCGCCACATGAACTCCTCGTTCTCCTTCAGCCGTTTCGGCGTGATGAGCCGCATCAGCAGCGCGCGGTGCGCGGTGTGCTTGGGAGGATCGAACGACGGGAGTTGATCGCTGAACGGGAGCGTGTCGCGGTACTCCTCGATGATCTCGCTGATGTCATCGCCCTCGAGCGGGACGGGAAAGCTCGCGAACACTCCGCTCACCGTGTTGCAGTTGGAGAAGGTCGCCGTGTCGGTGAGCACGGAGATCGCTTCCTCGTAGCCCGTGATCATGACCACACCGCGATGCGGCTCGCGCCACACCGGGCCGTGCGAACGGAGGTACTCGTAGTACGGGTACGGGTTCTGGTAGAGCGGCCGGGCGCGGAAGAAGTCGATCTCGTCGAAGTTGCGGGTGTCGGTCTCGGATCCGGTCATCCGTCTTCGCCCTCCATCTCCGGCCCCGCGTTCACGGTGCGTCTGTGACACTACCGTTAGTCAGCCCCGCTGTCTCGGGCCGCGGACGGGCGCCCTGCGCCACGAGGTGGTACGGTCCCGTGACACGAGTGTTATTTCCCGTCCGCCACCGAGCGCACGAGGGGGACGCCCGATGTCGACCGGTCAGGAGCTCGCGGGAAAGGTGTCCATCGTCACCGGAGGCGCGAGCGGACTCGGCCGGGGCACGGTCGAGCTCTTCGTCGAGGAGGGCGCCCGGGTCGTCGTCGCGGACGTCGACGTGGCGGGCGGTGAGGAGCTCGCGGAGCGGCTCGGTCCGGCGGCTGCGTTCAAGCGGACCGACGTCGCACAGGCGGACGATCTCCAGGCGGTCGTCGACTACGCGGTCACACGTTTCGGCGGTCTCCACGTGATGGTCAACAACGCGGGGATCGGCGGCTCACCCAAGCGCTTCCTCGACGACGATCTCGAGGACTTCGACCGCGTGATGGCCGTGAACGTCTTCGGCGTGATGGTCGGGAGCCAGCGCGCGGCGCGGCACATGAAGGATCACGGCGGCGGCGTGATCCTCAACACCACGTCGATCGGCGGGATCAACGCCGGCGCGGGTGTGACGGCGTATCGGGCGTCGAAGGCGGCGGTCATCCATTTCACCCGCTCGATCGCGATCGAGCTCGCGCGATACGACATCCGTGTGAACTGCGTCGCACCGGCGCACATCCCGACGGAGATCAACAAGTCGTTGGATCAGGGTGCGATCGTGCGGGCCATGCAGCCGCTGCAGCGCGTCGGATCACCCAGAGACGTGGCGAACGCCATGGTGTACCTCGCGAGCGATCGGGCCTCGCAGGTGACGGGCATCGTGCTGCCGGTCGACGGTGGCACCACGGCCGGCTCACCGCCGCGCCCGATCAAGGAGCTCCTGGCCGACCGCGCCGGCTCCACGACGCGGTAACCGTGAACGGGGAGGCGACGCGCATGGATCCGACGGACGCCATCTACTCCTGCGACGACCATCTGGACCTCTCCGCGGTGCCGCCCGACCTCTGGCAGGCGCGGCTCGCGAAGGCCGACGCCCAGCGCGCGCCGCACGTCGAGACGCGCAGCAAGGGCGCGGCGTGGGTGTGCGAGGACCGGGTGATGGGTCGCAGCGGCATGCCACCCGACAAGGAGTTCGTGAAGAGCTTCAGCGCGATCGGGCGCGCTGGCATCGAAGACGACGGGTACCGGGCCGGCACCCCGAAGCTCCGCCTGGAAGACATGGACCGCGACGGCCTCGCGGCGTCGGTGATCTACGGGCCGCTGTCGCTCGGCTTCCCGATCGCGGATCCCGGGCTCCAACGGGCCTGCTATGCGGCGTGGAACGACTGGGCAGTCGAGGAATTCAACGCGGTCGCGCCCGACCGTCTCTGCGTGCTCGCGTTCCTTCCGGGCCACTCCCCCGAGGCCGCTGCGACCGAGCTCGAACGCGCCGCGGCACTCGGCCACCGCGGCGCGATCCTCGGGGCCTTCGACGTCGACCTCGGCGACCCGGCGTGGGATCGACTGTGGGCCGTGGCCGAGCAGACCGGCCTGCCGATCAGCTTCCATATCAAGGGCGGGACGTCGTCCAAGCTGAGCTACCAGGTCGGCAAGTGGCAGTCGGCTGCGTACGCGAGCGTGCTGCCGCTCCAGCTCGACGAGCCGCTCGCGATCATGATCTTCTCGGGCGCGCTCGAACGGCATCCCCTTCTGAAGCTCGTGCTCGCGGAGTCCGGTGTGGGGTGGTTGCCGTACTTCCTGACCCGCCTCGACGGCGAGTGGCACGCCCTTCGCGACAAGCTCGACTACGCGCCCGCCGTGGCGCCGAGTGAGCTGTTCCGCCGGCAGGTGATCGCGACGTTCGAAGAGGAGCCCCTCGCGCCCCAGCTGGTCCCGCTCCTCGGTGCCGACTCGTGTATGTGGGCGTCCGACTATCCCCACACCGACAGCACGTTCCCGCACTCGCGCGAAGCGATCGATGAGTCGTTGGGGTCGCTACCGGAGACGGATCGCCGGAAGGTCACGGCGACGAACTGCGCCCGCCTGTACCGCTTCGCCGATGTGCGCTGAGCGCATCCGCGGTTTCGACCACGTGTCGTTGCCGATGCGCGACACCGCGGCGATGATCGGGTTCTACCGCTCACTCGGGCTCGACGTCGCGGAGCAGCGCAGCATCGTGTCGGTCTACGCGGGCGACCAGATGATCAATTTCCACCGGCCCGAGTTGTGGCCGCGGGAGGAGTTCACGCTGCGGGCGCCGGCCGCGGTGCCGCCGTGCGGGGATGTCTGTTTCGTCTGGGACGGATCGGCCGCGGTCCTGCACCAGGTGCTGCGCGACGCCGGCGCGGAGATCATCGAGGGTCCGGTGTCACGGCACGGAGGTCGCCGCGCTGAGGCGTCCAGCGTTTACGTGCGCGACCCCGACGGCAATCTGCTCGAGTTCATGATCTATGGAGAGCCAAGTGGCGGCGGCTGAGGAGCTGTTCGGTCCCTCCGGCACGCCGAGGGTCGTGGTGGTGGGTGCCGGGTTCGGTGGGATCGCGGCCGGTGTGAAGCTGAAGCGCGCCGGCATCGACACCTTCACGATCTACGAGTCTTCGCTCGGCATCGGTGGCACCTGGTGGGACAACACGTACCCCGGTGCAGAGGTCGACGTCGGCTCGCATCTCTACTGCTTCTCCTTCAAGCAGCACGACTGGACGCGTACGCACGCGAAGCAGGCCGAGCTGCAGAAGTACCTCGAGGAGACCGTCGACGAGTTCGGCCTGCGACCCCACCTCCAGCTGGGGGTCGAGGTCGAGTCGGCCACGTGGGACGACGATCGCCACGTCTGGACGCTGCGTCTGGACGACGGCACGGTCGACGAGTGCCACGTCCTCGTGAGCGGCGTCGGTTTCCTCAACGTGCCGAGGTATCCCGACTGGCCCGGACTCGAGGAGTTCCAGGGTCCGAAGTTCCACACCGCGCGGTGGGAGCACCACCACGACCTCGCCGGCAAGGTCGTGGCCGTGGTGGGCGTCGGTTCGTCGGCCACTCAGATCGTGCCGGCCATCCAGCCGATCGTTGCGCGCCTCTACGTGTTCCAGCGCGAGCCCGGCTGGGTGCTTCCCAAGGGCGAGAAGGACTTCACCGACGACGAGCGCATCGCATACGCCAGCCGGTGGCGGCGCCTACGCGAGCGCTGGCGGCTCAGGTTGTTGCTGGAGAAGAACCTGTGGGACGGGCGCATCTGGCGACCCGGCACGAAGGCGAACCGCGCTCGCGAGCAACTCTGCCGCGACTACATCGCGCGCAAGTTCGCCGACCGTCCCGACCTGCGCGAGGCGGTCACACCGAAATACCCGTATCCCGGCAAGCGTCCCGTTCTCGCGAGCACGTTCTACTCCGCGCTCAAGAAGCCGAACGTCGAGCTCGTTCCACGCGCCGTCGCGTCGGTTACGCCCACGGGTATCGTCGACGCCGAGGGCGTAGAGCGCGCGGTCGACGTCATCGTCATGGCGACCGGCTTCAAACCCGCGGACTATCTCGCCCGGCTGCGCGTCGTCGGGCGCGACGGCCGCACGTTGCAGGAGCACTGGGCCGGCGAGCCACGCGCCTATCTCGGGATCACCGTGCCGGGGTTCCCGAACTTCTACATGCTCTACGGTCCCGGCACGAACGGTGGCGACATCGTCTCGATGCTGGAGTCCCAGGCGGAGTACGCGGTGCGCGCGGTCAAGCGCATGCGACGCGAGCGCGTCACGGCGATCGAGGTCAGGCCGAGCTTCGAAGCGCGCTGGTACGGCTGGCTCCAGTCGAAGATGGACGGCACGTCTTGGACGGTCAGCAACAACTACTTCAAGTCTCCGACCGGCAAGGTCGTGACCCAGTGGCCGTACGGCAACTCGCAGTACGTGCTGATGAGCAAGCTGCTCGGTCGTGTGTCTGAGACGACGCGGCGGCGAGCGTAGGTAGGAGGATCGATGACCCATCCGTTCAGCTACGAAGCCCGCCGCGTCGTCGTGACAGGTGCGGCGCGTGGCGTGGGCGCCGCGCTGCTGCAGGTGTTGCATGAGCTCGACACGGCGCACGTCACGGTGCTGGACCTCGAGGCGCCGAGCGGTCCGCACGACGCCTTCTTCGAGACTGATCTGTCCGACGAGGAAGCTGTGCGCGGCGCCGTCGGGCGTATCGACGGTCCTGTGCATGCCTTGTTCAACAACGCCGGCGTGGCCGACACACAGCCACCCCACACGGTCCTGTCCGTCAACTACCTCGCCCTGCGCACGCTCTCCGAGGGGCTACTCGACCGCATGCCCGGCGGCGCCGCGATCGTCAACACCGCGTCGCTCGCCGGCGACTTGTGGCGGAAGCGTCTGCAGCCGATCAACGAGCTGCTCGACATCGATCTCGCCGACGGCTGGTCGGCGGCCCTGAAGTGGTTCGACGACCACCGGGACCGGCTCGGCCAGACCCCGTACAACTTCTCGAAGGAGCTCGTGGAGGTGTACACGTTGCGCTCGTCGCGTCCGACCATGCGACGCGGCGTCCGCACGAACACGGTGTGCCCGGGACCGATCGACACGCCGCTGCTGCCCGATTTCCGCAAGACGACGAGCGATCAGATCATCGACTGGAACATCAGGGAGATGAACGGACGGGCGGTCGCGCCACGCGAGGTCGCGATGGTGCTCGCGTTCTTGGGCTCACCGGCCGCCTCGTACGTGAACGGAGTCAACATCGACATCGACGCGGGCTTCAGCGCCGCGCTCACAACCGGCCAGGTCGACTTCAGCGGCCGCACCTGACGTCCACCGATCAGTTGGGACGTTTTCCCGTCTATAGGGCGGAAAAGTGTCCCAACTCAGCGGGAGGACATTCGGCAGTCAGGCGAACGCCGGCATGACGCGGTTCTCGAACAGCCGCAGGCTCGACCAGGCCAGGTCGAGCGGCATCCCTCCGCACAACGGGTGGAACATCGCGAACGGGAACGGAGCGCCGCGAAGCTCGTCGACGAGGTCGTCGGGCGTCAGCACCCCGTACTGGCCCGACTTCTCGAGCTCCTCCGAGGTCGCGACGGTCCGATACGGCGACGCGATGTCGTCTTGCGCCTGCCAGGCGCCGTACGCGTTCGTCTCGTGCAGGAAGAACGGCGCCATCTGCTCCCAACCCGAGTCGGGATCCTCGGCCAGCGCGACCGTTCGGTTCGCGCCGAGAGGGGACGGCCCGGGATCCGGGCGGCCGAGCTGCCGCACCTCGTCCCGGTAGAACTCCCATACTTCGGGAACCGAGGGGATGAAACCGTCGGCGATGCGCGCTGCCCGTCGCGCGGCCGGTTCACTGCTGCCACCGAGGATGATCCCCGGGCCTCCGGTACGGAACGGTGACGGCGTCACGCGGATCGTCCGGCCCCGGTATTCGAAGGGCTCGCCTGTGAACGCCGCCTTCAACGTCGTGACGACCTCGGTGACGCGCGCGGCGCGCTCGCGCATCGGCACGCCGTACATATCGAACTCCTCGTGGACGTAACCGCCCGCGACGACGACGTCGACCCGCCCCTTGCTGAGGTTGTCGAGCACCAGGAGATCCTCGGCCAGGCGCAGCGGGGCGTAGAACGGCGCGATCAGTGCAGCGACCATCAGGCGGACGTTCGTCGTACGCGCCGCCATCGCCGCGACCATCGGCAACGGACTCGGAAGGTATCCGTCCGCGGACCCGTGGTGCTCCGACACCGTGATGCTGACACAGCCGAGTCGATCGGCCCACTCCGCCATGTCGAGCGCGGCGGCGTAGCGATCGGCCATGGTGGTCCGCGCGATGTCGGGGTTGCGGAAGTCGAAGCGCAGTGCGAACAGCACGCTCACCGGGAGTCTCCTAACGTGGCGTCGTGGACGATATCGAAGCGATCAAGCAGCTGAAGGCCCGCTACTTCCGAACCATGGACACGAAGAACTGGGACGCAATGCGCCAGGTCTTCACCGACGACGTCACGATGGACACGACGTCGTCGGGTGGCGGCGTCGTGCACGGTGCCGACGAGTTCATGACCTTCCTCGTCGCGACCATCGGCGATGTGGTGACCGTGCATCACGGTCACATGCCCGAGGTGCAGATCACCTCGCCCACGACGGCGACCGGCATCTGGGCCATGGAGGACCAGCTGCGGTGGCCGAACGGCACGGAGATGCAGGGCTTCGGCCATTACCACGAGACCTACGAGAAGGCCGGGGGCGAGTGGCGGATCAAGTCCTCGACCCTCACGCGGCTGCGCGTCGACTTCCAGGAGCCGGCGAGTCACTGAATCCTCGCGGTAACGGCACTCTGGCGTGCTTCGTGTGCCGTGCCGTCACGGGATCGTCACCGGAAGGGTCTCGAAGCCCCTGACGGTCGACGTCGAGGCGATCTTGGCTCGGCTCGTGTCGACCTCCCACTCGGGAAAGCGGCTCAGCACCTCGTCCAGCGCGATGCGGCCCTCGAGTCGCGCGAGCGCGGCGCCGAGGCAGTAGTGGATGCCGTACCCGAATGTCAGGTGCTGGCCGATCTCGCGGTGGATGTCGAAGCGATCCGGATCCCGATACCGACGCTCGTCCCGGTTGGCCGCGCCGACGACGAAGAGCATCGCGCTGCCCGCGGTGACGGTGCGGCGGTACAGCTCGACGTCGTGCGGCACGTACCGGCCGATGTGCGGGCCCGGCGGTTCGTAGCGAAGAAGCTCCTCGATCGCGTTCGGGACGAGTGATCGGTCCTCGACGAGCTCGCGTCGCTGATCAGGATGCTCGGCGAGCACTTTGCCCGCCCAGCCGATGAGTCGCGTCGTCGTCTCGTTCCCCGCGCCGGCGACGACCGTGGTGTAGAGCAGCGCTTCGTCGCGCGTGAGACACCGGACGGTTCCGGTCTCGTCCTCGAACTCGGTGTGCAACAACTCGGTCATGAGGTCGTCGGACGGATGCTCGACGCGCCAGTCGATGTACTCGGCGAACATCTCGCTGCCGAACGTCGGGTTCTCGGACACCTGCATGGGCTTGCCGGCCTCCGTGCGCAAGTTCGCGTCGGCCCCTTTGCGGATGGCCTCCTGGTCCTCCTCTGGTATGCCGAACAGCATGCCGATGACACGCGCCGGCATCTGTGCGCCGAGGTCGGCGATGAAGTCGAAGCCGCCGGCGCCCACCAGGGGATCCAAGCTGCGTGCGCACAGCTCCCGGATCTTGGGCTCGAGCGCGGCGACCCGTCTCGGTGTGAACACGCGCGAAAGCAGGCTCCGGTGGATCGTGTGCACGGGTGGATCCTCGAAGATCAGATTGCCCGACGGCAGTTCGATGTTCGCCTTGATGATCTCGAGGATCCCGCCCCGGCCCGAGATGTACGACCGCGCGTCGCGCAGCCCGCGCTCGACGTCCTCGAACCGGCTCACCGCGTAGAAGTCGTACGGCTCGTTGTAGTAAAGGGGAGCCTCGTCGCGTAGCCGCTTGTACACCGGGTACGGGTCGGCGTCGATGTCGGCGTCGTACGGGTCGTAGTAGACGTCGGTGGTGTCGGTCGCGGTCACTTCCGATCCTCTCGTTGTTGGAGCAACGACATGATGCGGTCAGGGGCCAGGGGCAGCCGCGTGACCGTCACGCCGAACGGCGCGAGCGCGTCGGCCACCGCGTTCACGACGGCCGGGGGCGCCCCGATCGCGCCGCCCTCTCCGACTCCCTTGAAGCCACCCGGTCCGGGACTCGGCGTCTCGACGTGCCCGTATTCGATCGGGGGGACCTCCGCCGCGCTCGGCACCAGATAGTCGGCGAAGGTGGTCGCGAGCGGATTCCCGTCGTCGTCGTACGCGAAGTGCTCGAAGAGCACACCGCCGATCCCCTGCACGACACCACCCGCGATCTGACCTTCGACCACGTTGGGGTTGATCATCGGTCCGCAGTCCTCGCTGACGACGTAGCGCAGGAGTGTCACGCGGCCCGTCTCGACGTCGACCTGGCACGTGCACACATGGGTCGCGTTCACCCAGATGGTCGACGCGGCCGCGGTGTACCGCGCGCTCGCCTCGAGACCGGCCGGCACACCGGGCGGTAGCGCGCGTGGCTCGAAGTACGCGAGCGCAGCGATCTCCGCGAGCGTGACGCCGACCGCCGGCGTCCCACGCACGCACGCGCGACTCTCTTCCAGCTCGATGTCTTCGACCGCGGCCTCGAGCCGGTGCGCGGCAATGGCACGGATGCGATCACGCAGGACGGCCGCGGTCTCTCGTACCGCTCCGGCAGTCATCGACGCGCTGCGGCTCCCCCCGGTGCCGGCCCCGAATCCCGTGACCGCCGTGTCGCCCTGGATCGTATGGACATCGTCGATGCGTACGCCGAGCGCGTCGGCGGCGAGCTGCACCACCGTCGTCTCGAGGCTGTTGCCGGTGGAACCACCGGCGACGTACACGTTCACCTTGCCCGACGGCTCGACCCGGATCGTCGCGGCCTCGGTCCCGTACGCGCCGTAGCCCGGCGTCGACGGCTCGACGTAGTTGGCCATGCCGAGCCCGATATAGCGGCCGTCGTCACGGGCGCGGGCCTGCTCGGCGCGGAACTTGTCGTATTCGACGATGGCGAGCGCCTGCTCGAACGTCTCCAGCGGTGAGATGCTGTCGTACGTCATGCCGTTCGGGTTGCGGTACGGCAGGTCGTCGGGGCGCAGCAGGTTGCGCCGTCGCAACTCGGCCGGGTCGATCCCCATGCGACGCGCCGCGATGTCGAGCATCACCTCGCGCGCGAGCGACTCGAACTGCCAGGGTCCGCGGTACGCGGCGCGTCCCACCGTGTTCGTGTAGACGGCCTTGGCGGTGAAACCTGCACGTGGCACGCGATAGGGGCCGGGGAACAGCATGCCGACCGCGGCGGCCGTGAAAACCGGCCACGGCGTCGGGTACGCGCCGCAGTCCTGGACGAAGTCCAGGTACACGGCTTCGATCGTGCCGTCGGCGGCGAAGGCCATCCGCGCTTCGCCGTGCTCCTGTCGCGACTTCCCGGCCGCGAGGAGGTTCTCTCGCCGATCCTCCACCCACTTCAACGGTGCACCGACCTTGCGCGCCGCGAGCATGATGCACATCTCGTCGCGTTGCACCATCACCTTCTGGCCGAACCCGCCGCCGGTGTCCCTCGTGACGACGCGGATCAGGTGCTCGGGTAACCCGAGGAGGCGGGAGCAGAACATCCGGACCTCATGGGGCGACTGTGTCGCGGCGTAGATCGTCAGCTCGCCGGTCGAGCCCCTGGCATCGAC
Source organism: uncultured Burkholderiales bacterium (assembly GCA_964548555.1). Taxonomy (GTDB): domain Bacteria; phylum Actinomycetota; class Acidimicrobiia; order IMCC26256; family JAMXLJ01; genus JAMXLJ01. The sequence continues at coordinate 10,506 of CAZJSY010000065.1, forward strand.
GACCAGACCGCGTCCCTCCATCGGCGCGGGCACGTACGCGTGTTGACGGATCGTCTCGCGCACCACGTGGGCGGCGGACGCGAACGTCTCCTCCAGCGCCGACGCCGGTTGTCCGGTGAGCTCCCCGATCACGTTGGAGCCGTGGCTCTCGTGCACCAACGTGTCGACGGTCTCCGCGGTGGTGGCGTAGTCCACGACCGCAGGCAGCGGCTCATAGTCGATGTCGACCAGCTCTGCCGCGTCCGTCGCGAGCGCGCGGGTCTCCGCGACGACGAGTACGACCGGATCGCCGACGAAACGGACCTCGTCCTCGGCCAGCGGCGGGCGCAGCGTCTCGGGACTCTGCGGACCGACCGACGTGTGCCACTGCTCCCTCACGTCGGGGTTGAGATCGGCCGCCGTGAACACGTTGCGCACGCCGGGAGCCGCGAGTGCCGCCGACGTGTCGATTGCACGGATCGCGGCGCGGGCGAAGGGGCTGCGAACGAAATGGGCGTGCAGCGTGCCCGGCAGCACGACGTCGTCGACGAACGTGCTGTGCCCCGTCACAAGTCGCGCGTCCTCTACCCGGTGGACGCGGGTACCGACGTAGCGGCTCGCGGTCACGCGACTGCTGCGCTGCGACCGCCGTCGACCGGGATGATCGCCCCCGTGACGAACGACGCGCGGTCCGAGGCGAGGAACGCGGCGACCTCCGCGATCTCGTGCGGCTGGCCCAGCCGTTTCATCGGTGTGCCCTTGGCCGCGCCCGGGAAGTCGTCGAGTCCCGCACCCATGATCTCGGTCTTGATGTAGCCCGGGCACACGCAGTTCACCCGGATGTTCTTGCTCGCGTATTCGAGCGCGGCGGTCTTCGTGAGCGAGATCACCCCTGCCTTGGCCGCTCCGTACACACTCGTCCCGATCGACGAGTTGAGGCCACCGATCGACGACCAGTTGACGATCGCGCCACCGTTGCCGGCCGCGAGCATCGCCCGGATGCCGTGCTTCATCCCGAGCAGCACACCGCGCAGGTCGACGTCCATCGTGTGGTCGTAGTGCTCCATCGTCACGTCGGTGAGCATCACGCCTTCGGCGATACCGGCCACGTTGAGCACCGCGTCGACACGGCCGAACTCCTCGACCGCGACCCGCATCATGGCTTCCACGTCGTCTTCACGAGTCACGTCGCAGTGCACCGGCAGCACACCCGCTCCGACTTCGGCGGCCGTGTCCTTCTCGGCCCCGCTGAAGTCCGCGGCCACGACCCGCGCCCCCTCGCGGGCGAAGACCTTGACCGAGGCCTTCGCCATGCCGGACCCGGCCCCCGTGATGACCGCGACCTTGCCGTCCAACGATCCCACTGACTCCCCCATTCATTCCGTGCGGTAGCGCAGCGGAAGATGCTTGATGCTCCCGTTCGTGATCGAGCTCAGGCGCGCGACCGGCCCGGTCACCTCGAAGGAGTCGAAGCGACCGAGCAGGTGGCGGAAGATCGTCTCGAGCTCGACGCGCGCCACATGCGCGCCCATGCAGAAGTGCTCCCCGAAGCCGAACGCGAGATGCGGATTCGGGCGCCGGTCGATGCGGAACGCGAAGGGATCGTCGAAGACGTCCTCGTCGCGGTTTGCAGACGCGTAGTAGAGCGCGACCTGCTCGCCGGCACGGATCTTGACCCCGCGCAACTCGTAGTCGTCGGTGGCGGTGCGGGTGAAATGACTGATCGGGCTGACCCAACGCAGGACCTCCTCCACCGCGTCGGACAGCAGCTCCGGATGCTCGCGCAGCGTGTCCCACTGGTCGCGGTGCTCGGAGAAGGCAAGCACGCCGCCGCTGATGGCATTGCGCGTCGTCTCGTTGCCGGCCTCGACGAGGAGCTCGCAGTACTGCACGAGCTGGTCATCGGTGAGCGGCGAGCCGTCGACCTGGCCCCGGACGAGGTCGCTGACCAGATCGTCCCGGAGGTCCTGCCGACGTTGCTCGATGAGACGCCGGAAGTACGCGTGCACCTCACCGCGCGCCCGCTTGATCGTCCGGCCCGCTGTCTCGCCGGGACGCCGGTATTCCGGATCGTCCTTGCCGATCACCTCGTTGGTCCAGCGGAACAGGAGGTCCCAGTCGTCACGCGGCACGCCGAGCAGCCACGCGATCACCGCGAGCGGAAACGGCGCCGCGATGCGCTCGACGAAGTCGAAGTCGACGTCGACCGACGTTGCGCGGGGTACACCAGCGTCGAGGATGTCGCCGCTGATGCGCTCGACGTCGTCACGTCGAGCGCGTACGGCCTTCGGTGTGAACCGTGCATTCACGACGCGGCGCATGGGTGCGTGCCGCGGCGGGTCCAGCATCACGACCATCTCCATCGGGATCACCGGCGCGCCCGAACGCCGCAGGCTGATCCCGGGCTCACTCGAGAAGCGCAGCGGCTGCTTCGAGATCTCGATGATGTCGGCGTGCTTCGTGACGGCCCAGAACGGCTCGAAGCCCGGCGGCTCCATGTACGCGACCGGCGCTTCGGCACGCAGCCGTGCCCACGTAGCGTGCGGATAGCCGTCGCGCGCGTACCGTTCCGGGTCGACGAGCTGCAGTGGATCGACGAGCTCGGACGTCATCTACAACCTCGGCTCTCGTAACCCGCTCTCGGCAGCCCGAGCACGCGCTCGGCGAGGATGGTGCGCTGGATCTCGCTCGTACCGCCCATGATGGAGTTCGCGCGCGAAGACAGCAGCCCGCGGGCCCACCGACCCCCGTCCGACGCGTCGCTGTCTCCCGGCGCGACCAGCGCCCTCGGGCCCGCCAGCGCGACCGCGGTCTCGTACAGCCGCTGGCTCGCGCCGGCCCAGAACAGCTTCACCAGGCTCGACTCCGAGCCGATCTGCTCTCCACCTGCCAGACCGGCGAGCGTTCGCTCGTTGTGCAGACGGAAGATCTCGACGTCGATCCACGAACGCGCCAACCCTTGACGCACGACCGGGTCGTCGAGCTGCTCATCGCGCGCGCACTGGTCCCAGAGCTGCGCGATCGCAGCCTCGAGGAGCACCTGCTCCCTCCAGATGAACGCAGCGCCACGCTCGTTCGCGAGCGTCGTGGCGGCCACGCGCCAGCCCTCGTTCTCGGGACCGATGAGGTTCTCGACGGGCACCTCCACGTCGTCGAGGAAGACCTCGTCGAACTCACTGTCACCGGTCATCTGGCGCAGCGGGCGGACGTCGACGCCCGGTGCGTCCATCGGGACCGCGAGCATGGAGATCCCGCTGTGTCGTGCCACGGCCGTCGCGTCGGTCCGCACGAGCGCGATCCCCATGTCCGCGAACTCGGCATGCGAGGACCACACCTTCTGCCCGTTGACGCGGTACGTGTCGCCCCGCTTCTCCGCGCGTGTCGACAGCGCGGCGAGATCGCTTCCCGCTCCAGGTTCGCTGAACAGCTGACACCAGACGTCGTCGCCGGTGAGGATCCTCGGCATCCACCGGACGCGCTGTTCCTCCGTACCGTGCGTCATCAGCGTCGGGCCGACGAGCGTGACGCCGACCCGCCCGAGGATCGGAGGTGCGCCCGCGCCGGCCAGCTCCTGGTTGTAGATCGCAACCTGCGCCGGCGACGCGCCGCGTCCGCCGTGCTCGGCCGGCCAGTGGACTCCGACCCAGCGTCCCGCGTGCAGTGTTCGTTGCCACCCGCGCAACGTCTCGGCTTCTTCGCGGCTCGTCGCGACCTCGACGCCCGGGGGCGGGTGCTCCGCCAGCCACGAGCGCAGCTCCTCACGAAACGCGTCGTCGGGAAGCGGCATGGCGCTGCTGTCGTGTCAGGGTCGGCCGGCCGACCAGGAAACGGTCTTCAGCTGCGTGTACTCGAGCAGCCCGTAGTCGCCGAACTCCCGACCGATGCCCGAGTGCTTGTATCCCCCGAACGGCCCCCACAGGTGTGGACCGCCGCCACCGCCGTTGATGCTCACGGTCCCGGCATGGATGCGTTGGGCGAGCTCGTAGGCGCGCACCGGGTCGGGATGCCAGAGCGAGGCGGCGAGCCCGTAGCGCGTGTCGTTGGCGATGGCGACCGCGTCGTCTTCGCCGTCGAAGGGAATCGCGACGCCTACAGGCCCGAAGATCTCCTCTTGCGCGATCGTCATCGAGCTGCGCACGTCGGCGAACAGCGTCGGCTCGAAGAAGTACCCGCGCTCGAGGTCCGCCGGACGCACACCACCGCACGTGAGCCGCGCTCCCTCCGCTTTGCCGGCTTCGACGTAGCGCTCCACCCGCTCGCGCTGGGCTTCGCGGATGAGCGGACCCATCCCGGTCTTGGCGTCGGTCGGATCGCCGACCTTGATGTTGGACAGGACGTTCGTGACCCGCTCCACGACTTCGTCGTAGACGCTGCGCTCGGCGAGGATCCGCGTGGGCAGCGCGCATCCCTGCCCGGCGTGGATGGTGAACCCGGTCGCAGCCGACACCGCGAACTTCTCGACGTTCGACCCTGCGAAGACGATGTTGGGCGACTTGCCGCCCAACTCGAGCAGCACCTTCTTCAAGCCCTCGCCGGCCTGGCTCATGATCTGCTTCCCCACCGCGTCGGAGCCGGTGAAGCTCACCATGTCGACGCCCGGGTGGGTCGTGAGGTGGCCGCTCTCGGCCACGTCGCCGGTCACGACGTTCAGGACGCCCGGCGGCAGGCCGACCTCGTCGGCGATCTCACCGAGCACCAGCGCCTCGAGAGGCGTGAGCGGGGACGGCTTGAGCACGACTGTGCAACCGACCGCGAGCGCGGGTACGAGCTTCACGAGGTTGAGGTACAGCGGGAAGTTGAACGGCGTGATCGCCGCCACGACCCCGATCGGCTCCTTCAAGATCACACCCTGGCCGAGCCCGCGCGGACCGGTCTGGGGCGGGAGTGGATCCAGATAGGGAAAGCTCGCCGCGCGCTCTGCGAACCAGCGCGCGTATCGCAGCGGTGTGTCGAACTGCAGCGCCTGCGCGATCGGGCGGGCCGAACCCGCCTCCGCGATGATCAGGTCGACGAGCTCGCCGCGCCGATCGGCCACCGCCTGGACGAACCGCAGCAACATGTCGGAGCGATCACGCGGCGTCTGGCGCGCCCACGACCCGTCGTCGAACGCACGGCGCGCCGCCGCGACGGCGCGGTCGACGTCGGCTACCGAGGCCTGCGGCACACTCCCGATGACCTCTTCGGTCGCGGGGTTCACGACCGCGACCTCGTGGTCACCCGAGCCGTCGGTCCACTTGCCGTCGATGTAGAGCGCGTAGCTCTTGAGGGTCGTCGTCATCGTCGCCCTTCCCCCTCTGTTGTCAGGCGGTGGATGTGAACTCCAACTCGAGGCGCGAACGCGCCGCTGCGATACACGAGATCAGTGGCCGAGAAGTCCGCGCTCGATGATGTGCGCGGCCGCCTCGACCTCGGCCGGGCCCCGGTGCCGCGCGCCGAACACGCCGAACAACGAGACCATCACCACTGCGTCCATGTCGACGTCGCCGAACCCGCGCGGCTGCAGGTAACGCGACATGCGCCGGCGACCCCAGTCGAGTGGCGGCGCGAAATCGGGCCGCAGAGCCGGGTCCTGCAGCACGGCGTCGACCCAGACCCGCAGCATCGCGGCCTCGCCGGAATGGGTGGCGTTGTAGCGCCGCAGCCACCGTCGCAACGCTGCGCTCCCGGTGGACCCTTCGTCGGCTAGGAGATCGGGCATCTCCAAGAGCGTCGTGCCGATGGTCCGCAGGGCCCGTACGGTCAAGATGCGTGCGAGATCGTCGCGGTTCCGGAAGTACCGGTAGAACGCGCCATGGGAAACACCGGCTGCCTCCACCACGTCGTCGACGCGCGTGTTGTGGTACCCCTCGCTCACGAACACGTCGTGACCGGACGTGAGCAGCGCGGTGAGCACCTGGTTGCCTGCGCTGTCCCGACCCGGGGCTCCGTCGCCCTGTTGCAGCAGCTCGCGCATCTCCGACCCGAAGTCCAGCGCGGGCGGCGGTGCTCCGACCGGCGGGTGCGCGTTCACACCCGCGCGCAGGCCGAACACGGTGCGATGCAAGACATCGGTGATAGCAACCGTGACGCGCTCGTCGGGATACGCGGCCGGTGCGAACTCGCGCAGGGTGGCAACGACGCCGAGCGTGTGACCCAGGCACTCCAACAGGAGTCGGATGACGCGGTCGAGCTGCCGCGGCGCCAGCGCGGTCGTGACCAACCGGGAATGGATCCGCGTGACGACCTCCGCGCCGGTGCGCGCCGCGATCGACGCCAGCGTCACGTCGTTCTCGTACGCGTGGAAGACGGGCTCGTAACGCGCGTAGATCTCCGTGTAGCGCTCCACCCACGCGTGCATCGCGGACCAGCCGTCGGCGCCGGCCGTGAGGGGGTCGAGGGGCTCGGTGGACGCGCTCACCTGGCGGGCCAGCTGTTCGGCGAGGTGCCGGAACACGTCTTCCTTGCTGGCGAAGTACTGGTAGAAGGAGACCCGCGAGCATCCGGCGACCTTCGCGATGTCCTCGATGCTTCCGCCGTGGTAGCCCTCGCTGCCGAAGACCTCCAGCGCGGCGTCGAGGATGCGCTGGCGCGTGCGCTGCCCGCGCACGCCGACCTCGGGATTGTCGGAGAACGGAGCGCGGCGCACCACCACCCCGCCGCTGTCGGGCCGGCGGTCACGAACGCGGCCCGCAGGCTCGCGCTCAGGGGTGGGTCGACGGGGCGGCATCGGTCAGGCTGGCCAGGCGTCGCGCATCGGAGCTCCTCTTCCGGGCCGGCGTCTCGGCGATGACACTATCGTTAGTAGACGTCCGCGTGCGAAGATGCCGGAAACGGTAGTCGGGCGCTGAACCGCTCCGGCTCATGACAA
>CAZJSY010000066.1:0-17202 GCA_964548555.1 uncultured Burkholderiales bacterium
GCATGCGGCCGCCGTACTCGTGGATGGCGTCGAGACCGGAGACGACCACCGCGGGGCGTCGTAGCTCGCGGTCCGCGAGCCCGACGCGCGCGTGGTCGGGATATGCAGCCGGGTCGGGTGGAGGCACCGGATACAGCAGCTCCCAGCCTTCGGGGACCCGTGTGCCGGGCGCGAGGCCCAGGAGCGCATGGAGGATCGTCGTTCCCGTGCGCGGCGCCCCGGCGATGAACACCGGCTCGCGGATCTCCTCGTCGCGCACACCGGGATCCCGTTGCAGGTAGGCGACCGTCTGCGCGCGGACGGCGAGCAACCGCAACAGGAACCGCCGCGTGATCCACCGCCCGAGCAGCGTGAGATCTGCCTCGTCCTCGAGCGCGGGAAGCAGCACGTCGAGGGGCTCGAGGAACCGGTCGTCACCGAAGCCGTCGACCCCGCGCCCGTCGAGCCCCAACGTCGCGCGTGCTTCGGCGAGGAGCGTGTCGCGTTGCAGTGGCAGCGCGGCTTCCTCCACGACGAGCGGCACATCCCCCGCATTGACCGCGCGTACCCACTCGGGACGAGCGGGCGCCTGCCAGCTCACGGGCGCATCAGCGCGCCGCCGTCGGCCATGACGGTCTGGCCCGTCACGTAACGACACGCGTCGGACAGCAGGAACTCGACCACCGGACCGATGTCGTTCTCCGCGTCGCCGTCGCGCGCGATCGGTTGGTCGCGAAAGGTCGCCGCGAACGATGCGGCACGCGCCACGTCGTCGTCCGGCGGCGCACGATGTCCGATCGAGACCGGGCACACGCAGTTGACGACGATCCCGTGCGGGCCCCACTCGCGCGCGGCCGTCCGTGTCAGCGACCGGATCGCCTCGTTCGAAGCGGAGTAGGGGCCGTAACCGGCCGGACCCGTCATGCCCGCGTTCGATCCCATCGTCACGATGCGGCCCCAGCCCTGATCGCGCATGTGCGGGAACACGGCTTGCATCCCCCAAAGAGTCCCCTTCGGCCCGGTGTCGAAGAGGACGTTCATGTCGGACGGCGTGACGCCGGCGAGCGGCGTGACCGGGCGGAACGACTGCGCGTTCGCGACGAGGCCGTCGATCCGACCGAACGTCGTCACCGCCTGGTCGACGAGCGCGAACGTGCCGTCGCGGTCGGCGACGTCGAGCGTCGCGGCGAGGTGCTCGACGCCGTGCGCGCCGAGATCCGCCGACAACTCCTCGAGCGGCCCTGCCCGACGTGCCACGACGACAAGGCGCGCGCCGGCCCGTCCGAGACGCATCGCGATGCCGCGTCCGACACCGCGTGACGCTCCGGTGACGATGACGACGCGACCGTCGATGTCACGCCCGCGCTCAGGCATCGTGGCGCTCCTGCACGTAGATCGCGCTTGCCTCTGCGGTCCGTGACCCGTCGACGACGATCTCGCCCGACGCGAAGCTCTTGCGCCGTTCGCCACCGGTGTAGCGAGCGAAGATGTCGACGGGGACACCGAACGGCGTGCCGCCCTGGAGGGAGACCGACAACGCGACGGTCATCCCGCTCGCTCCCGCGGCCCGCGATGCGACACCGAGGACCTCGTCGAGCACGAGCGCGAGCACACCTCCGTAGACCCGGCCGGGGGACCCCGCGTGCGCGGCGCTGAACGTGCAACGTGCCTGGACCTCGACCGCGGCGGGAGCGGTTCCGGGCGGCGGTTCCGTCGGCCGCACGATCCACTCCACGGGCGGCGCCTGGGGGTTGAGCCGCCCGGATCCGGCCTGCAGCATGCTCTCGACCCGACCGTCCTCGTGGCGTACGAGGAAGAGCGGGTGCTCCCGCCGCCGCGCCGCCAGCGTGTGGGTGATCTCGGCGATGCGGTCGGCCGCCGCAGCCCGTTCCGCAGGGCCGACGTCGGTCATGACGACCGCCGTGACGAGCTCGCGCACCCGTTCGACGAGCGTGAAGGATTCCGTCGGAATCGATGCCGCGGCCGGAAGGGCGTCACCCAACTGCTCGGCGAGCCGCCCCGCCGATACCGCACGGCGTGACGCGGGTCCGTCGGGCACGGACATCACGCGTCGGCCGCGCCGGAAGTGCCGGGCGCGAGGGGGACCGTCAGGGAACCGACGATGGTGTCGTGGCGGCCTCCCGTACCGTCGCCGCTCTCGTGGATGACCTCGATGCGGGCCGCCTTGCCCGTACGGGCCACACGAACGGTGAGCGGGCCGCGCTCGTCGGAGCTCGAGACGGCGGAGCCGATCAGCTCGCCGAGCTCACGCCGGAACTCCGCGGGATCGGCGAGCACCCGCAGGCGGGCCATCTCGATGTCCACGATGCGGCCACGAAGCAGTGGCTCGACGCTGTCGAGAGCAGCCCGGATCTGGTCGAGAAGGTCGACCGGGCCGGCGGGTTCGGGTCGCACGCGGCGCAATGTACCGGCGGGGCGAGCCGGGCGTGACCGGTGGGTCGTTGTGCCCCGGCATCGTTACGTTCCGCCGCAATCGATCAAGGCGCGGGCATCCGATGTCGAGGACCTGAACTGGATGGAACCTGACGACACGCCAGAGACGGAGGAGCCCGTCGCGCCGCGCGCCCGGCGCCGGGGCTCGTATCGCGCCCGGGCCGAGATCCCGGCGATGCTCCTCGCGGACGACGCCGACCCGACGGGCGGCTGGGTGCGCTGCTGGTTACGCGACTTGTCGACGACCGGTGCCGCGGTCGAGGGAACCCTCGCCCTGTCACTCGGCGACCACGTCCGCCTGCGGTTCGGCAGGCAGCACGAGCGCTTCACGTTCGACGCCACCGTGATGCGCGTCGAGGGCGAATCGCGGTTGTTCGGGCTGCACTTCGGACCACATACAGCCCGCGAGGCCGACGCGCTCTACGGGTTCGTGATGGAGCTGGCCCAGGAGTACGTCCAGTACCGCTCGCGCCACCTGTCGTGGGAGCATGACCTCGCTCCCACTCCTGCGGCCCACCGTCGCTCGTCGCCCGGTGGCGGACCGGCGTTGCGCGTCTAGGACCTGGTCGAGCTCTCGGAGTTCGCGGCTTCGAAGAGTGCCAGGACCCGCTCGACGTCGTACGGCTGTTCGCGATACGGGGGTCCGATCCACTCGCTGCGTGGCGTGGCGAAGAAGTCGCCGCCGTACACGTGGATCGCGCCTGCGTTCGTCGTCGTCGGGTTGGTCACCGAGTGCACGGCGTCGTCACCCAGGAGGCACACGTCGCGCGGTCGCAGCTCACGTCCGCCCGACTCCACGAGTGACGGACCGGACCGACGGAAGAACGCGTTGTCCTCGCCACCGGTGTACAGCCCGATGGCGGCCCACATGCGGTGATCGTGGGGACCGAGCGTCATGCGCGGCCCCCACACCACGTTCAGTACCGTCAGCTCGGCTGAGACATGGAGTGCGGTGATGCCCGCGCGCTCAGGTGGTAGCGCCGTCGCGAGCGCGGCCGGCGTCGAGACCGCCCGCGCGAGCAGTTCCTTGATCGCCCGCAGCGGCTCCGTCTCACGCGACGCGGCGATGCAGTCGGCGACGAAGGTGTCGAGATCGAACATCGCAGGTTCACGGTACGCCCGGCGTCAACCGGCAATCGACGCAACGATCGTCGACGGGGACCGGCCGGTAGGGCGGGCAAAATGCGCTATCTCGGCCTGTCGGAGGCCGCGCCGGAGACGACCCGCCGTGCGAACGAGGTGCATCCGATCTCCGCGCTGCAGACGGACTACATGGCGACAACTTCCAACGGAACCTCGCGCTCGTGGAACAGGTCGAGGCGATCGCGCGGGAAAAAGGCGTGACTCCGTCGCAGCTCGCGTTGGCGTGGGTGTTGAGCCGGGGCGACGACATCGTGCCGATACCGGGCACCAAACGACGCCGGTACCTCGAGGAGAACGTCCGCGCGACGGAGATCGAGCTCACGCCGGAGGACCTGCAACGCATCGAGTCGGTGTTCCCGAAGGGCGCCACTGCCGGCGATCGCTACGCCGACATGTCCAGCATCGGCGTGTGATCCCACCGTGAGTCGGCGCGGCAGTGCGGGGCGCCCGGTTCGTCCGGAGCCCGATCGGGTATCCGCGCGTTGCACACATCGATCCCGGAAGGAGGGGACATGGCAACGGCAAAACAGAAGGAAGCCGCTCGGCGCAATCTCGTGAAGGCGAGGAAGGTGCAGAGCAAGCGCGCGCACGGAGCCGACGTTCCCCGGAGTTCCACCGGGCTGAGCACGGCGGACGAGAACCGGATGAGCGACCGCGAGTTCGCGTTCCCCGAGGCCCGGAAAGAGCCGCTCACCGACGCAAAGCACGTACGGAACGCCATCGCCCGCTTCGACCAAGTGGAAGGCGTCACCGACGCGCAGCGTGACCGGGCGTGGAAGCGCATTCTGTCGGCGGCCAAGCACTTCGACGTCGAGGTGTCGGCCCACGACTGGCGCGAGCTCTTCGAAGGTGGGAAGGCGAAGAAGCGCTGAGGCACACTGCAGTCTGAGTGGCCGATAAGACGAAGCCCTTCGCAACCGACGCGGTGGTCTTCGACCTCGACGGAGTCATCGTCGACTCCGAGACGTTGTGGGACGACGCCCGCCGGGCACTGGCGCGGGACGTCGGGGGTCGTTGGAGCGAACAGGCAACGACCGACATGATGGGCATGAGCTCCGTGGAGTGGTCGCGCTACATGCACGATCGTCTCGAAGTCGCACTCGAGCCCGGCCAGATCTCTTCCCGCGTCGCGCAGCGTGTCATCGAGACGTACGCGAGCGGCGACGTCCCGCTTCTCCCCGGCGCGATCGACACGGTGCGCGCCGTCGCGCGAACCCGACCGACGGGGCTCGCATCGTCGTCGAACCGATCGGTGATCGAGGCCTTTCTCGATGCGACCGGAACGCGCGAGTGCTTCGCAGCCACGGTCTCCTCGGAGGAGGTCGCGCGCGGCAAGCCGGCACCGGACGTGTACGTCGAAGCGCTCCGACGCCTCCAGGCGGAGCCGGGACGTGCGCTGGCGGTCGAGGACTCGAGCAACGGCATCCGGTCCGCGCACGCCGCCGGCATGACGGTCGTGGCGGTCCCGAACCGGCATTTCCCACCCACGCCCGACGCCCTCGCATTGGCGGCGTACGTGATCACGTCGGTCGCGGCACTGCCGGGGCTCATCGCCGACCGCGAATGACGTCGCCCGCGCCGTCAGCCGCGTAATCGCCGCGCCAGCAGCGCCAGCGGCGGGGCGTCGGGGATGGCGCCGTACTGCTTCAGTAGGGCTGCGTAGTGAGGGTCGCGGTCCCTGCGTTCCTTCACCTGGGTGAGCGAAGGATGCGGGAGCAGTTCCTCGAGCTGCGCGCCGAGGCGGGTCTTGTCGGCGCGTTGTCGTGTCGTGAGCGGGTCGGCCGACGCGACGAGCCGGTAGCCGTCGGGAACCGGTGCTGACGCGACGGTCACGAGGAACTCCACGACTGCGCGATCCGGATGGGCTCGGAACGGGCCGACGCGGTTTGCCAGGTCGGAGTCGAACATCACGTCGACTCGCTTCCGGATGAACGCGAGCCCGAGGATCTCGACGTCGGTCTCGGTTCCACCGAGCACGGCGGCCGTCGTCGCCTCCGACCGTACGAGAATCGGGCCACCCGCCGCCCTCGCCACAGCGAGACTCTTGTCGCGCAGCGCGAGCAGGCCGCGTTCCTTCGGGTCGGACCCCGGGCGCCAGGTGGCGGCGGTAACGCTGTTCGCCGCGACGACCGTGGCGAGGCCGATCGCGAGCACACCGAGAACCGGAGCATCCGCGCGCACGCGGTACCGAGCCGGGAGCGCCTGATAGAGGCACCATCCGCCGGCGAGCCAGCACGCCATACCGACGACGCGCGTCGGCTGGGGAATCCAGATGAACGCCGGGCCGACGAGGCGCGACGCGCCGACCACGCTCGCAACGAGCGCGACCGCGGCGACGACCGCGAGTGATGTCTCCGGCGCCTTGCGACGGGCCGCCATGACCATCCCGGCTACGAGGAGCAACAAGGCGACGGGCACCACGGGCGCCGCGCCGAGGTCGACCGTGGGCAACAGCGTGTTCTTCGGTATCGATCCGCCCATCCACGGCGCCGGAACACCCAGTTCGAGCGCGACGAGGCGGTACCCGTTGCCCAGACCGAAGGTGGCATGCCCTTGACGAAGCCAGTCCCACGCCCGTGAGACGTTGTTGGGATGATGGATCACGACGTCGATCGCGGGCGGAAGACACCCGACGACGAACACGACCGCGGTTGCCAGCGCGGGCCTCCGCCACCCGGTCTCGCGCCGCGCACGTGACCGGACGAACGCCCCGACGAGCGCGGTGAGAACCAACGCTGCCGCAAGCGGCGCGACGTTGATGTACGCCTGGGCGACGAAGCCCCCGAGACCCACCGCGAGCGGGAGCGCCCAAGCCTCGCCCGCCAGCGTGTCGAACACGAGGAACAGCAGCGCGGCGAGCGGCAGCACGAAGACGTGCGGCTCCCACGGATCGACGAGGTGTCCCGGAACGCCCCGGCTCAGCAGGAGCGCCAGCACGATGCTCCACAGGAGCAGGCCGGTGCCACCGCGGCGAAATGCCACGACCGCGATCGCGACGAGGCTTGCTGCTGCAAGGAGCAGAGCACCGACCTGGAGACCGGCGAACTGCGCGGCGAACACGCGGTACGGCAGGGCATAGAGGTAGAAGAGCAGTGGTCCGGGTTGGTTGAAGCCGTAACGCTCGTACGACCCGACCAGCGGTGTGTGGGACGTGCCGACATCCCGGACCCGCAGCTCGATCAACGCGACATCGCCGTTGGGCGCGAACCGATGGTCGGCCAGCACTGCGACGAGGCTGACCACGAGAGGAACGAGCGCGAGCACGACCACAGCGAGGACCACCGTGCGCCCCGTGAACGGGCTACGACGCCCGCGCTCCGGCGCCGGCGCAGTGTGCACGTCCGGCCTCTCCACGACATCGCGGAGCGACTCGGGACCCGACGGCACGCCGCTACCCTACCGACCCTCCCGAGGGTCGCTCGGCTCCGCCCGTCGATCCGTAGACTCCGCCTCTGTGCGCGTCGGGGTGTTCATCGGCGAGGCAACGGGCGAGCGGACGACAGTGGAGCAGCTCCTCGCGAATGCGCATGACGCGGAGATGCGCGGCTTCGCGACCGGATGGGTCCCACACATCCCATGGAGTCTCGACGCGCTCACGGCGCTCGCCGTCGTGGCACGTGTGACGACGCGCCTGGAGCTCGGCACGGCCGTGGTGCCCACCTTCCCCCGCCACCCGATGTCGCTCGCCCAGGATGCGTTGTCGGTACAAGCGGTCGCGGACGGGCGTCTCACGCTCGGCATCGGCCCGTCGCACCCGGTCGTGATCGAGAACATGTACGGGCTCTCCTACGACCGGCCCGCGTCGCACACCGAGGAATATGTGCGCGTCCTGCAGGCCTGCTTTGCCGGAACGGGCCAGGTCGACTGGGAGGGCGAGCGCTTCAGCGTCCACGCGATGCTCGACGTGCCGGGCGCGCGCGAGGTGCCGATCCTCGTCGCCGCACTGGCTCCGAAGATGCTCGAGCTCACCGGTCGTCTCGCCGGTGGCACCATCACGTACTGGGCCAACGAGCGAGCCATCGAGACCCATGTCGTCCCACATATCACCGCAGCCGCAGCGAGTGCCGGGCGTCCGTCGCCGCGGGTCGTGGCGGGTGTCCCGGTGGCGGTGGTCGACGACGTCGACGGCGCACGGGAGCGCGCCGCGAAGCTCTTCGCCGCGTACAGCGCGATCCCGACCTATCGACGGATCCTCGGTCGCAGCGCGGTGGAGAGTCCGGTGGACGTGGCCGTCATCGGGAACGAGAAGGATGTCCGTGCGCGGATACGCGCGTACGAGGACGCGGGCGCGACCGACCTGTGCGCGTCGGTGCTCGGTCTCGACGACGACCGCGCCGCCAGCCGCACGCGAACACTCGACATCCTGTCCACGTTGTGACGGCCACCTGCCCGCAAGGAGTACGAGGATGAAGACGTCAGGGGGCACGCGTCACTTCGACGGGCAGGTCGCGATCGTGACCGGGGCCGGTGGAGGGCTGGGTCGGGAGCACGCATTGCTGCTCGCATCCGAGGGGGCGGCAGTGGTCGTCAACGACTACGGCGGCGACAGTCATGGCAATCCGGGGACGTCCGCGATGGCCGACGCCGTCGTCGACGAGATCCGCTCGGCCGGTGGTCGCGCGGTGGCCGATGGTCACGATGTGGCGACCGGCGGCGCCGAGATCGTCAGCACGGCACTCGAGGCCTTCGGCGGTCTGCACGTGGTCGTGAACAATGCCGGCATCTCCGGCGGCGGGACGCTCGAGACGATCCCCGTCGACGCCTACGACCGGATGCTCGCCATCCACCTCGGGGGGACGCTCGCCGTGAGCCGCGCCGCGTGGCCCGTCATGCGCGAGCAGCACTACGGCCGCATCGTCAACACGTCGAGCGGGTCCGTGTTCGGTCTGCCGGGCACGAGCGCGTACATCACGGCGAAGGCGGCGGTGTTCGGTTTCACACGCGCGATCGCGCACGATGGTCGAAAGCACGACATCAAGGTGAACGCGATCATGCCGTCGGCATACTCACGGCTCACGGCACAGAGCCCCGAATTCGCACCCGTGATGCAGGCCGGCTTTCCTGCCGAGAGCGTCTCGCCGTTCGCGTGTGCGCTCGCGACGCGCGAAGTTCCGTGCACCGGCGAGACATTCGTCGTCGGTGGTGGACGAGCCGCACGCGTCGTACTCGGTACCGCACCCGGATTGCACGACGTCACCTCCATCGACGACTGCCTGGCCCGCTTCGACGACGCCATGGCCATCGACGATCTGTACCTGCCCGAGGACGCGGTCCAGGAGGTGCTCTACGAGTGCCGACAGATCGGGCTCGACCTCTCGACCCTCGCCCCGTGACCGACGACGCCGGAGCGCGCCGGGAGGTTGCACGCCTACGGCTCGTCTGACGGGTAGAGGCGGTCGATCAGCTCCGCTTGAGACCGGACGCCAAGTTTCCGGAAGACCATCGAAAGATGGTTGCGCACCGTGCTGGGGCTCAGATACATCGCACGTGCGATGCGCGGTACGCGCTCGCCCCGAAGCAGCCTCGTGACGATCTCCCACTGTCGTGGGCTCAAGGCATCGAGCCCCGGCACGTTGTCGGGGTCGGGAAGTGGGGTGGCCCGCCGGAGCAATCCGGCGGCTTCGATCTCCTGGCCGATGCGGCGCAGCCGGTGTTCGAGCTCACCGATCCGATCGAGCGCGAGCAGCGGAACATCGTCGTCGACCGGAGCGACCGTGAGCCCGAAGTGGTCGCGGTCGCCAAGGTGGGTGACCAGGACCCGGCCCTTCTGCCATGAGCGTCGACCACCGCAGCGCACCGGCACCGCGACCCGCGCGTCGGCGGATGCCGCCGCGGCTTCGAACGCCTCGAGCACATTGCACATGTCGCCCGGATGCACGACCTCGAGCAGCGATGTCAGGACGAACTCCCCGAGGTGACCCGCGGACAGCGTCCCGGAGTCGTCGAACTCCGACTCGGGAGTGAAACTCACCAGGACCACGGCCTCCGGACGGCCGCCGGCGTGGGCGCGCGCCACGACTCGAATGCAGACGTTGCACTCCGTCTCGTCGGTGCCCCGGCGCACCACCCGATGGGCCCGGTACCCGTCGAGGCCGCCGTCGAGCAGCAGCCCGACCAGTCGGTCACCCTCGTCGCGGTCTCTCGACGACGAGAACGCGTCGACGTGCTCCAGGTCGACGGAGCCGATGCCGAGGAGGCACTTCGCCCGGTCGCTGAGCTCGATGAATCGTCGTCGTGGGAGATGCACGAGCCCGACCGTCAGTGGACTCTTCGCGATGGCTCGGCGAAGCGCTTCCAGCGGAGCCACCGGCAACTGCTCGGCCGTGATCGGGACTTCATCCCGCATACGGATCGCCGCCTCCGAGAAACAGACTGCGCATGACGTGCCGGTCGAGGCGGTGACGATAAGCGGACGGCCCGACGCTCATATGGCGCGAGAGCCTCCGCCGCTTCCGGCGTGAGGAAACGTCCACGCGGCGGGATCAACTGCCTAAGCGCCGGCCGTCGGTGACTGGTCGGTGGCGACCATGCCGCACACGCTGGTCGAGCCGCGCTTCGAGGGCCGCGGCATCATGGGTTGGTCGAGCGCGCGCGTCGAAGGTGACCGGAATCCGGAAACACTCCTCTGTCGCGTATGTCGGGAGCTGTTCGGCTCCTGTTTGGAACCTTACGAGCGATCTGCGCGTCCTTGTGCGTAAAGACGGGTTGATGCCTATCTCCGCGGACTGCAGACTGATCGCCGGAGCGGGCTGAGAGGGGCTCAGGTGCATCGACGGACTCGCGTCTTCGGGATCCTTGCGGTCCTCGCAGTCATCCTCAGCGCATGCGACTGGCCGATGACGCGATTCGGCCCGGAAGGCACTGCGGCCAATCCGGAAATCACGATCAGCGCCGCCAACGTCAACCAGCTCACACCGCTGTTCCTGGTCAGCGCCCAAGGGCGATCAGTCGTCGAATCGTCGCACCGGGTCGTCGCGGGCAACCAGATTTTCGACGCCTCGACGGGCGCTCTCCAGTGGACGGGGAATCCGGGGGAGTTCTTCACGGTCATCGGCAGTGGGCTCGTCTACGGCACGACCACCGATCCGGTGACGCACTCGAACGTCGTGTTGGCGCGTGATCTGTTCAACGGGGGGTTGAAGTGGGCAGCCGGGTTTCCCGACGGGTCCGTGAGCCTGTTCGCAAACGGATCTGTGATCGGCGACTTCTGCGGGTGTCACGGCGGCGGCGACAACATCGAGGGGATCGACGGCCAGACCGGCGCCGTCCGGTGGGTTGCCGGGTTCGGCCCGGAGTCGTACAGCGGCCCGACGGTCAGTAACGGCATCGCATACTTCGTGGCGGCGAAGTACGAAAGCACCGACACGCACACCTATCTGTGGGCCCTCGACACGAACACAGACAAGTTCGTGTGGAACGTTGTCGCCGACCCGTGCGGGACGACCTTCTCGTACACCGCGCCAGTCGTGGCGAACGGCCACGTGTACGCGAACGGCCACACCTTCGACGCCCGAACCGGCAAGCTCCTCTTCGACTGGGCATTCTGCCCGCCAGGCATGGGAACCACCAGCGGGCACCTGTCCATCACGTCGGACCGGATCTTCGTGCCCTACATCGGGCCCCAGTCGCAACCCCGACTCGCTGCGCTGGACGCGAGCACCGGTGCACTGAAGTGGTCCATCCCGTGGAATGGTGATGCACCCGCGGTCGTCGACGGCGTGCTCTTCGGCACCGAGCCCACGAGCGGACCGGGCTTCGACTCTGCGACCAACCACATCTTCGCCGACGACGCGGCGAGCGGCGCGCGACTGTGGAACTCGCCCGTCGATCCGCACACCTCCTACGGCGAACCCATCGTCGCGAACGGGGTCCTCTACGGCGCGTCGACAACGCATCTGGACGCGTGGCACCTCCCCGGTCACTGAGGCGGGCCTGAGCCCGGAAATCCGATCCGTGTGTGACGTGATGCCGCACGCGTCGTGTCAGCTCACCGAGTGGTCTTACCGGTCTCGGCGTCGATGCGGTATCCCCGGCGAGGCACGGCACGTATCGCGGGGCCGGCAGGGCCGAGTTTGGCGCGCAAGCGTGCGATCGTCACCGCCACGATGTGATCATCGCCGTCGCCATTCCAGACAGCGCGGTGCAACGAAGCTCGAGAGACGACCGCGCCGTGACGTGCGAGCAATGTTTCGAAGACGGCCGCTTCTCGTTGCGTGAAGCGGACGCGTCGGCCAGCCACGATCCCGGCGTTTCCTTGCAGGACGACTGTTGCTCCCCCCATCAGGAGGACACGCCGGCGAATCGACAGTCGGTCGGACAGGGCCCGGACCAGGAGTCCGAGGCGACCGACGTCGGGGGCGACGAGCTCGGTGATACCGAGCTCGCGCGCCGCTTCTGCGCAGGCCGGACCGACACAGGCAGGTACGACTCGTTCATTGAGAGCGGCGGAGGTCGTCCTGGACGCCACGAACCTTGGCCATGGTGAACAGATTCCGGACCGCGGGCGCCGCAGTGAACGTCACCGCGTGGACGCGAGCGTCGATCGCGGCTTCGACCAACAGTTGTGCCGGTTGATCATCACTTGGCATTTGGTAGCGGTAGACGGGAACCGCGACCACATTGGCACCGGCCGCCGCCAGAAACTCGCTCTCGGGAACTTGCTCGTCGCCGAAGCACTGCACCGCGATGGAGGCGCCGTCGAGCTGCTCCTCCATCAGGACCTCGCGCACGCCATGCATGCGTTCATCGTGCGCCGTCCGGGCGATGCTGAGACCCACGACCTGGGCTGCGGCGGCGGCCTTGGGTCCTCTCGCGATGACACGCGCTGCTCGAAGAGCTTCGAGCAGCGCGCCGTCGAGGCCCCAGCTCTGCGTGGCTTCGAACCACGCCCTGATCCCGATCCCGGTGGTGACGACGAGATGGGATGGCGGGTCCGCGATCACCGCTGCCGTGGCGTCGCGCAGCCGTCGGTCGGACGCGAGATAGGTCGTCTCGATGGTGGGCGCGTGGATCACTTCGGCGCCGCGTCGACGCAGCAACTCGGCTTGTTCTTCTGAGCGGCGGTCGGCCGTGACGGCGACAACGAAGCCCTCGAGCGGAAGAAGCTCCACGAACCCGACTGTTTCCCAACACGTGTTTCGGTCGCGTATCGAAACTGCGACAGGACGGCGACGATCGTTGGGCGCCCCTCTGTGTTTCTGCCGGGTTTCGTGACGATCACACGAAGCCAATGTCACGTTGACGACGCCGTCATCAGCTGATGACTCGGATGCAACCATCAGGGAACGTGGCGAAGGTCGAATACGGCGGATGCCCGCTCACGACACTCGACCCAACATCCCGCGCGCGAAACGCGCGGGTCTCGGCCTGGCACTGGAGCGCGTCTGTGCCGCCGGGCCTGCTGCGCTCGCTCCCGACGACCACTACCGGTTGAAGACCTACGGCGTGTGCGCGCAGCGTCACGACGACATGTTCATGCTCCGTCTTCGGGTGCCGGGCGGCCGTCTCGATCGGCAGCAGCTCGCGGTCGTGGCCGACGTCGCTCGCCGATATGCAGGCGGCTGGGTGCACCTCACCACACGCCAGAACGTCGAGCTGCACTCCGTTCGACTCGAAGACGTGCCTGACGTGTACGAGCGGCTGAGACCGACCGGTCTCGTCGGCCGTTCGTCGTGCGGCCACACCGTCCGCAACGTGCTCGCATGCCCTGAAGCCGACACGTCAGCCGAGGAGCCCTTCGACGTCAGCGTCGACGCACGCTGGCTCTCGGCGCAGCTTGTGGCCCGCTCGCGGGAGCTCAACGAACAACTCCCGAGCCGGATGAACATCAGCCTTGGCGGGTGCAGTGCCTGCGGGCTCGAAGCGCTCACGAACGACATCGGTCTCGTCGCGTGCGTGCGCGACGGCGTGCCCGGCTACCAGTTGTGGGCCGGCGGAAGCGCAGCCGGCGCGCCGCGCGTCTCGTTCCTGCTTCGCCCGTTTCTCCGCCGCGACGAGATGTGGCCCGCGGTATGGGCCGTCATCGAGTGGTTCTGCGCTCACGGTGACATCGACCAGGTTGCCAAGGGCCGGTTGAAGTTCGTCATCGAAGCGCGCGGCGAGACGGCGTTCCGGGCCGCGTTCGCGAAGCGCTTCGCGCAGCTCTGCACCGAGCGGCAACCGCCGCTCCCCGAAATCGACATGGCCGTCGTCGACCCATACGAACGGGTGCTCAGCGACGCGCCGCAGCTGGGGTGGCGGGACGGTATCCGGCCGGAGCGCCGAGCCGGCTTCGCATCACTCACGGTGCGTATCCCGGTGGGCGACCTCCTCGCTGACGAGCTCGAGCAGATCGCCGACCTGGCGCCCACCGAGCGACTGGTGATCACGCGTGAGCAGAACCTCGTCATCCAGTCCGTACCGGTCGGCAACGTGACGGCTGTCGTCGACGCGCTCGCACAGCTCGGACTCGGGCCCGACGGCATGCGTAGCGCCGGGGACGTGCGCGCCTGTCCCGGCCTCGCGTTCTGCTCACTCGCGATCACCGCGAGCCAACCGGTCGCACTCGCGATCGAGCAAGCGATGAATCGACGTCCCGACCTGCCTCGGGATCTGTCGGTCGCGGTATCGGGCTGCCCGAACTCGTGCACGAAACATCCGGTGGCGGACGTCGGGCTCGCCGGCGGGAAGGTGCGCATCGACGGACAGGTCGGTCTCGGCTACCAGCTCTTCCTCGGTGCCGACCTCCCGGCCGGCCTGTTCGGCGAGCCCGTCGTCCGGCTCCGAGAGGACGAGGCGCCACGAGCGGTCGTCGTCATCGTCGAGTTGTGGATCGCGCTTCGACGTCCCGGCGAACGGCCGGGCGCAACGTTCCGCCGCGTCGGTCTCGACCTGATCGGTACGACGATCGAGCATCGGCTCCGGGCGGGCCGGCGTTGCGACGTACCGCCGGACGACAACGCCGACGACCTGCGCGGTGCTGCATGAGCGCCGTCCGACGCGTGCAACGCGTACCGGAATCGTGGCCCACCGTCCACCTCGAGTCGGACCCGCCGACCTGGGACGGACTCGTCGTCGACGGCCATGTCGTGCACGCGCGTCGCCTCGGCTTCGACGAGCTCAGCGCGCTCGGTGCCGAACGCCGCACCATCTCGCTGCACTGTGTCTGGGGTTGGTCCAAACCGGCCGTCGCCTGGGACGGCATCGGCTTCGACCGCGTACTCGACATCGTCGGCGCGACGGGAAGCCACGTGAGCATCTTCGCCGCTTCCGGCGTGTACTCGGCGTGCCTACCCATCGACGATGCTGCACACGGCTTCCTCGCATGGGGACGCGACCGCGAGCGACTCTGCCGAGACGCGGGCGGACCGCTGCGTTTCGTACCACCCGAGAACTACTGGGCGTACAAGGGTGTGAAATGGGCGGCTCGGATCCAGGTCGGCAGCCGATTCGTGCCCGGCTTCTGGGAGTCGCGCATCGGCGATCCCGTCGGACGTATTCCCCCGGAGGTCGACCGTCCGTGACGAAACCGTCCTCTCCACCGTCGCTGGAGCAACTGGCAGCCGACCGGGGCGCGAACCAGCGCGACTGTCGCCGTTGCCCGCAGTTCGAAGACCAGGGCGACGGCCTCGCCTACGGCTGGTGCCGCGCCCACAGCCAGTTCGTCAAGCTCTACCACCCCGCCGGTCAGTTCTGGTCCCAGTGCCAGTTCAAGGCGCTTGCCCGCGACCGCGTGAACCCCGCCTGACCGACCCGGCCGGTGCTAGGCGCGGGGCCGGCCGCCCACGGAACTCGGACGGAGGTAGACGAACCACGTCGCGGCCGCGAAGACGACGTAGGAGGCGAGGAACAACCACAGCGCCGGCACTGACCAGTCGGAGTGGGCCGCAGCGACGGCGACTTTCGCCGCCGGCGTCTTCGCCGCCTTCACCAGGTTGGAGACGTGCAGGCTCGACTGGCGGAGCACGACCTGGATCAGCACGCCACCGAACGCACCGATCGCACCAGCGATGCCGATGACCGCCGCAGCACGTCGCTTGAATTCGATCGCCGCGTCGCTGACGTCGTAGCCGTTCTGCCGGGCGTCGAACCGGCCGAGCACGGCGAAGATCGCCGGGATCATCTTGTAGGTCGACCCGTTGCCCATCCCGGCCAGCAGGAAGATCACCAGGTACGACCCGAAGAACAGGAGGAAGCTCCGCCGCTGCACGCCTTCGATCGCGACCCACGTCGCTATCGCCATTCCGACGAACACCGCCAGCGTGACGCGGGCCCCGCCGATCTTGTCGGACACCCAGCCGCCGACGGGTCGCGACAGCGAGCCGACGAGCGCGCCCAGGAAGCCGAGCCCGGCCAGGTACGTGGCGATGAACGGGTGGCCGGCCAGGAACTCCGGGAAGGTGTTCTTGATGACGAGCGGCAGCGCGAACGAGAAACCGATGAACGATCCGAACGTGCCGATGTAGAGCACCGAGATGATCCAGGTGTGGCGATACCGAAGGGACGCGACGTACGACTTCGTGTCGGCTTTGGCCTGGCTCAGGCTGTCCATGCAGCGCCAGGCGGCGATCGTCGCGATCGCGATGAACGGAAGCCACATCAGACCGGCATACGAGAGATGCACCCGGTGCTGGGTCAGCTTCACGCTCGACGCGGGTACGCCGATGATGACCACGAGCGGCACGAGCAGCTGGGCAACGGCCACGCCGAGGTTGCCGCCGGCGGCGTTCAGGCCCAGCGCGAAGCCTTTCCGGCGTTCGGGATAGAAGAACGAGATGTTCGCCATCGACGACGAGAAGTTGCCACCGCCGACACCCGCTGTCGCGGCACAAAGCAACAAGACCCATAGCTGCACGTCGTGGGTCTGGCGCAACAGCCAGCTGCTCGGAACCAGAAATGCGAGGAGCAGAGTCGGGACGAAGAGCAGTGCGGCACTGACGGTCGTCCACGCTCGGCCGCCGAACTTCGGTACCGCGAACGTGTACGGGATACGCAGGACCGAGCCGATCAGGTTGGGTATCAGCGTCAACAGGAACAGCTCCGACACCGAGAGCGTGATCCCATGATTGGCGAGGTTGAGGACGACGATCGTCCACAGCACCCACACGCTGAAGCCGATGTGCTCGGCGAACATGGACAGTGCGAGGTTCTTACGCGCGATTTTCTTGCCGGCGTGCTCCCAGAACGCCTCGTCGTCCGGGTCCCAATGGTCGATCCAGCGGCCTCTGCGAGAACGCGCCTCGGGTGCGACAACCTCCGGAGGCCTGACATCGGATGTGTGGGCGCTGACGATGTCGGTCATGCCGACGAGCCAACATGCAACGCATTACGGAACGGTTCCGGTCGATGGAACGCAGCGGGTCACCCCGCTCGCAAGAGGCACCGCCGCCTGTGCCCACTACGAAATGGCACCGTAACCTCAGGTCGGTGTGATCGGACGCGAATACGCAAACCGGCACCGACAACGCTGCGAAAGCGACAGATGTGGACGCCGGTCGCGTCGCTGCGTCGTTGGTTTGAGGTTCGGGTCGGGGCGGAGTGCTGGACAGACTCGGCGGTCCCACCTTCACCCCAGCGCTCGTGATCGCCCGGGGTGTCGCGAACGCGTAGACGTGCGTGTCGTCGGAACCGACATAGACCACGCCGTTG
>CAZJSY010000067.1:0-17066 GCA_964548555.1 uncultured Burkholderiales bacterium
CACGGGGTGCGACGTGCGCGAAGCGCCCCACCACGGTGTCGTGATCGATGCATGCTCCGGTGTTGACGATTGCCCCGTCGTCGACGCGTGCGCCCGTGTTGACGACGGCACCCGGCATGACGGCGATGCCGCTGCCGATGTGCGCGCGCGGAGAGATCACCGCCGCGGGACTGATGGCGTTGACCAGCGAGTACCCGATGCGGGTCACCTCGTGGACGAGGCGCCGACGGCTCTCGTTGTCACCGACCGCGATGAAGCAGCGGCGGTGCCCTTCCTCGAACAGCTCACCCAGAATGTCGTCGGGACCGAGCAATGGCGCGTCGATCCGACCGGCTAGAGGCGGCGGGCCGGTGCAGCCCGCGAGCCGAAATCCCTGCTCCGTAAGGAGCTCGGCACACACGTGTGCATGACCCCCCGTTCCGACCAGCACGACGCCTTCGGACCGCGGTTGTGTCATCGGCTACCCCGGTGGGCGCCATTTCGATCGAATGGCGCGCGGGCAGGGAGGGTCTCGCGGACGAGCGCGGCGAGCTCGAACTGACGGGCACGAAGCTCCGCGAGCGCGCGGTCCATCGAGTCGAACCGCCATTCCGGGAAGTTCGGTCGTTCGTGCGCGGCATACGCCAACGCATGGACGTACAGGATCCAGTGATCACGCGTTGCCTCGCGTACACGGCGGAACGTCGTGAGCAGCCGGAGTGCGAAGACCTTGTGGCTTCCGCATCTGTCCCGATACTCCGCACTGCGAAGGATTGCGAACAACACCGCCATGCGCGTTCCTCCGCGCGCGAGATGGCGAGCGTACGAGAGGAAGCCGGGGTCGTCGGGCTCTCGACGCAGCATGACGTCGTACGAGGCGACGATGAAGACGACGTCGCCATCGGATACGCGGACATCCGCGCGGTGGAGCAGCGAATGAAGGCGCCAGTAGACGTGCGCCACCGCCGGAAGCTCGCGCGGGGGTGGTGGTGTCACCGTCGCGGCCGCGGAGCGCTTGCCCTGCGTCGAGTCGCGTACCGCCGGGCTCTGGGCGACTGCAAGATCGGTATCCACCGACCGGGGATGCTCGAGGTTCTCCGCGACGCGCCGAGCGAACCCTCCGGCAGTGAAGTGCACGAGTTCGGAGTGTACGCGTCACTTTTCTCGCATCTCATGACCATCTCGCCGCTGCAACAGCGAACGCGTTGGTTTGCGGACGGCCGTCGAGACGCTTCGTCCACTGACCGGGACAATGCGCTGAGCTCGTGCGCATCCCCGGGGATGCGTTCGTCGGGAGCGCGACTTCGCCGCGGTGTGCGCGAGGGACGTCCGCTCGCGCCGGCGGCCGCAGGCTTCTGCCTCGGTCGGTGGAGAGGCGGGACAAGGTGTGGGGCCCGGAGCGGCCGGTCGTAACGTTTCCGTCAGGTCCGGCACCGGCCGGTGGGAATGATTGAGACCTCAATCAGGTTGGGTAGCCTCGAAGTTGAATATTCAACAGTTGTCGTGAGGAGGGCCTAAATGAGCGCCACACCGAGCACCACACAGATCCCGGGCTACGTCGCCGGTTCCTGGACCATCGACCCGAGCCACACCGACGTGGGCTTCAGCGTCCGCCATCTCATGGTGAGCAAGGTCCGTGGAAGGTTCCACGGCGTCGAGGGCTCGATCGTCACAGCCGGCAACCCGTTCGACTCGTCGGTCGAGGTCTCCGTCGATCTCGCAACGGTCGACACGGGGAACCAGCAGCGCGACGACCACATTCGCAGCGCCGACTTCTTCGAGAGCGACGCGAACCGGACGATGACATACCGCTCGACGGGCGTACGTTCCGACGGTGACGACTACATCGTCGAGGGTGAGCTCACGCTGAAGGGCGTCACCAAGCCGCTGCTCCTGAAGGCGGAGCTCAACGGGTTTGCGAACGACCCCTGGGGCGGCACCCGCGTCGGCTTCTCCGCGTCCGGTGAGCTCAACCGGCGCGACTTCGGTGTGAACTGGAACGCCGCGATCGAGGGCGGCGGCGTGGTCGTCGGCGACAAGGTCCAGATCAACATCGAGGTCGAGGCGGTCCTCGACAAGCCCGAGGCCTGAGCGACCTGGTCGCACGACCCGAGGAATGTGAACATGGTGGAGCCCCCACGACGGGGGCTCCACCGCTGATTGGGGGCCGGCGATGCCGATCACACGCTTGAACCATGCGGTGCTGTACGTACGCGACGTCGGCCGGAGCGTCGCGTTCTACACCGAGGTACTCGGTTTCCGTCCCATCGCCATGACGCCGGAGAACTTCCACGGCGCGGCATTCCTGCAGGCGCCCGGATCCACGAACGACCACGACATCGGGCTCTTCGAGATCGGCTCCGATGCGGGTGCTTCGCAGGCGGGCCGGGCCACGGTCGGCCTGTACCACCTGGCCTGGGAGGTCGACACCCTCGACGAGCTCGAACGGTTGGCGGAGCGGTTGAGCGAGGTCGGCGCCCTCGTGGGCGCGTCGGACCACGGCACCACGAAGAGCCTGTACGCGCACGACCCCGACGGCCTGGAGTTCGAGGTCGCGTGGGTCGTACCGGCCGAGCTGCTCACCGACGACGCGCTCTCGGGCCGCAAGACCATCCGCCCGCTCGACATCGTCCGGGAGAAGCAGCGGTATGGCGGTGAGACCCGCGGCGGGATCGGTATCTCGGTCGTCGCGCCTTGACGGAGCCGCCCCGGAGCTCGCAGGGGCACTCGGTACACTGCCGCCCGTGAGGTTCTTCCGTCGCGGATTACTCGTCGCGGTGTTCGCAGCGCTGGTCGGCGGTTTCATTCGATTGCGCGGAACGGGCGGCGTCCCTCCCAGCAGCGGGGGTTGGCGGGAGCTGCAGGGCCCCGACTTCCGGTGACGGGCCCCACACGCACGAGGCGCCGGTCTTGACGACGATCCTGCTCGCCGGTCTGGGTGCGGTCGGTGCGCGCGCGGCGCGTCAACTTGCCGACACGCCCGGAATCGACCGTTTGGTCGTGACCGATCGTGACGTGGCGCGCGCGGACGCGATTGCCGAGGCATTGGGTGACCGTGTAGACGCGCTCGAGTGGGGTGACGGTGGCCCGTCACTTCAGGGCGTCGACGCCGTGGCGTCAGCCGCGGCGGGTGGTGTCGACCCGATCCTCGCCGACCGCGCGCTCCACCACGACGTCCCCTTCGTGTCGGTGTCCGACGACACTCGCGTACTGCACGACCTCCTCGCGCGCGACAACGAGGCTCGTGCCCGCAACGTCGTCATCGCCGCGGGTTGCGGGTTGGCGCCGGGCCTCGCCGACGTACTGGCCCGGCACGCAGCAGGCGCGTTCGAGACCGTCGACGAGATACACGTCGCGCGCGCAGGCGCGGCGGGCCCGGCGTGCATCGCGACGATGCGTCGCGCGCGTCACGACCACGCGCTCGAGTGGCGCGACGCTCAGTTGGCGGAGTTGAAGCGCCGGGTCGGAGCCGAGCTGGTGTGGTTCCCCGATCCCATCGGCGCGCTCGAGTGCGAGCTGGTGGCGAACGGTGTCGAGCTGCTCGCGTCGAGCTTCCCCGGCGTGCAACGCGTGTCGATGCGCTTCGCCGAGCCGCCCGAGGAGCGCCCCGTGTTGCGGTGGTTGCGTCCGCCGATGAGCAACGCGGGTTGGGGTGCGACACGCGTCGAAGTGTGGGGTTCGCGCGGTCAAACCCGCGAGCCGATCGTCTACGGAGTCATCGAGCAGACCTCCACGGCGGCGGGCACGGTGCTCGCGGTGACGGCGGCAGGTCTCGCCGGCGCGCTCGACGTTCTCACCGAGCCGCGCCCGGTCGGCGTCCACGGGCTCGCGACGCTCGTCGAACCGATCCCATTCCTCGCGGAGCTGTCGAGCCGAGGGGTTCGTGCAGCCGTGTTCGAAGGCGTGCCGGTCGCTTCGTGACGAGCCTGCTGCGCCGGGCCGGCGCGACGATCGCGGTTCTCGCACTCGTGTTGAGCGCGTGCAACAGCGGCAGCGGCGGCGCGAAGTCGACGACCTCGTCGTCCGGCACTGCGTCTTCGTCGGCGGCCACCACCGCACCGCCCGCCGCGCTGCGGGTGGCGGCGGCGCCGTGGACGCTTCCCGCCCCGTTGAGTCGTGAGGTCGCGGCAACGGTCGGCGACCAGATCGTCGTGCTCGGCGGGCTCCGTGGCGGTTCAACGACCGCCATCGCCGACGCCATCATCCCGGCCACCGGCAAGGCTCGACGCGATGGTGTGCTCGCGTCGCCCGTCCACGACTCCGCCGTCGGGCTGATCAATGGCCGGCCGGTGCTGTTCGGTGGCGGCGCGGCCGCGGTTACCGACGCGGTGCAGATGCTGGAGCTCGGTGGTATCACGAAGGTCATCGGTCATCTTCCGCAGCGCCGGGCCGATGACAGCGCGACGCAGGCCGGCGACACGGTGTACGTCGTCGGTGGCTACGACGGGGCCGCGCTCACGCCCGACGTGCTCGCGACGACCGACGGGGTCCAGTTCCGTGTCGTCGGACGTCTCGTGCAGCCGGTCCGGTACCCCGCGGTCGCGGCGGCGGGCGATCGCGCGTTCGTGGTCGGCGGCGCGACGAGTGGTGGAGAGAGCGCGGGCGTCGACACCAATGTCGTGCAGCAGATCGACCTGCGCACCGGGCACGTGTCGGTGCTCACGCACCTGCCGTCGACCGTGTCGCACGCGTCGGCAGTGACACTCGGTGGACAGATCTACGTGCTCGGGGGCCACGTCGGCGGCCGCTGGAGTGATCAGATCTCGCGCCTCGACACGTCGACGGGCGCGTTGGTGCCAGCCGGCAATCTGCCGCGCCCGGTGTCGGACGCCGCGGTCACCGTGGTGGGCTCGACCGCGTATCTCCTGGGCGGTGAGCGTGCGCCGAGCACGCCCGTCGCCGACGTGGTACAGCTGAGCATCTGAGCGCGCGCCGGTACGAGCGGCCCGCCGCTACCTGTAGTTGCCGGTGTGTCCGATGCTGTAGCGGCCGGGCTGCGGGAACACATCGAGGCCGTGCGGCCCCGCGCCGACGGCGATGGTGTGCAGCAGTTGCCCGTTCGACGTGTCGATGACGTACACCGCGCGGCTGTACCGCCCGCTCAGCCACAGCTGGCGGCCGTCGGCGGTGACGCCGCCCATGTCGGGCGTCCCTCCGATGCGCCACGTCGTCACGACGCGGCGGGTCGCGAAGTCGATCACCGACACGGAGCCGGCGAGGCGGTTGCTGACGTAGAGCAGCTTGCCGTCGCGGCTCGGATACAGGCCGTGCGCACCCGGCCCGGTCTGGACGAAGCCGGTCTCGACCATCGTGGACGGATCGATGATCGACACGCCGTTGCGCGTCTGATTCGCGATGTACATCGACCGGCCGTCGGGCGAGAGCTTCACGTCGATCGGTTGTCCGCCGACCTGCAGCTCGCCGGTGACGCGCATGTCGCTGACGTCGACGCGCACGATCCAGCCGGAGAACTCACAGCTCACGACGAGCTGGCGACCGTCGACGGTGAAGTCGAGGTGGTCCGCTCCCTGGTGGGGGATGTGCACGCTCTTGATCAGCTGCCACGTGTGTGGGTCACGGAAGTCGAGTCGCTGCAGACGTTCGGCGACGACGATCGCCTTCGTGCCGTCTGGCGTGAAGTAGAGGTTGTACGGGTCCTCGACGGGTATCGGTGTACCGAGCGCGCCCGTGCGCGGATCGATCGGTGTGAGGGAGTTCCCCTTGTCGTTGTCGACATACAGCGTGCGCATGTCCCACGACGGCGTGACATGTTGTGGCAGCGCGCCGACATTGTGGTGCGCGATCACGGTGTACGTGGTCGGGTCGATGATGTCGAGCGTGTTCGCGTCGCTGTTCGGTACATAGACGAGAGTCGGGATGCCGGCGACCGCAGGACTCAGCATGCCGGCGTGGGTGAACGCGTAGACGTCACCATTGAAGGGCTGTGTCGTGCTCGTCGGCGAGGAACCCGAGGTACCGGTCGTGCGCGCTGAGGTGGTCGTCGAGTCGTTCTTCGCCTTGCCGGCGCTTCCGTTGCTACTGCACGCGCCGAGAAGGGCGAGGGTCAGCACGGTGACGGCGAAGAGGGATCGGCGTGCGCGGCTCGTCATGGTCTCCATGTCCTGAGCGCGACACGATAGGTGGGGCAGGCGCCAGGGTGGTCGCGCAGAGAGAACCGATTGCGCGATGAGATCGCGGTGAGAGCGCGTGCATGGTCGGTTCCTAGGATGCCAGGCCATGGTGGAAGACCTCCCGTCGGGCGACGTACCGCCGACCGGAACATCCGAGTTCGATCTCGACACCAGGGTCGAACGGGCCGGCGACGTGTGGCATGGCGTCGTGAGCGACCGCTGGGACGTCGGGGTGAACCCGAACGGTGGATACGTCATGGCGCTGCTCCTGCGCGCGATGAGCGGCGAGGTGGCCCTTCCGGATCCGCTCACCGTGACCGCGCACTATCTTCGGCCGCCCGATCATGGTGATGCGTCGATCTCGGTCGACGTCATCCGATCAGGCCGGCGGTTCGCGACGGCGACCGCCGCGCTCCTGCAGGGCGGCCGCGAGCGCGCTCGCGCACTGGGGACGTTCGGCGACCTCGCCGCCGCGACCGGTCCGACGCGCATCGACGCGCGGCCGCCCGATCTGCCCCCGCCCGAGGACTGCTACGACATCTCGAGGGACCGGTCGCCGCTGGCCGCGTCGCCGGCGCCCGTGTTGCTGCAGCGGTTCGACGTGCGGCTCCCGCGTCCCCTCGGCTGGCGGGAGGGCGAGCGCCGTGGAGTCCCTCGTATCGACGGATGGATTCGCTTCCGCGACGGCCGCCCGCCCGATCTGCTTTCGCTCGCTCTCTTCGCCGATGCGTTCCCGCCGCCGATCCTCGACGTGATCCCGGCCTCGTGGGTGCCGACGTTGGAGCTCACGGTGCACCTGCGGGCGCGTCCGAAGCCGGGTTGGCTACGCGCGGTCTTCCACACGCGCGTTCTGCGTGACGGCCTGCTCGAGGAGGACGGCGAGCTGTGGGACGGCAACGGCGACCTCGTCGCCATGAGCCGTCAGCTCGCCACGGTCATCCCGGCGGAGTGACCCGGGTCCGTCGGACCGGCCATAGACGACGCCGTAATACACTGCGTGTTCGCACTCGAGCGGCTTCGTGTCACGCGAGGGTGCGAACCCCGGGGACGTAGCTCAGTTGGCTAGAGCACCTGCTTTGCAAGCAGGGGGTCGTGGGTTCGAGTCCCATCGTCTCCACCGCGAAAGCGCGGGTCAACGAGCGATGACTGACCAAGAGAGCCGCGGCGCGCTTCCGATGACGCCCTCACTGACGCCAGCGCGGTCGGGCACCCCGCACCCAGTACGCAAGAGGTTGCGCGGCTCGACGGGGCCACCCGTGACTGTGGCGACGACGTAGCCGTGCTCGCGCCAGCGGTTACCTGCCCGGAGTCGCCGCTCGGCTTGAAGCGCGCGCTCGCGTTGTAGCCCACGCAGCGCGTGTTCTACCGCGACGGTTTCGAGAACCTGCCGCGGCAGACCGGCGGTGTCCTGAACGTCACCCGTCCATCGGCGGCCGGAGGCCGTTCGAAGTGCCACACCGGGATCGTGCCGCCGATGGTCGTCACTGGGCAGTACCGGTTCAGCACGAGGTAGCCACCCAGGAGCGGCGGGGCGTAGTCCTCGAGGAACGTCGCGCTCACCGCGTACCAACCCGGCTTCGATGCCCGACCGTCCGGTGACAGGCGCCACGCCACCGGGCTGCCGCCGAAATACAACACCACCGCGTCGGGATGGCGGCGCACCCATCGCTCCAGCCGGTAGCCGTCCTGACCCCAGTCGATGTTCGAGTCGCTGGCGAAGCGGTAACCCGGCCGCCACGGTGGAGCGGTCCATGCAAGCGAGTGCGGTACCGAAGCGGCGAGCCAGGAGAGCTGCGCGACGGCCAGCGCACCGACACCGAGGCGTCCGGCCCAGCCTCGACGCAGGATCCGGACGAGTGGCCCGGCCGCGACCATCGCGAGCGCGATCGCCGGGAGCGCGTACCGCAGTCCGAGGTTCTCGGCCTCGACCACGAGGAACACACCCAGGACCCCGGCAGGTACCGCAACAGTCAGCAACGCCTCGAGGACGGTCGAGCGGCGCAGACCCTTCCAGCATGCGAGCCCCGCCACAAGAGTGATCAGCGTCGACGCGGTCAGCTTGACGAGCAGCGCACCCGGCACGAACCACCACCGGCGTCCGATCCATCGGTGACCCAGGAGGAAGGCGGGTTGCGGCCGCGAGGTGATGACCGCCTGATCTCGCACGCCCACCGCGTACTCGTGTGGCCATGGGACTGCCGTCAGGACCTTGGCGAAGGTCGGCGTCGGTCCGACCGCGGCGATCGGTGTCCTGTGCCGGAACTGCGGTCGGGGCGACAACACGCGGTACCCCGCCCATACGCATCCCCACGCGACGACGAGCACGACTCCCGCGCTGATCACACCGCGTTTCCACGAGCGCCGGCCGTAGAAGACGTTCGCCACGACGGTTGTCGCCGCGGCGACGGCCACGACGACGAAGCCGGTCGGGCGCGCGAGCAGCGCCGCACCCGAGATCAGGCCCACGAGCGCGAGCCCACGACCGTCGGGCCTGCGTGTGTACCGCAGCAGCGTGAGTGACATCGTCACGACGACGAGCGCGAAGGTCATGTCCCAGCTGTTGAGGTGCCCGAGTCCGAGCGCGAAGGGGAGCGTCAACCATGCGCCCGCGCTCAGGAGTCCTGCGGCGCGACCGAAGAGCGCGGTACCCAACGTGTACAGGACGATCCCAACGGTCATGGCTTCGAGCACCGGGATCAGTCGGCCCGCGAAGACGACGCTTCTGAGCCGGTGAGCGCGCGCCTGCGCCTGCATGAATTCGCCACTGAACGCGAGACCGTCGCCGTTGCGCCAGGCCGGGGTGTCGGGCACCGCGGGATGCACGGCAAGGATCGGGAGCGCGGCGATCGCCGGAAAGAAGGCGGGCTGCTCCGGTGTCACCCGGAGTTGGTGGCGCGTCAGCGCGGTCACTCCGCTGGCGAACTGGTATTGCTCGTCCTCTGTGGCCGAGTCGGTCCATGCCTCGACCAACGCCAGCGCGAAGAAGACCGCGCACAAGACGGTGAGAACCACGACGGCGCGACGTCGCGACACGACGGGGCCGACAGTGTCGGCGGTGCCGGAGAACGAGGCGAGTTCGGTCACGCGTCCCAGCCGTTCAGAGCAGACCGGTGCCTGCTTGAGAGCCGTCCCGTCGGGCGCGTGTCACGGTACCCGAGGGTCGGTCACCGGCGATCGGATGGCGCGCGCGTGAAGAGACCAATCGTGAGATGTGTAGCTTCCCCGGCATGAAGACGGCGCCGGACGCCTACGCTCCGCCGACGGAGAGCCGGCTGCGGTCGCGTGCAGCCGGTGTGGTCGCCCTCCTGGCGCTCGCGTTCGGGGCCGCCGCGCTGACGCTCCATGTGGCGAGTCCGCAGATCGGCTACGACCCCGACTCCGCCGTCTATTTCGGCGTAGCGCAGAACCTGGTCGACGGGCGTGGCCCGACGGTGCCGATCAACGTCTCCACCGACAGCTACTCGCCCGCGCAGGTGTTCAGTTTCCATGGGGCTGTTCCCTCGACGCACTTCCCGCCTCTTTACCCGGGCACCCTTTCGGTCTTGAAGCTCGCCGGGATGTCGAGCACGACGGCGGCGCGGGTGCTCGCTGTCGTTCTGGCCATGCTGAACGTCGTGCTGGTCGCGTTGATCATCTCACGTGTGCTCGGCAACGGGTCCTGGTTGGCTGTGGTCGCCGGCAGCAGCGTGTTGTTCGCGAACCCTGGCTGGCTCTACGTGAACTCGCATATCCTGTCGGAGCCCCTCATGCTCGCGTGCGCGTTCGTCGCGATCCTCGTCGTCGCGCGATACCTGGTTGAGCCGTCGCGAAGGAAGCTCACGGTGTTGTGCATTCTGGCCGCGGCCGTGGTGCTCACGCGCTGGGTGGGGGTTGTGGTCGGGCTCACGGCGGCGGTCTTGATTTTGTGGCAGCGCGCGTGGACGATTCGTCAGCGACTGGAGCGCGCCGGGTCGGTCGTCGCGTCCGCCGCCGGCGCGGGGTTGGCGTGGACGGCCTTCGGAGCAGTCGCTGCCGGACATATGCCGCGGCAGATCGCCTATCACGCGCCGCCGGGTTTCTTCGGAACAGTCGCCGGCGTGCTCAGCGCGTCGTTCATCCACTGGCGACCACCGGTCGGTACGAACGCGACGTTTCTCAGCCTCGCGGGAGTGCTCGTTATCGGTGTTGTGTGGGCGCGCCGCCGGCGCGCTGCGGACATCGCCCCCGGACCGCGGGACCGTGTGTGGATGGTTCGTGCCCTCGTCGTCTTCGGCGTGATCTACGTCGGCGTGGTGTTCGTGGCCAGAACGTTCTTCGACGCGTCCATCCCAACGGTGTTGAGGCTGCTTCCGTACGGGTCGGTGCGCATCTTCGTTCCCCTGATCCCGGTAACGCTGATACTCGGTCTTGCGGCGTTCGACGTGGTGGCACGTCGGATACTCGGGGAAGGGAGGGAGGCATGGTCGACGGGCGCGGTCGTGGTGGTGAGCCTCGCACTGATCTTTATCCCGTTGAGCAGCCCGGTCACGGCGGTTCGCGCCATGCGGGCGCTCGTCCGCAACGACAAGCACCCGTCGAACCCGATGTTCGCGGCTGTCCGCGCTTTGCCCCCGCAGGTCCCCGTCGCGTCGAACGACGCGGTGTTCGTCTATCTCGGCACCGGACGGCCCCTCCTGAGCCTTCCGAGCCGTTTCGTCGTCGTGACGGCAAGGCGCAACAAACGGTTCGTCCGTGATGTGAGAGAGCTGGCGGTCATTCTGGTCCGCCACAACGGCGTGCTCGTCGAGCGGCGGGGAATCCTGGACTTGTCCCAGGCATCAACGTCGGACTTCGAGCGGTATGCGACGCTGACGGTCGCCGGCACGTACGGCGATTTCACGCTGTATCGGGTGAACGCACGGCAGCCCTGACGGCGGAAACGACGTACTGCGCCGGCAAGGTGACCGAGCCGCCCGCACACGAGTCATGTGCTCCGCCACGACGCGCCCGCATGATCGCGAAGCTAGGGGTCGGGGTCGCCCGGGGTTCTGTGCGTCGTGAGCAGATCATCACGTTCATCCGGAGCGCTCGATGCCGTCGCGGCGAGGACGCCGATCGTCACAGGAATGCTCTGTTCTCGATCCGACGCTGCCGTTGGCGGGCCGTGTGGCGCGCGGACGAGCCATTTCGTTGATCCGGTCCGGCCTCGATAACGAATGTCGGGCAAACCCCTTGACCGAACCATTCGACAAAGGCGGCACCTATGGCATACGGCCTCATCTACGAGTTTCCGAGCAGCGTCGGGGCACGGGAATACGACGCAGTGAACGAGAAGCTCGGCATCGACTCCAGCGACCCGAAGAGCGCCTGGCCGCAGGGTTTGCTGACGCACGCCTCCGGCAAGACGAGCGAGGGAGTGTTCTGGCTGTACGAGGTTTGGGAGTCGAAAGCGAAGCAGGAGGCGTTCATGAACAGCCGCCTCGGTCCGGCGTTGGGTGCTGTCGGCGTGCCGGCCCCGACCCAGGTCGTCGAGCTCGACCTGATCAACCACCAGGTGCTTGCGTAGCGTTCGACATACTCAGAGGCCGGTTGCCTGAGACAGCTTCTCGAACACTGCGACCTGGCTCGTGCTGGTCGACGTGAACGGCTTCTGGTCCCACCCGGCCCAGCGGTCCCGCAGACGGAAACCGGCGATCCGTGCCATCAGGTCGAGCTCCGACGGCCACACGTATCGGTACGGCGCCGAGTGCCGAACGACGCGGCCTCCGACCTCCATCCAGTGATGCGACGACGCGATCTGTCCTACTGGGTCGTCGATTGTCTCGATTCCGACGTGGTTCGATTCGAGGGTGAAGACCCGGCCGGGCGCGCCGGGAGGAACGCTGCGCACCTGCGGGACCATGACCTCCACGACGAAGCAGCCACCCGGTTCGAGGTGCGCGGCCGCGTTGGCGAACACCGCGATCTGCTCATCCTGAGTCGTGACGTTCATGATCGTGTTCGCCACCAGGTACACGAGCGTGAAGACGCCGGGAACGCGAGTGGTCACCATGTCTCCGATGGTCACTGTCACCGCATCGGCGCCCGGCTTGGCGCGCAGTTGCTCCACCATGTGCGGTGAGAGCTCGAGCCCGCGCGTGCGGACACCTCGCGCACACAGCGGCAGCGCCACCCGCCCGCTTCCGACTGCGAACTCCAGCGCGGGACCGGCCCCCGCCAAACCGGCGAGTACGTCGACGATCGGGTCGAGGACCGACGGATCGAACTGTGCCGCGTAGGTCACGTCGTAGACCTCCGCGAGTTCTCGACCCCACAAGATCGAACCCATCGTCATGAGCCTGCCGCGACCGGCCACGGACCGCCTAACGATTTTCCGACGATCGACAGCCTGCCGCGCCGGAAGTTGGTCGGTACGTCAACCAGGGTCCGCGGCGTCCCACGGGATGCTGCCGGAGATCCAGTGCGTGAGCCGTTCCTCTTGGTCGTTGCGATGCAGATGTCGTGGAGGCTGCGCGAACGTCGCGTACGGCCGGCATCGCAGCACGACGCGGCCTTCCTCTTCCGCCATCGTGCGCACGAACGGCCGCGCGTCGTCGCCGATACGTTGGCCGGACATGCGTTCGCCGATGGCCATCATCACGTCGACGACGAGCTCGGGGTCCCGGTCGACCGTCGCGTCCGCGTAGACCTGGAGGTAGGCGAACGGCCAGCGCTCGTCGAGCACGCAGAGGCTGACCTTCGCGGTGCGCGCCACGGCCAGCGCTTTGCTGCGACCACCCATCGTGGATACGAGCAGCTCGTCGTCGTCGGTGGGTACGTAGTACACGACCGACATCGCCGGCCCGTCGTCGCGCCGGGCGTACCCGAAGACGCACGTGCGGTGGGTGCGCACGAATTCGCGACGCTCGGACGGGAGCAGGTCGCGGTCGGTCGGCGCGGTGAACGGTTCGGAGGCGAGCGGCAACAGCATGTCGAACCTCACACGCACCGGTTGCGGATGGTGCCGATGCCTTCGATCCACGACTCGAGCACGTCGCCCGGTCGGAGGAAGCGAGGCGGCCGGCGGACGGCGCCGATGCCGCTCGGTGTGCCGGTGAAGATCAGGTCACCGGGCAACAGTGGCAGGACGGCGGACAGCTCGGCGACGAGCCTCGGAACATCGAAGATGAGGTCGTTGGTACGGGCGTCCTGCATCTTCTCGCCGTTGACCGCACAGCCGAGCGCGAGGTCGTTGCGGTCGGTGAGCTCGTCGGGCGTGACGAGCCACGGTCCCATCGGTCCGAACCCACGCCGCGACTTGCCGAGAGAGAACTGCGCTCCGGCCGCGAACTGCAGGGTCCGGTCGCTGATGTCCTGGCCGACGGTGACACCTGCGAGGTGTTCCCAGGCGTCTGCTTCGTCGACCCGGTCGGCGCGGGCGCCGACGACCGCGACGAGCTCCACTTCCCAGTCGACCGTGTCGCCGACGACTCCGATGTCGTCGAACGGGCCGGCCAGCGAAGCCGGGAACTTCGTGAACGTCGCGGGCACGTCCGGAACGCCGGCACCCGACTCCTCGGCATGGGCGCGGTAGTTGAGGCCGATGGCGAACACCTGTCGCGGCGCCGGCACCGGGTTGCGGAGGTCGGTCTCTGCGAGCGGTCCCGTCGTCGTCGAGACGGTGGCCGCGAACTCCGCGAAGGCACGCCAGTCGTCGTAGAGGGTCATGAGGTCGGGACCGAACCGACCTTCGGAGATGGTGCCGATGTCGGCGACGTCGTCTCCCACCACGAGGGCGGCGCGGCCGTCGATGTTCGCGAGCTTCATGAGAGCGCTCCTTGCACTGGTCGGTCGACGCCGGTGACCCGCGCGCGCAGGTCGTGGAGGAGGTCCGACGCTCCGGCGGCGTTCGTGGCCGTCCCGTAGAGGTGGAAGTCGGGCCGCTGCAGCGCCCACGTCACACCGTGGTCCGCGAACCAGACGCGCGCGGTCGGCTCGGGATCGCACAGCGCCACCACTCGACCGCCGATGGACTCGAACCAGTCGAGCGCTGACGTGTCGAGTGACGCACTTTCGTCGTGCACGGTGACGAGCCGCCAGCCCGCGCCGTGTACGTCGTCGAAGAGCTTGCCGTCGACGGTCGGCTGCACGAACAGGTGACCGGCGTGCGACGCGCTCGGGTGGACGAGGCCCTGTTCGATGCCCGGCAGCGCGGGCACGTCGGATGGTTCGGCGCCGACAGCCGCGGCCATGGCCTCGTCGCGCGCGGCCGCCTCGTCGACGTCGGGGACGCAGATCACCTTGCCGAGCTCGATCGCGAAGTCGATCGCCGTCCGGACGGACGGCAGCCGCTCCTCGATGTAGGTGTCGAGCAGCGTGTCGGGCGCACGGCCGGAGAGCAGGAGGTCGAGCTTCCATGCGAGGTTCGCCGCGTCGCGCAGGCCGGCACACATGCCCTGCCCGGCGAACGGCGGTGTGAGGTGGGCGGCGTCACCGGCGAGCAACACCGGGCCGGCTCGCCACTGCTCGGCATAGCAGGCTCGGAACGTGTACACGGCGTGGCGTTCGAGCCGCGCGTTGCCCGGGTGCACGTCCCACGGCGCGAGCAGCTCCCAGGCCCGATGCTCGTCGTTGAGATCCTCGAGTGGCTCGTCGGGCAGGCGCATGAACTCCCAACGCCGCCGGCCGGGTCCACCGGAGACGACCGTGGTCGGACGGGCCGGATCACAGATCTGCAGGTTCATCGGGTCGAACACGCGCGCGTCGTCGAGGATCACGTCGACGACCAGCCAGTCGTAGAAGAAGCCGAGGTCGTGGATCGGCACTCCCATGAGCTTGCGCACGGTGCTGTTGGCGCCGTCGCAGCCGACGACGTAGCGCGCCCGCACGTCAGCGCGATGCGCGCTGTGCAGCGTCACGCCGTCGTCGTCGATGTCGAGAGCGGCGACCTCGAAGCCACGGCGGATCTCGACGGTCGGCAGCGACCGGGCGCGTCCGTCGAGCAGCGCTTCGAGCGCGGGTTGGTTGAACATCGACGACAGCGGCCATCCGGAGGGGCTGTTGCCGACGCGGCCGAAGCGGAGCAGCGTCGTACCGGCCGAGTTGCGCCACTCGTAGACGTCTGCAGGCTCGATGATGTCGCGCAGCTCGTCGCCGATCCCGCACGCCTGCAGGATGCGCCCGACCTCGTGGTCGAAGTGCACCGCGCGCGGGAGCGTATAGGGCTCCGGCCACTTCTCGAGCACCACTACCGAGTCACCGAGTTGGCCGAGCAGGATCGCGAGCGTGTTGCCGACGGGGCCGTAGCCGACGATCGCGACGTCCGCGTCGACGTCGCGGCCCGCGTTCATGCGGAGGCTCGCATCGGCTTGTGGCCCCACACGCTCGTGGTGTCGTAGAGCCGGTTGTCGGTCCACGGCTCGGTGATGGTCCGTGCACCGTTGCCGACCTCGACCAGAAAGCCGGCCGGGCTCGCCACGTAGAAGCTGAACATGCGGTCGTTGTCGTGGAGGCCGAGCCCCATCGGGATCGCGAGGT
Organism: uncultured Burkholderiales bacterium; assembly: GCA_964548555.1. Lineage (GTDB taxonomy): Bacteria > Actinomycetota > Acidimicrobiia > IMCC26256 > JAMXLJ01 > JAMXLJ01. The sequence continues at coordinate 15,585 of CAZJSY010000067.1, forward strand.
CACTCGCCCACACCCGGTCGAACGCCGCGCCGACGTCGTCGCGCTCGTTCGTCTCCAACATCACGTGGTGCAGCATTTGCGGCACGTCGAACGGTGCGCGGGCCAGTGCCACGGTGTGGTGACGGGCATTGCAGTGGTAGAAGCGGACCTCGAGCTCGACGCCCTCGGCGATGTGCAGGTGGAGCCAGTCGGATTGCGCGAACCCGAGCCCGTCCGCCAGGAAAGCCTGCGACGCTTCGAACGCCGTCGTGGCGAGCACGACGTGCCCGAAGCCCACCCCTTCGGTGAGGAACCCGCCCGGCATCAGCGGCGAGACGAACGCGCTCGACGCGGGTTCGAGCCCCTGCACGACGTCGATGCGCATGCCCCACGGCGCGGTCGTCGAGACGAGGCGCCCGACGCGCCGGGCCGCGGCTTCTGTCGCCGAAGCGTCCACCACATCGTGGCCTGCGGCCTGCAGACGGGCGGTCACCCGGTCGAACGCCTCCGCGTCGACGGCTTCGAAGCCGAGGGAGACGGCGTCGTTCGCCGGTCCCGGTTGGACGGCGATCCGGTAGGCCCGGTCGTCGTTGCGCCAGGTGAGCGTCGCGTCGTCGGGCGCAGGGTCGCCGGGGACGAGGCCGATCACCTCACCGAAGAAGGAAGTGAGGCTCGGGGGGTCGGGTACTTCGATGCCGAGGTAGCCGAGCTCGAGGTCGTGGTGCATCGTCGTGCTCCTCCGTTCAGTGGCCGAAGAGCAGCCGGCAGACCGCGTCGGCGTGGACCTCGATCACGTCCGGATCGGTGGGGTCGATGCCCGTGAGTCGACGGCACTCCGGGCCGAGGACGAACATCGTCGGACCTGCGCCGGTAACGAGGTAATAGAGGTGTGGGATCGGGATGTCGGGCATCAGTTTCTGCTCGACGAGCCGGGCGAATCGTTCGGCCGTCACCTCGTACAGCGGGCGGATGTGCCGCTCCACGAGCCAGTCCATCCGGGGGCCGTCGACCTTGCACTCCTGCGTGATGATCCGGTGCACCTGTGGGTGGTGCGCCGAGAAGGAGACGAACTCCCGGACGAGCAGGCGTGCCGCCGTCAACTCGTCGACACCGCGAAGGCCCTCCTGGCGCGCGGCCAGCGCGGCGGTGAGCTCCGCGAAGAGGCGGTCGACGGCAGCGCGCCACAACTCGTCCTTGGAGCTGAAGTGGTAGTGCAGCAGCGGTTGCGTCACGCCCGCGCGCGCCGCGATGTCCCGGGTCGTCGCGCCCTCGAACGACCGTTCGGAGAACAAGTCGAGCGCCGCCTCGAGGATCCGCTCGCGCGTGGGATCCGCCGACGGTCGGGTCCCCCGTGCTGCGGCAGTCGTTCGGACCACGGCTCGATCCTAATCAGTCGATCAGGATCTTGGCTAGTACCTTATTGAGCGATCAGGCTTCGGATCGACGGTGCGGATGTCAGCCGAGGTTCAACGGGATGATTGCCGTCTGGCTCACGGCGCTCGG
>CAZJSY010000068.1:0-17050 GCA_964548555.1 uncultured Burkholderiales bacterium
TGAGCGCGCCCGGCGTCGAGGGACCGTACGTCGTGTTGAACGAGTTGTCGCTCATGGCGTAGTGCTGCGCGTAGTTCCAGAGCGCAGTCACGCTGTTGCCGTCGTAGTAGCCCATGACGTCGGTCGCGTTGCACGCCTTGCCGGTCGGGTCGTTTCCGGTGCCCGTACCGGTGGACTGCACGAACTTGTCCATCTTCCCGTCATCGGCTGCTTGCTGCTCGGTGGTGTAGTCGTGGCTCTGATCGCAAGTGAGCAGCCGGTCACGGCCGAGACGGAACGGATTCGCGCTGTTGGGATTGTTCGTCAGCAACTGCTTCGTCAGACCGTTCCCGTGTGGGGTGTCGTCCTTCGCTTTGAACACGGGATCGCCAGGCGCGTTCTGCGCCTTCGGATACGTGGCGAAGTAGTGGTCGTAGGACACGTTCTCCTGGAAGATCACCACGAGATGCTCGATCGGCGTCTTCGTGTCCTGCGCGTCGTTGCCGGTGTCGGTGCCGGCAGACGCGGCTTGTGGAACGAGCGCGGCGGCGAAGAGCCCCACCACTGCGAGCGGCAACACGAGGCGACGGACTTTGGATCGCATGCAGACTCCTCCACACCGGGTTCGGGCGCGGGTCCGGACGGGGGCTCCGGACGGCTCCCCTGATGCGATGAGCCTGTTCGTCGCGGGTTACGAGGCCTTGTCGAGAAGGTGACCGCTCACCGGGCCGGCGGTGAATCCCTCCGGTCGCGCGGAACGGTGTACAGCTGACGCAGCGCGCGGTCGATACCACGGTATGCCTCGGGGACGACGACTGTTCGCAGCTCTCAGCCTCGCGGTCGCGGCCGCATTCGTCGCGCCGGGCGTGGCGAGCGCGGCCAGCCTCCCCACGCCGGATCCGGTGCCTGCGCCCTACGACGCGAGCCGCCCGGGCGCGCCGATCGGCCGGATCCAGATCCCGTCGATCGGCGTCGACGAGGTGATGTACGACCAGGTCACGGCGTTGTCGATCGACAAGGGCCCGTCACACTGGCCGGGTACGGCCATGCCCGGCCAGCTCGGCAATGTCGTCGTCGCGGGACACCGCACCTCGCACCGCTCGCCGTTCCTGCGTCTCGGCGAACTCCACAACGGCGACGACATCGTGTTCGTGATGCCCGACGGGACGTGGACCTACAAGGTGAGCAACATCGAGGTCGTCTCGCCGAAGGCACTCGACATCGTCAACCAGCACGAGGTCTCCGAGGCGACATTGTTCACCTGTCACCCGCCGGGTTCGGCGAGCGAGCGCCTCGTCATCCACGCCCTGTTCGTACCGACCGCACCGCCTGCAACGCCGGCAGCGGCGGTACTCGGCGCGCAGGAAACCGCGCCCGCTCCCGTCTACAACCCTCGGGGACCGATCCGCTTCATCTGATCGTCATCAGCGCGTGATCCCCGGCGAGCCGGGCACCCGTCGCGGATCCCAGTCTCCGGGTTGGCGGTTGCTGAAGCACAGCATGATGGAGTGGTTGCTCGACTTCGTGGCGGAGCGCTCGTTCGCGCCACAGCCATGAGTACGTGCTCACCCGTCCGCCGCGTACCGATGCGCTACTGCTCGTACTGCTCGACGGTGCCGACGTCGCGCGGCGCCGCCGCGGTGGGATCCTCACCGAACTCGCGCCGCGCTCGTCGTTGACGCAACAGGTCCCAACACTGGTCGAGCGCTTCCTCGAGGCCGTGAAGCCGATCGAGCTCAGCCTCGGTGAGACCGCCCGCGCCGTGGCGCTCGCGAAGCTCGCGCTCCTGCTCGACGAGGGTTCCGATGCGGTTGAGAACCTCGGGGTCGTCCATCGCGCCTCCCGCGACCGTGGCGGCTCTGGGGGCACCAGCGTCGCGCGCGAGGGTCCCGTGCCGGAAAGGGGCCGATCAGGCGGGCCTCGCTCGGGACGCCCGCGATGCCTGGGACACGTAGCGGCGGGTCGCCTCACGCACCGCCCGCGTGACGAGATCGGGGTGACGCATCGCCGCCTCGTCGAGCTCCACCTCGATGCCCCGGTCGTCGCCGTCGTCGATCAGCTCCTGTATGCCCGGCGCCACGTACTCGAGGAGCGGCGCGAGCTCCGCGTCGGTGCCGCGACCGTGTTGCACAGCGGCCGCGTACGGACGCCAGGCGGCGTCTTCGGCCGGTGTGCCGTGAACGGCAGCCGGCGTGAGCGGATTCAGCTCGAAGCGCCCCTCGTGCAGGAAGACCAGGTGCGCGCGAACGAGGCGCTCGGCCGCCGCATCGAGATCGCGCACACCCGACAACGTGCGCGCGTCCTCCCACGAGACGGGGCGGTCGTCGCGTGCGGCGAGGTAGCACAGCGCCCAGTAGACGGACGTTGCCTCCGCGTCGAGGTCGTCGACCGCGAAGCGGGCGTAGTCGGCGCGGCAGAGACGTTGACGCCAGAACAGATGCCGGGCCGTCGCCCGCTCCGTGCGCTCGACGGTGCAGCGATCGCAATCACAGGTGGTCGCGGGCTCCGAGTGTCCGCAGAAGAGACACGACCGGCGGTCGTCGCGGCGGTCCGCGCGCGAGAGGTACACGAGCTGGGTTCCGCAGCGGGTGCAGCCCCCGGACGCGTCGAGCGGCGTGACGTATTCCGCGAGCCGGGTGCTGGCGGGGATGCGTCGGGGACCGGTGCCGGGGGGCAGCTCGATGTCGAAGCGGGCGGCCAGCATCTCGGCCGGCTCGTCGCTCTCCCAGTAGTACCGGTCGAGCTCCGCTTGGAGGTGCGGGTCGAGAGGCTCCAGTTCGAGATCTGACTGGGCGTGACGTTGGAACACGGCGACCTCCCGGCCCTCCGCTGGCTGGCGCGCCAGTCACGTTACCCGACCCGAATGACATCGATGTAACTTTCCGCACACGGCCGCCGCGGCGCGAGGATCACGGTCGTGAAGGTCCGCGTCGGCACGGTCGAAGAGGTGCGCGCGGCGGGATGCACCGTCGTGAAGGCCGGCACGCACGGTGTGTGCGTCATCTGGCACGACGGCCGGTTCTACGCCGTCGACGACCGCTGTCCCCACATGGGGTTCCCGCTGCACCGCGGCACCGTCGACCGCGGGCTGCTCACGTGCCACTGGCACCACGCACGCTTCGATCTCACGACCGGCGGGACGCTGGACCCGTTCGCCGACGACGTGCGCGCATATCCCGTCGTGATCGACGACGGCGACGTGGCTGTGGTGGTCGAGCCGGAACCCGACCGGCGTGAGCACCTCCAGTCGCGTCTGCGTGACGGCTTGGAACAGGGGCTGACGCTCGTGACCGCGAAGTCGGTGCTGGGTCTCCTCGACGCGGGCGTCGACCCGGCCGACGTGGTGCGCACCGGCATCGCGTTCGGCACGACGTATCGCCGGGAAGGTTGGGGCGCGGGGCTCACCGTGCTCGTCGCGATGGCGAACCTGCTGCCGCATCTGGATGCAGCCGACCGGCCGCTCGCACTCGTTCACGGGTTGGCGTTCGTATCGCGCGACACCCGCAATCACGCGCCGCGGTTCACGCTCGCACCGCTCAGGGGCGACGTACCGCCGGAACGTCTGCACGACTGGTATCGCCGGTTCGTCGAGACGCGCTCCTCGGACGCTGCTGAGCGCACCTTGATCACCGCGATCGCCGGCCGGGCCACCGCACCGGAGGTCTCGCGCCTGATGATGACGGCGGTCACCGATCACGTGTTCCTCGACGGCGGCCACACGATCGACTTCCACAACAAGGCGTTCGAGGCGCTCGGCCACATCGGTTGGTCGTCGGCGGTGCACGTGCTGCCGACGCTGGTCGCGCAGACCACGCGAGCCGACCGCGCCGAGGAGCACGGCGAGTGGCGTCACCCGCAGGATCTCGTCGCGCTGGTCGAGCGGTTCGACGACGAGCTCGACCAGCTACTCGTCAAGGGTCGTGAGGCGCCGCCGTGGTCCGACGAGCGCGTGGCCCAGCTGGGTTGGTCGGTGCTGGACGACGATCCCGTCGCGGTGATCGACGCGTTGCAAGACGCGATCCGCCAGGGCGCGACACCGGAGCAGGTCGGCCGCGCCGTCGCGTTCGCGGCGGCGTTGCGGCTCGTGCGCTTCCACGTGCAGAACGATCACGGTGACTGGGACGTCGTGCACCACGGTTTCACCGCGGCCAACGCGCTCCATCAGTCGTTGGTGCGGTCGCCGTCGCCGGAACTGCTCCGAGGCGCAGCCCAGGGCGCGCTGAAGGTGTACCTCGATCGTTTCCTCAACGTGCCCGCGGCGCGGACGCCGGTGGCGGTCGACGCGGAGTTGGACGCGCTCGAGGAGTGCTGGGACGTGCAGGGCGCGGTCGACCGGGCCGGCGCGATCGTGTACTCGCACCTGCGTCGTGGTGGTGAGCCGAGCCTGGTGGTCGCGGCGTTGGGGCACGCGCTGCTCGCCGAAGACGCGGAGTTCCACTGGTTCCAGACGGTTGAAGCCGCGGTGCGCCAGTTCCACGCGTGGCCCGCGGGATCCGAGGAGGGTGCGCTCGTGTTGGCCGGCGCGGCGCGCTTCCTCGCCGCGCACACGCCGACGCGTCGCGAGTTGCCACAGGTCGTGCGGATCGCGTCGCGGTTGCGCCGCGGCGAGCAGCTGTTCGAAGAGACCTGACGCTGCACATCACTCAGTTGGGACACAACCCCGCGCAATAGCGGGGTGTTCTGTCCCAACTGAACGAGAGGCGGGGCCTGGGGGGTCGGGGGTCGGGGGTAGAGGGGTGGGGGTGGGGTTACTCGCGCGCTGTGGCGGCTTGGATGGCGGCGAGAATCTCCGACGGGCCGAGCGGCAGGCGGTTCAGGCGCGCGCCGAGCGGCGCGAGGGCGTCGGCGACCGCGTTGAACACCGCGGGCACGGAACCGATCGCGCCACCTTCGCCCATGCCCTTGTGCCCGCCCGGCGTGGCGGCGGGCGTCTCGACGTGGCCGTACTCGATCTCGGGCACCTCGGCCGCGGTCGGGAGCAGGTAGTCGAGGAACGTGGTGGTGAGCGGGTTGCCGCTGTCGTCGTAGACGAGGTGCTCGTACAACACGCCGCCGATCCCCTGCACCACACCACCGGCGATCTGACCTTCGACCACCATCGGGTTGATCATCACGCCGCAGTCCTCGCTGACGACGTAGCGCGTCAGCGTGACGCGACCCGTACTCGCATCGACCTCGCACGTGCACGCGTGGCACGCGTTCGAGTACATGACCGGCGGCGACTTGTACCGCGCCACCACCTCGAGCCCCGGCTCCATCCCCGGCGGCAGTGCATCGGACTGCTGGTACGCCGTGGTCGCCACCTCGGCGAGCGTGGTCGAGCGCGCGGGCGTGCCCTTCACACTGATGGTGCCGCGTTCCATCTCGAGGTCGTCGGGCGCGGCCTCCATGAGGTGCGCCGCGATCTGGATCGCCTTTTCGCGTACCTGGAGCGCGGCCCGGCGCGCCGCGGGGCTCAGGATCGGGCCGCTGCGGCTCCCGCCGGTTCCGCCCCCGTAGGGAGTGACCTCGGTATCGCCCTGGTGCACCACGACGTCGTCGAAGTCGACGCCGAGATGCTCCGCGACGACCTGCGCCACCGTCGTCTCGAGGCTCTGGCCGTGCGAACCCGAACCGACGAACACGTTCACCGTGCCGTCGGGCTCGACGCGCACACTCGCCGCCTCGACACCGAGCGCCCCCATACCTGCTTGGGGCTCGATGTAGAGGCCGAACCCGACGCCGAGGTGACGACCCTCTTGCCCCGCGAGCGCCTGACGGGCGCGGAAGGCGTCGTAGTCGATCATCGAGGCCGCTTGCTCGAGCGTCTCACTCGGCGACACGTGGTCGTACACCATCCCCGACGCGCTCGCGTACGGCAGATCGTTGTCACGGATGACGTTGCGCCGCCGGAACTCGAGCGGATCGAGCCCGACCGCGCGCGCGACGACGTCCATCATCTGCTCGCGCGCGACGGTCTCCATCATCCACGGACCGCGGTACGCGCCGCGGCCGCACGTGTTCGTCCACACCGAAGTGGTGGACCATCCCAACTTCGGGATGCGATAGGGACCGGGGAACATCATCGCGACGAACACACCCGCGCCGCCGGTGCCACCGTTCGCATACGCGCCCGCGTCCTCGAGATGGTCGATGCGGGCACCGACGATCCGGCCTTCGGAGTCGACACCGACCGTGACCGTCGCGCGGTCGGTGCGGGCATGGTTCGACGCGAGCAGGTTCTCGCGGCGGTCCTCGATCCACTTCACCGGCCGACCAAGCAGATGCGAAGCCAGCACGATCGTCATCTCGTCACGCGGCATGAAGTACTTCTGACCGAAGCCACCACCGACGTCTTGTTGCGTGACGCGGATGCGGTTCTCGGGGACACCGAGGAGGCGTGAGCAGGTGCGGCGAACCTCGTGGGGGTTCTGACTCGACATCCACACGCGCAGCTCGCCGGCGAAACGATCCCAGTGAGCAAGGATGCCGCGCGTCTCCATCGGTGTGGGCGTCTGGCGCTGCTGGTAGAAGGTCTCGGTGACGGCGTGCGCCGCCTGCGCGAGCGCCTCCTCCAGCGCGGGATCGGACGGTGTCGCCATCGACGACGCGACATTCGAGCCGAGCTCCGGATGGACGAGATTCTCCGTGTCGGCTGCGGCACGCTCGAAGTCGACAACCGGCGTGAGGGGCTCGTACTCCACCTCGACGAGCTCGCACGCGTCCTCGGCGACGTAGCGGCTCTCCGCGACGACGAGCACGATCGGATCGCCCACGAAGCGGACGTCGCCATCTGCGAGCGGCCGCACCGGGGCGGAGACCCCTTGGCTGCCGTCGGCGAACATCGTCGGCAGCATCGGACCCGCGACGTGCTCGTTGAGCTCGGCGGCGGTGAGGACCGCGTGCACACCGTCGAGCGCACGAGCCTCGGAGACGTCGAGGCGCGTGATCCGGCCACGCGCGACGTCGCTGCGCAGGAACGCGGCGTGCAACATGCCCGGCACGGTCATGTCGTCGACGTAGCGCCCGTGACCGGTCACGAGCCGGGGGTCTTCCTTGCGCTTCACCGACTGACCGACGAAGCGACCGGCCGTGGGCACCGAAGAGGTCGTCATCTCAGTGCACACCGGTCCGGGCGACGGCGCCTCCTCCGGTGCCCGCCGCGAGACGAACCGCGTTCACGATGCCCTGGTAACCGGTGCAGCGGCAGAGGTTGCCGGCGAGCGCGTCGCGGATCTCGTCGTCGCTCGGATGGGGGTTGTCGCGCAGGAACGCGGTGACCGACACGACGAACCCGGGGGTGCAGAACCCGCACTGCAACCCGTGCGTATCGCGAAACGCCGCCTGTACGGGGCTGAGCTCGCCGTCGGCGCCACCGATGCCTTCGACGGTCGTCACCTCGGCACCGTCGGCCTGCACGGCAAAGATCAGACATGAACGAACCGCCGCGCCGTCGACGAGCACCGTGCAGGCGCCGCAGACGCCGTGCTCGCAGCCGAGGTGCGTCCCGGTGAGCATGCAGTCCTCACGCAGGAAGTCGGCCAGCGTCTTGCGCGCGTCGACCGTCGCGCGTCGCGGTTCACCGTTGACGGCGACGGTGAAGGACACCCGGTTCGCGTCGCTCATGAACGTGCCTCCTCGGCCTCCTGGGCCTCCTGCAATGCCCGCGCGAGCGTGCGTGCGACGAGATGGGCGCCCACCCGACGGCGGTACGCGGCGGACGCGTGCACGTCGTCGACCGGATCGACGTCGCGCATCGCGAGCTTGCCGAGCTCGAGCAGGCCGTCGGGATCGGGCGGACGGCTGCCCGCCAGCGCGGTCTCGACCGCCGGCGCGCGAAGGGGTGTGCTGCCGAGCCCCATCAACCCGATGCCCGCCCGCGTGATCGCACCTTCGGTGTCGAGCTGCACCGCGGCAACCGCGCCGGCGAGCGCGAAGTCGCCCGCACGGCGGGCCACCTCCTCGCAGGCGAACCCGCACCGGCCGCCCCACACCGGAAAGTGGGCGGCAACGAGCAGCTGATCGGGCGCGAGGCACGTCTGCCACGTCCCCTCGAAGAACTGCGCCGCGGGGACCAGCTTCGAGCCGGCGTGCGAGGCAACCTCGAACGAAACATCGAGCGCGAGCGCGACGGCGGGATACTCCGACGCCGGGTCGGCGTGCGCGAGCGAACCCCCGACCGTCCCGCGGTTGCGAATCTGGAAGTGGCCGATGAGCGGCGTGGCCCGTGCCAGCAACGGAGCCGAGCGCACGACCTCCTCGTCGCGTTCGACGGTGGACTGTCTGGTCATCGCGCCGACAGTCAGCGCACCGTCGTCGCGCGACACGCCGCGCAACGAAGGCACGCGGTTGAGGTCGACGAGATGACCGAAGCGGGTCAGCCGCAGCGCGAGCATCGGCACCAGACTTTGCCCGCCGGCGAGTGGCTTGGCCTCGTCGCCGTACTCGGCCAGGAGTGCGACGACATCGTCGACGGTCTCCGGCGCGTGGTAGTGGAACGGTGCCGGCTTCACGATCCCCCCGATGCGCTCCGACCTGGCCGAGGCAACCTAGCCCGATCGCGACGCGCCGTGCCGCGCCACGATCACGGCTTCAACAGCTCCGGGTGACGGGCTGCGACCATCCGGCGCAGGCCGTCGCGCCAGCCGACCTTCGCCTCGCCCACGAGCTCGTGCATCTTCGTGTTGTCGGTGGTGACACTGCCGATCGTCTTGTCCGTGACGACGAACTTCGGCTCGAGCCCGGTGAGCTCACCGAGGTACGCGCACCAGTCCTCGATGCTCGTCGGGGCGCCCGCCCAATTGACGATGGTCGCGGGCACCGACGCGATCTCCAGCAGTCGCGGCAGCTGTCCGATGATGTCGTCTTCGTGGATCGGGTTGAAGCGGTTCGGCTGCTCGGGATGCAGCGCGACCGGGTGGCCATGGAGCATGAACTCGAGATGCCACGCGGGCCAGCCACCGTTGTCGCCGTAGGGAACGTTGAGCCGCGCGATCGTCGTCGGGAGGGTCCACTGCCGGGCACCGAGGCGAGCGACCGCTTCGGCCGCGATCTTGCAGATGCTGTACGTCGGCATCATGGCCCGGTGGTTGTCGCCGAGCGGGTCGGTCTCGCGCAGCGGGTGTGAAGGACCCTGATGCTCGTAGACCGCGGTCGAGGAGCAGTGAAAGAAACTCTCGGCCTTCCGGCAGTGCGACATCAGGAGCCCGGTGGCCTCGGCGTTTGCTGCGAGGTCGCGATCCCAGTCCGCGTCGCCGCCACGTACGACCGCGAAGTTCAAGACGTGTTGAAAGTCGTCGGGCAGTGCAGCGAAGTCGCCCGCGGCAAGGTCGAGCGATACACAGTTGACGCCGGCGGCCTCGAGGCGAGCGCGCGCGTCCGGATCGGAGAAGCGCGCGACACCCCATACCTCGTTCCCTCCCGCGAGGGCGCGCGTGACGGGCTCCGCCACCTGACCGGTGGGACCGGTGATGAGGATCTTGCGTCCGCTCAGACCGCTCGACATCAGTTCGCTCCTCGCTCGCGTGCGCCGGAGAGTAGCGATGTCGCACGCCGGCCGGGGAGGCCGGACGCGTGAACGTCAGAAGCGCGTCAGCGCAACGTCAACCGGCCGGCGCGCTCGCCCGCTCGACCAGACGCAACACGGCGGCGAGGTCGTCGACGGGCGGGTCGACCACGAAGACGGGGCCGTCGTACACCCCGAAGAGCAGACGCCGGGCATCCCGCACACCGGCGAGCAGCATCTCGTGGCCCGGGACGCGGAAGGCGATCCGCAGCTCGACCGGCTCCGCGAGGTGGTAATGGATCTGCAGCCGGGCGACCACGTCACCGAAGCCCTCGGTCGCCACGAACGACCACCGCGCCTGGTTCGGCGTGGGGCGGCCCTCCTGCTGCGCCGCGGCGAGCAGCGCGAGCGTCGCCTCCTGATCGGTTCCTTCGGGGGCGCCCACGACGATGCCGGGCACTGATCCGTGCGTTCCGTTCCCGCGCATGCCGTCCATCCAGCGGGCGTCGACGACCCGGAGCGAGTCGAGCGAGCGGGCGACCAGTTGTTCGGTGCTGCGGGCCACGGTGAGGTTCACGGCTGTCTCCTCGGGACGGCGTCGAGGCCAAGTATCGACCACCCGGCCGTGCCTGCTTTATGGGCCGATTGGCCTATTTCGGGACCACCGGCCCCCTCGCGGCCGGATCCCGGCCGGGAAAACACGGAATCAGGCCGCCTTTCGCTCAACCCGGACCCCATTGGGGCCGATCGGTGGGCTGTGGAGAAGACGGCTGCTGGTCTGATCGCCGGAGTGACGGGTTCGGTGCTGCTGGGGGCGGCGGCGGCGGGCCGTACGCTCCTGACGTGGCGGCGGCGGATCGAGGGCCTCGAGCGCTCCCTCGCGACGGCCCGCGACGATGCGAACCGTTCGGCTCACGACGACCTCGTCGACGAGGAGACCGGACTCCTGGACGGCCGCTATTTCCGCGTCGCGCTCGAGCAGCGCGTCGCGGCGGCGCGCCGCAAGCTGCAACCCGTCGCCGTCATGCTCATCGAGATCGACGAGGAACACCCGTCGCACCTCAGCTTCCTGGAGCAGGTCGACGTGGTGTGCGAAACGCTCCGTGAAGCCGACACGACCTGTCGCATAGGGAAGCAACGCCTCGGCCTCATTCTCGAGGAGTCGACCGAGTTCGGCGGCGTGTTCGCGATCGAGCGCGTTCGGATGGCGATCAACCGTGCCGGCGGCGACGAAGAGCATCTCTGGGCCGGCGTCGCGGGATATCCGACGCACGCCCTCGACGCGCCACAGCTCCTCGAGCGAGCCGAGCTCGCCCTCGAGCGCGCTCGCGACTCGGGCCGCGGGTGGGTCCGCGTCGCCCGCTCGGAATAGCGGGAACCTCGACGCACGTCGCCTACGTCGAACCCTTCGGAAAACGGAGGGAGGCAACATGCGACGGCGTGTTCTCGAGATCCTGGTCGTGGTCGCGGTCGCGACCTCCGTCACGATCGTGGCCGCGGGACCGGCGGCCGCATGTGGCAGCCTCGTCGCGCCGAATGGGGCGGTGCGACTCATCCGCACCACGACGCTGGCCGCGTGGCACGACGGTGTCGAGCACTACGTGACGAACTTCGAGTTCGCAAGCAACCAGTCGTCGTTCGGATCGATCATCCCGCTACCGGGGAACCCGACCGATGTCCGTCGTGGAGGGAGGTGGACGCTGCAACGACTGGAGCGCGAGGTCACGCCGACACCCGTGGCGCCCGCTTTCGCGAGCCTGTCCGAGAAAGCATCGTCGTCGGTCGAAGTGCTCAAGCAGGTGACGATCGACTCGTTGCAGGTGACGGTGCTGCGCGGCGGTGGTACGGCCGTGAGCGAGTGGGCCGCGCAACAGGGCTTCACCCTCACGAAGGACACGCCGGCGGTGCTCGAGTTCTACTCGCAGCGATCGCCGTACTTCATGGCGGCCAAGTTCGACGCGGCCGCCGCCGTGGCGCGCGGCTTCAACACCGGCGACGGTGTTCCCGTGCAGTTGACCATCCCGACGCCCGCCCCATGGGTGCCGCTGCGGATCCTCGCAACGGGCAAGCCCGCCGACGAGGTGGTGCAGGCCGACGTGTTCCTGCTGACCGACCGCAAGCCCGCGCTCCTCAGCGGACCGGGTGTGAACCTCCAGCTGTCGGAACCGGCGTCGAGCGGACTCCTGACGGACCTTCGCTCCGACACGTCGACGTCGTGGATCCCGACGAGCGGTTGGCTGACATTCCTCAAGGTGGCCGCGCCGGCCGGAAGCCTCGTGTACGACCTCGCGACCGATGTGAGCGGGAACACGCCGCGGCTCGTCGACACCGGGTTCGTGCGCTCCGGCGGTCTGCACGTGCCCGGCGCGCGCGCACCGACCGCGTGGCCCTGGCAGGCGACGCTCGTGATCGTCCTCTCGCTGCTCGTCGGTGCGGTCGCGATTGCACTCTTGATCCATCCCCCGCGCCGCTTCCAACGCCAGTGACCCCCCACCCGCTCTCAGTTGGGACACTTCCCCGCGTATATCCCGGGAAAGCGTCCCAACTCACGATGGTGGGTGGCTCGGGCGCAGCGTCGTGAGGGGACGGCCTTCGGTCCAGGCCGTCGGCGTCCCGGGTTCCCACCGGCCACCCGGTCGCGCCTCGGCTGCGATGCGGCGCCGCGCGAGATCCTCTGCCGCTCGTTCGGTCGTGACCCCGCGCGTACGCGCGGCCTCGAGCACACGCGCGGTCGTGTCCTCGATGACCGCCGCCTTCCGGAGCGCGCGCTCCCGCGAGTAGCCGACGAACTCCTCCGCGATGTTGATGATGCCGCCCGCGTTGACGACGAAGTCGGGGGCATAGAGGATCCCTCGAGCTGCGAGGTCTTCGGCGACCGTCGAGTCGCTCAACTGGTTGTTCGCAGCACCGACGATCGCGCGGCACTGCAGGGTCGGTACGACCTCCCGGGTGATCACACCGCCGAGCGCGCACGGCGCCAGGATGTCGCAGGGTTCCTGGACGACACACCGCTCGTCGACGACCCGCGCGTCGATCTCCGACGCCACCGCCGCGGCCCGTTCGGGATTCACGTCGGCGACCGAGATCTCCGCTCCCGCGCCGTGCAGCAGGCGCGCGAGATGCGCGCCGACGTGGCCGGCACCCTGCACGACCACCCGACGACCGGCGAGCGACGGCTCGCCGTCGAGCTCCCGACACACCGCCCGCATACCGTGCAAGACGCCGACGGCGGTCACGGGCGACGGGTCACCGGATCCGCCGAGGTCTTCGTCGACGCCCGTGACCCAGGGCGTCGTCCGCGCGATGACGTTCATGTCGCGAGGGGTCGCCCCGACGTCTTCCGCCGCGATGTAGCGCCCGCCGAGCTCGTCGATCGCCCTTCCCATCGCGTGCAGCAGCTCGTCGGTCCGCGGCCGGTCGGGAGCGTCGACGAGCACGACCGCTTTGCCTCCGCCCTGGTGCAATCCCGCGACCGCCGCTTTCAATGTCATGGCCTCCGACAGGCGCAAGACGTCGCGGATCGCGTCGGCCTCGGACTCGTAATGCCAGAACCGGATGCCACCGAGCGACGGCCCGAGCGCGGTGCTGTGGACGGCGATCACCGCGCGCAACCCCGATGCACGGTCGGCGACGAACACGACCTGCTCGTGTCCGCGCGCCCGCATCGCGTCGGTGATCGACTTCCCGTAGACGGCCATCCGGCTCAGTAGGCGAGCAGGGCCCGCAGGTCGCGGGCGATGTCGGCGACCTGAGGCAGGATGGCGTCCTCGAGCGTCGGCTCGTACGCGACACACGTGTCGGTGGCGGCGAGCCGCCACACCGGTGCGTCGAGGAACTCGAAGCACTCGTCGGCCACCCACGCCGCGACCTCGGCGCCGAAACCACACGTCAACGTGTCCTCGTGCACAACGAGAAGCCGACCGGTCTTCTCGACCGACTCCGCGACGAGCTCACGGTCCCACGGTGTGATCGTGCGGAGATCGACGATCTCCACCAACGTGCCGTCGGAGTCGACCTCCCGCACGGCGAGTTCCGTGCGGTGCACCGTGGCACCCCACGTCACGACGGTGACCGCGTTGCCCCGCTTCACATAGCACCCGCGGCCGAACGGGAGCATCCACTCGGTCGGCGGATACGGGTCACGGTTGTAGCCCTGGCGATAGAGGTGCTTGTGCTCCAGGAACAGCACGGGGTCGTTACCGCGGAACGCGGCGCGCAGCAGCCCGGCGGCGTCGCGGGCGCGCGACGGAAAGGCGATCAGCAGACCGGGCACATGGGCGAAGATCGACTCGCCACATTGTGAGTGCCAGATCGAGCCCCCCACGAGGTAGCCGCCGATGGGCACACGCAGCACCATCGGAGACGAGAACTGCCCGTTGGAACGCCAGCGCGTCGTCGCCGCTTCCGAACGCAGCTGTTGCATCGCGGGCCAGATGTAGTCGAAGAACTGGATCTCAGGACTCGGGCGCAGCCCCCGCAGCGCCTGTCCGACCGCGCGGCCGACGATATTGGCCTCCGCGAGCGGCGTGTTGAAACACCGCGCGACACCGAACTCCCGTTGCAGGCCGAACGTGATGCCGAAGACGCCTCCCTTACCCGGCACGGAATCGAGGACTCCCGGGTCGGCGTCGGCGACGTCTTCCCCGAACACCCGGATGCGCTCGTCGCTCGTCATCTCGTCGTGCAACGCGCGACGGATCGAGTCGCCGAAGCTCAGGACCTCGGCTTCGGCTCGGGGAACGGGTGGATCCGGCGGCAGGTCGGTGGCGACAGGGGGCGCGTACACGTGGCGCGTGACCTCGCGCGGATCAGGGCGCGGCGCGGCGAGCGCGTCGCGCGCGGCTTCGGCGACGATCTGCTTGGCTTCCTCGCGGATCGCGGCGGCATCGGCCCGGGAGAACGCCCCGGCCTTCACGAGCGCGTTCTCCATGCCGAGGATCGGATCGTGGTGCAGCTCGTCCTCGAGCTCTTCAGCGGTGCGGTACTTCTTCTGGTCGTCGGACAGCGAATGCGCGTACGGCCGCGTGACCTTGGCGTGGATCAACGTGGGCCCCGCGCCCGCGCGCACGTGTTGGATCGCGTCCGCGCCACGCTTACGACTCTGGAAGTAGTCGCGTCCGTCGATCTTGACGATCCGGAGGCCGCGCATGCCGCGCACCATCTCGGAGATGGGCGCCGGCGCCTGGTCGGAGCTTCGCACCGAGATCGCGTAGCCGTTGTCGGCGACGACGTAGAGCATCGGGAGATGGAGGCGGCACGCGGTGTTGAGACTCTCCCAGAACTCGCCCTCCGATGTCGCGCCTTCCCCGAGCGAGACGTACGTGACCTCGTCGCCGTGCGCGGTGAGCCCCGGAAGATCGCGACGCAGGATGTAGTGCGACGCCTCCGCGCAACCGACCGCGGGGAGGCACTGGGTCCCCGTCGGGCTGCTCTGCGTCACGATGTTGCGACCGACGTCGCCCCAGTGACACGGCATCTGCCGGCCGCCCGATGCAGGGTCGGCACCCGAGCCCACCGCCTGCAACAGGATGTCGAGCGGCGGGACCCCGAGACCGAGCACCAGCGCCCGGTCGCGGTAATAGGGGAAGAACCAGTCGTATCCCGGGCGCAGGGACCGGGCCAGCCCGAGGAGCAGGGCTTCGTGCCCGGCACCCGAGATCTGGAAGAAGACCCGGCTCTGCTGACGCAACGCGATCTCGCGATCGTCGAGCGCACGTGACACGCAGGCCAGGCGGAAGTCGTCGATCGCCTCGTCGAGATCGATCCCCTGGTGGCGCCGCTCGCTGACCTTCATCGACCACCTCGACTGCTCGGGACAACCGTAGCCACGGTTCGAGCGGCTACAACGTGACTGTGAGCGAATCGGTCCTCCCGTGGCGGCTTCGTGCTCCCCGACGAGCCGCGACCGGAGCGTTCCTCTCGCCCGCGGTGCGGCGGTTCGCGCAGGAGACCGGCTTCGACATCACCACCATCACCGGGACGGGGCGTGAAGGGAGGGTGACGCTCGCCGACCTGGTGAGGTCACGTGACGGGGACCACGCCGCGGGGGCGGCGCACGACGAGGTCGTCTTCCTCAATCCGGTCCAGCGTCGGGCCGGCGCCCATCTGCTGCGGTCGACACAGGTCGCCGCGCACGCGTTCGTCGCGATGGAGGTCGACTTCGACGACGTCGACGAGGTTCGTCGTGCACGCCGGATGACCTTCCTGCCCTTCATCGCCCGAGCGGTGGTGGAGGCCGTTCGCGAGTTCCCGTGGGTGAACGCGACGGTCAGCGGTGACGAAGCACGCGTCGAGCCCGCGGTTCATCTCGGCATCGCGGTCGACTTGGAGCACCAGGGCCTGATCGTCCCGATCGTGAAGAACGCGCACGACTGCGATCTGGTCGCGCTCGCGAACGCCATCGGCGACATCGCGGGCCGTGCACGCGCTCGGTCGTTGACACCCGACGACGTCGCGGGCGGCACCTTCACGATCACCAATCCGGGGCCCGCGGGCACGGCGATCTCGGTCCCGGTCATCAACCAGCCCCAAGTCGCCATCCTTTCGACCGACGGCGTGTCACGGCGCGCCGTCGTCGTGGAGGGCGCCGACGGGCGCGACGCGATCGGCACGCGCGCGATCGGTGTGCTGGGCCTGAGTTGGGACCATCGGGTGTTCGACGTCGCCTACGCGGCCGCGTTCCTCGCCCGTGTCCGCGACACGCTCCAGACGACCGACTGGGACGCCGAGGCCGGCTGATGCCCGTCACCGTTCGCGCAGTGCAGCGCGGCGAGCACGCGCGCGTGGGCGAGCTCACCGTGGAGGCGTACCGCACGCTGCCAGGCCCCGCCCACATCGACGACGCCTACGAGGCCGACATCCGCGACGTCGCCGGCCGGCTCGACTCGACGGTCGTGCTCGTGGCGGTCGACGAGCTCGACCGGGTCATCGGTTCGGCCACGTACGTTCCGGACGCGCGATCGCCATGGGCCGAGACGCTACGGGACGGTGAAGCGGGCTTGCGCCTGCTCGCGGTGGATCCGCTGTCCCAGAACCGCGGCGTCGGCCGGGCGCTCCTGCGTTCCGTGATCGAGCGCGCATGCACCGACGATCGTGCCGCGCTCGTGCTCCACACGACGCCGTGGATGCGCGCCGCCGGCCGACTGTACGAACAGGTCGGCTTCGTACGCGCGCCGGAGCGCGACTTCGCGGTCGACGGCCTCGAGCTGATCGCGTACCTGCTCGACCTGAGCGAAGGCGGCCGCCATGGATGAGGCGGTGGTACTGCTGACGTGGGTACCTACCGCGTTCGAGGCCGAGGTCGTGATCGCGCTGCTGCGGAGCAACGGCATCAGCGCGACGACGTCGGGCGGTAAGGGCTACTCGTACTTCCATCGCGCCGACTGCCCGGTGTTCGTGCTCGAGCACGACCTCGAACGGGCGCGGGAGATCGTCTCGAGTCGACCGGAGTCATTTCCCGACTCGTGAAACCGTGCCGGCGCCGCTTCGGATGCGACCCGGATCCACCCCGAGCGTCGCGGTAGCCTGCGAGACAACACGGGAGCCCGGTGCGCCGGGCTGAGAGGGCGGCACGAAGCCGCCGACCGC
>CAZJSY010000069.1:0-1219 GCA_964548555.1 uncultured Burkholderiales bacterium
GGCGTGCTCGTGTACGTGACCGGTCACGAGGCGCGTGGCGTGGGCCTCGTGAACAAGCTGCGGGCGTACGTCAAGCAGGACGAGGGTCTCGACACGCTCGAGGCGAACCTCGAGCTGGGCCTTCCGGTCGACGCTCGTACCTACACCGACGTGGCGGCCGTGCTCGCCGCGCTGCGGCTGCGGTCCATCCGGTTGCTCACGAACAATCCCGACAAGGTACGCGGGCTGCGCGAAGGAGGCGTCGACGTCGCGCGCATCGAAGCGTTGCCCACCGCACCACACGCCAGAAATCTTCACTATCTGCGCACCAAGGAGCGGCTCCTCGGCCACGTCCGACCGACGGGCGGGGTCATGGCCGACGGTCAGGACGCACCCGCGGGCGTGATCGACGTGACCGGTCTCCTCGGCGACGTTCGCCCCCGGCCCGACCGCCCGTACCTCGTCCTCAAGTTCGCTCAGACACTCGACGGGCGAATCGCGACGTCGACAGGCGACGCGAAGTGGATCAGCGGAGAAGCGGAGCGCCGTGTCTCCCACGCGCTCCGGGCGGCCTGCGATGCCGTGCTCGTCGGCGTGGGCACCGTGATCCGGGACGATCCCCAACTCACGGTGCGGATGGTCGACGGCGTGTCGCCCCAGCGGGTGGTCCTGGACTCGACGCTGCGACTGCCCGACGACGCGAAGGTTCTCGCTCCCGAGGCACCCACCACGATCGTGACCACGACGCACGCTTCTTCCCGCCGCCGCGAGGAACTGACGGCGCGAGGAATCCACGTCGATGTCGTCGAGCCGGCGCCACGAGGCGTCGATCTGCCCGACGCCTTCGACAGGCTCCGTCGCCGCGGGGTGCAGTCGCTCCTCGTGGAAGGAGGATCGAAGGTGATCACGTCGATCCTCGAGGCAGGACTCGCCGACCGCCTGATCGTCGCGGTGGCGCCAACCATCATCGGCAGGGGGACCGACGCGGTGGGCGGGCTCGGCGTGACGAGCGTCGCCGACGGTGTCCACCTCGTGGACCGCATGGTTCATCTCGTCGGAGACGACGTCGTACTGGCTTGGAACGTCGCGCGCTGACGGCAGCCGCGACCTACGAGGGCTCGGCCTCCCACCACTGGCACCACCACTGGTCGCCCACGAGGATCCGCAACTTCGGGTGCCAGCAGTACGAGATCTCCCTCGTCGGCTCGAGGTAGTAGCGACAGTTGTCGCACCGCTCGTC
>CAZJSY010000069.1:1319-16957 GCA_964548555.1 uncultured Burkholderiales bacterium
ACGAGATCTCCCTCGTCGGCTCGAGGTAGTAGCGACAGTTGTCGCACCGCTCGTCTCCCTGAGGCCGGGCCTTCAACACGGCGTTGTCGGCGAGATGGCGCAACTGGATCGCGAGCTTCTCGTCCTCAGGCTTCGGTTCCGGCTCGGGGAGTTCGTAGTCGCTCAACGGTCTCTCTTTCTCCGGTCCCGCCTCGTCGGGCGCGGACCATGGTTCTGAGCATGCTCGGTGTGTGCCCGCGACGACGTCAGAGTGCCGCCACTGCATCCCGCCGCCGGGTCGTCGACACACTACGCGTACCGCCCGGCACGATCGGGAACAGCACGTCCCGCTGGAGGAGGCGGCATCCACGCACCGCCCCGCGCGGAACACGACCGCCGTCGGACGCACGGGATCCCGCGTCCGGTGCAAGATGCGTCCCGCACCGCTCCCGCAGTTGCGAGATTCGAGGGGGGAACCGATGAGGGCAATGCGCCTCGAGGACGGCGAGCTCCGCATACGGGACGTCCCGGTACCCGAACCGGGCGACGACGAAGCTCGCGTGCGAATCACGTCGGCGGGTGTGTGCCATTCCGACCTCCATCTCGCCCGGGGTGACTGGGCGGGCGTGCCCCGTACGGGAACCATCGGCCACGAGGCGATCGGAGTCGTCGACGCCCTCGGGCCGGGCGCGGGGCGGTTCGTGAACGTCGGTGACCGCGTGATCCTCGGCCTCGGCGGTACCGGCGGTGGTTACTGGTGTGGGGCCTGCGAGTACTGCCTCAGTGGGCGGCCCCGTCATTGCGCGCAGAGCAAGGGCATTCTCGGCACGTTCGCCGAACAGTTCACGGTGTGGGCGCCGTCCCTTGTCACGCTGCCCGATAGCGTCGGCGATGACGACGCGTCGCTCGCGTGCGGTGGTCTCACGGCGTACGGAGCGGTGAAGAAGTTGCTGCACCACCGTGTTCTTCCTGGGCGGCCGGTCGCGGTCATCGGTGCCGCAGGCGGTCTCGGCCACTACGCCGTCCAGCTCGTGCGTGAGTTCGGTTACGAGGTCGTCGGCATCGACGTCGGTGAGGAGCGACTCGCGTTCGTGCGTTCGCTCGGGGCCGGTCTCGTGGTCGATGCGGGGGACGCGCTCGACGTGGTGGCGCGGGAGATCGGCGGGGTCGACGCCGCACTCGTCTTCTCGGCGCGCATCGCCGGCTTCGAGCTCGGGTTCCGGCTCCTGCGGCCGGGCGGCCTGTTCGTCGCCGTGGGGCTGCCGCCGACGAGCGATGGCAACTTCTCGATCAACCCGTTCGAGTTCTTCTTCCGCGACGTCACCCTCGTGTACTCGGCCGTCGGTACCGTGCAGGACATGCGCGAGCTCGTCGCGCTGGCCGCGGCCGGGAAGGTGAAGAGCCATGTATCACGTCGCGGGAAGCTGTCGGAGCTTCCCGCGATCTTCGACGACCTCGAGGCGAGCCGCTACCTCGGACGCGCCGTCCTCACCGATCTGGCGAACTGAGCGGCGATGACGCGCACCGAATCCCGTGCAGCGGTGAGGAACCCGCACGCAGGCGAGCCGTTCGCCGACGACGACGCAACGATCGCGGCCGCGCTCGAAGCCGTGAGCGTGCCCGCGCTGCTCTGCTCGCTCGTGCACATGACGGGGGATCCCTCCTGGATCCGCGCACGACCCTTGGCGCAGCTCGGATCCTCGTCCGACTTCCAGTGCGGCCTCTCCGGTGACGATTGCGACAGCATCCGCCGGCGCGCCCTTCCGGCGATCGCGGCCTATCGAGACGCCGGCTGCCAACCGCACACCGTCTCGCGCGAGCTGCTACTGGAGATGATGTCGTTTCTGGCCTGTAAACCGCTCGAGGGACCTATCGCCGGCATGCTCTTCGACGACATGCAGTTCGACGGGACCGACAGCCGCGCGATCACGTGGGGCGACGATGTCCCGGTCGAGGTGAAGGCACAGTCGCCCGTCGTGGTGATCGGTTGTGGCGAATCCGGCATCCTCGCCGGCATCCGGCTTTCGCAGGCCGGCTTGCCGTTCACGATCGTCGACAAGAACGACGGACCCGGTGGCACATGGTGGGAGAACCGCTACCCGGGCGCCCGGGTGGACGTCGCGAGTCATCAGTACTGCTACGCGTTCGAGCCGGCACACCACTGGAGCGAGTACTACTGCCGTCAGCCCGAGCTGCGCGAGTACTTCGCGCGGGTGCTCGACGCGTACGGGCTGCGGTCGCACTGCCGCTTCGGAACGACCGTCAGCGCAATTACGTGGGACGAGTCGAACGCGCGCTGGCAGGTGAGGCTGGTCCGGCCCGACGGAACCGATGACTTGCTGGATGCGCGCTTCGTCATCAGCGCGGTGGGGTCGTTGAACCTGCCGAAGCTCCCCGACATCCCGGGCATGGACACGTTCACCGGCCGGTCGTTCCATTCGGCACGGTGGCCCGCCGACGTCGACATCTCCGGCACGCGGTTCGCGCTCATCGGTGCGGGAGCGAGCGGCTTCCAGATCGCACCGACGATCGCGGACCGCGTCGCGCAGCTCACGATCTACCAGCGCACCGCGCAGTGGATGTTCCCGAACCCGGTGTACCGGTCCGCGGTCCCGTCGGGGGAGCGGTGGGCGCTGCGCCATCTCCCGTTCTACGCGCGGTGGTTGCGGTTCATCATGGGCTACGCCGGCATCGCCACGGGAACCGCCCCGTACCGGATCGATCCGGACTACCCCGATGACGATGGCGTCGCCATCAACGAAGGCAACGCGTTGCGGCGCGCGCAGCTCGAGGGGTGGATCAGATCACGGCTCGGTGATCGACCCGACCTGGTCGAGAAGTGCATCCCCGACTACCCCGCGATGGGCAAGCGCATCCTGCAGGACGACGGGTTCTGGCTCGACTGCCTCTGCAAGCCGCACGTGGAGCTCGTGCGTACCGGCATCGAGCGAATCGTGCCCGAAGGCGTGGTGACCATCGACGGCGTGCTCCGTCCCGCCGACGTCATCTGCTACGCGACGGGCTTCCTGCACAACGACTTCCTCGCGTCGATGGAAGTCACCGGACGCGGCGGCGTCTCGCTGCGCGAGCAGTGGGGCGACGAACCAACCGCATACCTCGGCATCACGATGCCCAACTTCCCCAACCTCTTCTGCGTGTACGGGCCAGGTACGAACCTGGCCCACAGTGCCAGCCTGTTCTTCCACTCCGAGTACCAGACGAGCTACGCGCTGCAGGCGATCCACGCGGTGCTGCGCTCGGGATCGAGGGCGATCGAGGTCCGCGACGACGTGCACGACACGTACGCGGACTGGCACCAACGAGAGATCAGCCAATTGGTGTGGGCCCACCCCTCGATCACCCACAGCCACTACAAGAACCCGTCCGGAAAGGTGTACACGCTCTCGCCATGGTCGATCGACCAATACTGGGAGCTGACACGCACGCTGAACCCGGACGACTACGTCGTGCAATGATCGGTAGCCGTCACGATCGATCGCCGCGGAGGACCGTCCCATGACCCATTCCGCCGTCGCACGTCCAGAGACCCGCGTCGATCTGACCGACTCGGAGCTGTACCGGCACGGCTTTCCGCACGAGGTGTTCACGACCCTGCGCCGCGAGGCCCCGGTGTGCTGGCAGCCGTTCCCCGATGGGTTCCGCTTCCCGCACGAGCCCGGGTTCTGGGTGCTGTCGCGACACGAGGACGTGCAAGCGGCGAACCGGGACACGGAGCTGTTCAGCGCGCTCGACGGTCCGAGCCTCAACAACCGGCCCGACATGCGCGGCACGATGCTCGTCAGCATGGACGGGCGCGACCACGTTCGCCAGCGCCGGCTGATCAGTGCCGGCTTCACGCCGCGCATGATCGCCCGACTCGACGAGCAGACCCGCGGGTGGGCCGTGTCCATCGTCGAGCGCGCGCTCGAACGGGGCACGTGCGACTTCGTCAGGGACGTCGCGTACCAATTGCCGATGCACATGATCGCCGACATCGTCGGCATCCCGATCGAGGACCGCGACTGGTTGTTCTCGCTGACGACCGATTTCCTGCTCGGTGGTGACCCGCAGCGCGGGGTCTCCGAGGAGCAACGGCTCGCAGCCCAGGTGCAGATGTTCGAGTACGCGCAGGAGCTCGGCCGGCGCAAACGAGCCGAACCGCAAGACGACGTCTGGACGATCCTGTCGACGGTCCAGGTCGAAACCGACGACGGAAAGCCGACCGCGCTCGGCGAGACCGAGCTCGATCTCTTCTTCCTGTTGTTGACCGTCGCAGGAAGCGAGACGACACGCAACGCTCTCACGCTCGGGCTGGTTGCGCTCGTCGACCATCCGGACCAGCTGGCGACATTGCGCCGCGAGCCGGATGCCATGCGGGCCGCGGTCGAGGAGATCATCCGTTGGGCATCGCCCGTCTCCTACTTCGCTCGGCGGGCGACACGGGACACCGAGATCCGTGGCGTACGAGTCTCGGCGGGCGACCAGATCACGATGTGGTACCCGTCCGCCAACCGCGACGACGCGGTGTTCGAAGACCCGTTCCGGTTCGACATCCGACGCACTCCGAATCCGCATGTGTCCTTCGGCGGCGGCGGGCCCCACTACTGCCTGGGCGCGAACCTCGCCCGGCGCGAGATCACGATCCTGCTCGAAGAGCTGCTGGCGCGCACTCACCAGATCGAGGTCCTGCGCCCACCGAGCTACAGCACGATGGGCATCGAGAATCCCGTGCTCATCGCGGCGGCGGAACTGCCGGTCCGCCTCGCATGACCCACGACGACGGAACGACTGGGGGAGACGAATGAGCGATACGGCGGACGGGACGTCGAGCGACGTCGCAGCACTACCCGACGCGGCGCAGGACATGTTCGGCGTCCTGCTCGACATGGCAGCGCCGCAGGAGCGCTACCGATCGACGATCGAGGCCGGCGGCGTCGTCGAGGCCATGGACGGCTTGACGCTCTGCTTCGACCGCGCCACCGCCGATCACATCCTGCGCCACCACGAGCTGTTCTCGTCGCGCGTCGACATGAACCTCGGCAACGTTCGGCCGCTCATCCCACTCAACGTCGACCCGCCGGTTCACTCCAAGTACCGCAAGCTTCTCGACCCCCTCTTCGCTCCGAAGCGGATGGACGAGCAGGAAGACGACATCACCCGCCGCGCCAACGCGCTCATCGACGGATTCGTCGATCGGGGAGAGTGCAACTTCACGGAGGAATTCGCGGAGCCGTTCCCGAGCTCGGTGTTCCTCGGGCTCATGGGCCTCCCCGAAGACGAGCTCCACATGTTCCTGCGCCTGCGCGACGGGATCCTGCACCCGGAGAAGCACGACCCGAACGCGATGTTCGACGCCGACGCCCGCACGGCGGTGATGCGGCGCACCGGCCGGGAGATCTACGACTACTTCGGTGCCCTCGTCGACGACCGGCGCAACCGTCCCACCGACGATGTCGTCTCGCGGTTCCTGGCCGCCGAGATCGACGGCGACCGGCTGACACGCGACGACATCCTCGACATCTGTTTCCTGTTCCTCATCGCGGGTCTCGACACGGTCAGCGATTCGCTCACGTGCATGTACGCATTCCTCGCGACGCATCCCGAGCACCGACGCCAAATCGTCGCGAACCCGTCGTGCATCCCCAACGCGGTGGAGGAGCTGTTGCGTTGGGAGTCACCGGTGCCGTCCGGCGTTCCGCGGGTTGCAACGTGCGATACGGAATTGCCGAACGGGAAGGCCGTGAAGGCTGGTACTGCCGTGATGGTGATGTACGGAGCGGCCAACGTCGACCCGAGCGAGTGTCCCGACTCGTTCGACGTCCGGTTCGATCGCGAGGTGAACCGCCACATCGCCTTCGGCGGCGGCGTTCACCGCTGCCTCGGCTCTCACCTGGCGCGGCGAGAGCTTCGGATCACGTTGCGCGAATGGCACCGCCGCATTCCCGACTACTGGCTCGAGCCCGGACACGAGGAGCTGGAGTACCCGCCCGGTCTGCGGCACGTGAAGGATCTCACGTTGGCGTGGAAGTAGACCGTGATGATGGCCGATGACGCTGTGGCGTACCTCGACATCATGCGGCTCCAGTGCTCGTATGCCGACGTCGTGACCCGACGCGCCTGGGCCGAGCTGGAACCACTCTTCGTCGAAGGTGCGCCGATCCACGTCGACACGGTGACCGCGCCCGTGATCGAGCTGGTGGGCTCGACCGCGCTCGGCCAGTTCATCGCCGATGCGATCGAGCGCTTCGAGTTCTTCGAGTTCGTGATCCTCAACACGGTCGTGCGCGTCGGCAGCGATGGCGTGGCGCGCGGCCGGCTCTACATGGTGGAGCTGCGCCAGGAGCGGGGCACTGGCGAGTGGAGCAATGCGTTCGGCGTGTACCACGACCAGTACGCCTTCCGCAACGGGCGCTGGCGCTTCGCGGAACGCCACTATCAGAGCCTGGCCCGCAAGTTTGCCACGCAACCGGCGGCGGTCTTCCCGTTTCCGTCCGCGCACATCGTGTGAGTCACGCTCGGCGCCGATCGGCGCCGAGCCCTGGTCACCTGACGAGATCCAGCTCCGCGATGTCGCGCTCTTCGGCTTCGCCGCCGGGCCGGCCGTACCACCACGAGTGCCGCAGATGGCCTGGTTGCGACATCGACACGGCGACCTTCATCGGAAACGGCGACCCCTCCGAGCCGAGCTCGAACGTCCCCGGTTCGGTCTCGCGCAGTACGGCAACGGTGTTCGCGTGAGAGTGGCCGATCACCATCACCGTCGCGCCGTGGTGCGTACGGGCGAGCAACGTGTGCTCGACGTGCACGCGGATGCGGTCGGGGTTCTCCGGGTTGAGTACCTCGTAGTCGAGCGTGACGCCCGCCGCGCCGGGCAGCGGCGTGACGACCATGCGCGCCGCACCAGGGGAGTCGGAGCCCACGAGCCTGTCGACACCCGTATAGAGGCCCGGGTGCGCGAGCAGGTCGTCGACGATCGTCATGAGCCGAGGCTAGACGTCGATCGCGGCCTCGTCACACGGTGTTCCCGCGCCCGGCCGCGCGGACCCTCCGCCGACGGCTAGAACATTGGGCGATCCGAGACCACGAGGACTGACGAGGACACATGGAGTTCGGCGTTTTCATCCAGGGCTACAACCCGATCTTCCGGCGCGGCGACGACCCGGTCGAGTCGGAGCACCGTGCGTTGATGAGCGAGCTGGAGCTCGTGCAGGCAGCCGACCGCGCCGGTTTCAAGTACGTATGGGTGACCGAGCACCACTTCCTCGACGAGTACTCGCACCTGTCGGCCAACGACGTCATCTGCGGCTACCTCGCGCACGCAACGGAGCGGATCCACGTCGGCTCGGGGATCTTCAACCCCCTGCCGCAGGTGAACCATCCGGCGAAGCTCGCGGAGCGCGTCGCGATGCTCGACCACCTCACGGGCGGGCGCTTCGAGTTCGGCACCGGCCGCGGCGCCGGCAGCCACGAGATCCTGGGCTTCCTGCATCGTGAGGGGATCACCGACACGAGCATCACCAAGGAGATCTGGGAAGACGTCATCGCGGAGTTCCCGAAGATGTGGCTCCAGGACACCTACGAGGGCTACGAGGGCAAGTACTGGTCGCTGCCGCCCCGCAAGATCCTGCCGAAGCCGTACATCAAGCCGCACCCGCCGATGTGGTACGCCGCGGGGAACCCCTCGAGCTACGCGATGGCCGCGCGCAAGGGTCTCGGTGTCCTCGGGTTCTCCGTGGGTTCGCTCGAGGAGATGGGCCCCGTGCTCGAGGCCTACAAGAACGAGATCCCGAACGCGGAGCCCGTGGGCGCGTACGTGAACGACAACATCATGGTGACGAGTGGCGCATTCGTCGCGGAAGACACAGAGAAGGCCAAGCAGTCGATCCTCGCCGCGCGCCCGACGTACCTGCAGAGCAACGTCTTTCGGTATCACGACACGTTCCCGCGCCCCGAATGGGTGCCGCCATGGCCCCAGCTCATCCCCGAGATGGACGAGGAGACGCTCGCCATGTCGATGGAGACCGGCGCGATGGTCGTCGGCGACCCCGACCAGGCCCTCGGCGCATGTCAGCGCTGGGCCGACGCCGGCGCCGACCAGTTGACGTTCGGACTCGGAATGGCGTCGCAGGAGGACAGCCTCGAGATGCTGCGCCTCATGGGCGAGTACGTCATCCCGAAGCTCGACACCGACCCCGTGCACCGCACGACCAGGATGCGAGAGAACGCCTGACCGGCCCCGGATATCGACATGACCGAGGCTCGGGAACAGGCTTCACCGCGGCACCACACGCAGACGTTGCGCGAACGGCTCGACGCGTTCGTCGGCAAGCCCGTCGGGTCGGGCGCGCGTTCAGTGGCGCCCGACCCGGTGAACCAGCCGATGATCCGTCACTGGGCGGCCGCGTTCGAGGACCACAACCCGGTCTACGTCGACCACGAGCGCGCGGCAGCGTCGCGTTTCGGCGACGTGGTGGCACCACCGCTGATGCTCCAGACGTGGACCATGGCGACCCCGAAGATCACGGGTATCCGCGAGCGTGGCGGATCACCTGTCGAATCCGAGCGCGCCGGCGCGCTGACGATGCTCGACGACGAAGGTTTCGTCGCCACGCTCGCGTCGAACTCCGAGTTCGAGATCGAGCGCTACCTGCATCCCGGTGAGGTCGTCTCGGCCGGCACGGTGATCGAGTCGATCTCCGACGAGAAGCAGACGCGTCTTGGCCCGGGGTACTTCGTCACGTGGGTGACGACCTACACCGACGAATCGGGCGACGTCGTCGGGCGCCAGCGATTCCGGATCCTGAAGTTCAAGCCCGGGAGCGGGTCGGCGTGAGCGACGTTGCGACGACGATCGACTGGAACGGGATCCGTGTCGGCGACGAACTTCACCCGCTCGTCATCGATGTCACGGCAACGGTGATCGTCGCGGGCGCGATCGCGACTCGCGACTTCATGCCCGTCCATCACGACCGTGACTACGCCAAGGCACAGGGCGCGCCGGACATCTTCATGAACATCCTGTCGAGCAACGCGTACTGCAGCCGTTTCCTCACGGACTGGGCCGGTCCCGAGGCGATGCTCCGTCGTATCTCGATCCGGCTGGGGGTACCGGTCCACCCCGGCTCGACGCTGACGTTCACGGGAACGGTGACCGGTACGTCGCTCGCGGGCGACGAAGGCATGGTCGACGTCGAGTTCCGCGCCACGAACGACCTCGGCAACCATCTCACGGGCACGGCCACGCTGAGCCTTCCCAGCGGCGGCCGTGAAACTTCACGCTGACATCAGCTCGTGTCGTCTTTCGGTCGGTTCTTCGGGTGGCGCGGGTCGTGTGGTGGGACCATCGGGCGTTTGCCGGCGCCGTCGATGAGGGCCCAGCCGTCGCGGTGCTTCTGCCGGTGATGGTGGCTGCACAGCGGGTCGCATTCCGCGAGGAGCGTGTGCCCGGTTTGGGCGTAGGGAATGCGGTGGTCGATCTCGACGCGGGTGCGTGCGCAGCCTTCGACGCTGCAGCCGTCGGACGACCACAACAATGCGACTCGTTGCGCGGCGGTCGGTCCTCGTCCGAGGTGGGTCACGTTGAGCACGTCGACGCCCTTGGTGATGACGAGCTTGAGGATGCTCTCGCCGAGCAGTTCTCGCGCGCTCGACGCGGGGATGGGTCCGACCCCGGCGATCTCGCACAGTTCGCCGTCCGCTACTCGTCCGCGCCGCAGCGCCTCGAGATCGACGCGCACGATGGTCGTGTACTGCGGGCCTGACGTGCCGGTGTGGCGACCTTCAGCAAGCTTCATGAGCGCGTCGAACGCATAGGCGTCGCGCGGTTCGTGTCGCCCTTCGCTGCGGGCGCTGGCAAACTCTTGGTCGAGCAGGCGGGTGATCGCCGCGTCGAAGCGTGCGCCGGCGAGGGTCGTGCCGCAGATGCTGGCGTGCCATGCCCCTTCGGTGTCGATCCAGCTGCGGTAGTGGCGCTTCTGGTGGAGGCGCCGTTGCGTGGCCTCGGGATCGGGATCCGCGGCGGCCCGCACTCGCAACACCTCGTCGCGCAACTCTTTCAGCGACGAATGCTGCGCCTGCTCCAAGAGCCGCTCGGCGGCCGCGGGGTTTGCGCTGGCGGCGTCGAGGACGAGCGCGGCCTTGGGGCTCGACACGGCACCGTCGCGCACCGCGTGCTCCACCGCGGGCACCTGCTCCAGTCGTTGCGACATCTCCAGTTGCTTACGGGCCGCGCCGATCGAGGTGCCCGCTCGTAGAGCCAGGAACTCCACCGCGGAGCGACACCCCGCCTGTTGCCAGGCGCGGGACTCGTCGACCCTCCGGACCAGCAGCGTTGCGGCGGCGGTGGCGTCGCGTGCGATCGCCTCGTACCGCTCCCACAACGACACGGCCTCGGGCAGCGGAATCGCGTCCGGTTTGAGGGCGCGCAGCAGTGCCGCAACCTGTTCCTGCACCGCCCCGACGTCCAGCATGTCTGGAGTATGAACGTGAGGTGTGACACTTATCCGGGGTCCCCTCGCGGAGACATCACGACGGCGGACGCTTCAGGTCAGCCGGAGCCGAGGTCGTAGCGCTCGATGTACGCCTGAAAGTCGCGCCGGATCGCAGCGGGATCGATGCCGAACTCTTCCGGCGTGTAGTGGTGTACGCCGTGTTTCCCCTGCGGGTTGTCGCCGATGAACGCGCGCATTCGAGCCGCACCCTCGTCGGTCATGGGCAGCGCGAGCGCGTCGTAGATCTCGGTCACGACCGTGAACTGGTCGGCGACGAAGTCGGTGAACTTCATGTCGTAGAACTTCGCGTTCGGGTGAGACGTCGTGTCCCGAACCGCCGTCGCGTGATCGAGGACGCGCTTCAGGCGTGCGGTCCAGTCCTGGGCGATCTCGTAGGGGTCGACCTCATCACTGCCCGCCTCCCGTACGAGCGTGGTAAGGCTTGCGTACGACGTCACCGAATCCACGGGATCGCGGTGGGTGAAGACGATCCGCGCATCGGGATACCTGCGAAGCAGGTGCTCGAGACCCCACATGTGGGCGCCCGTCTTGAGCACCCACCGGTCGCGACGGTTCCGCCATTGAAGATGCTGGAGCTGACGCTCGTGGAACCGGTACACGTGTGACCAGTCGGCGTCGTGGTCGACCCAGTCCTCGTAGGTCGGTACGCGGAACTGGTTGTGGAACAGCGGCGTACACATGCAATCGCCCATCATCACGACGCATTCCTGCGAAAGGGTGGCGCCCATGGGATGCATGGCGCGGAACCGGCGATCGCGTTCGGTCTCCGTCTCGGGATTGGGCAAGAGCGCCGCGGCCATGGCGATACGTGGATCCGCGTCGAAGGTCGCCGCGTCAGGCGGCGGCGTCGGGAACATCACCTCCCAGGTGAGCGGAGCGCGGCTGTCGGGATCCTGGGCGAGGATGTCGTGAAGGATCGTCGTCCCGGTGCGGGGAAAGCCGATGATGAACACGGGCGCGACGATCCGTTCGTCGGCGATCGCCGGGAACTCCTTGCGGGCGTGCACGTAGGCGAGCCGGTTCACGGTGTGCCCGAGCGCGCGTTCGCGGGCGATGACGCGTCCGATGTCGTTCAGTCGGGCTTCGCGCTCCAGGGACTCGAGGAACAACGCCAGCGGCTCGACGAAGGGTCCGTCACCGAGGTCGCCGAGGCCTCCCGTCCGGCGCGTCGCTTCGGCGAGGATCGCGTCGACTTCGAAGGTCTCCGGTTCCGGGTTCTCGACCGTCACCTGTGCTCCTTCGGTTCGTGTCGTGTGGCCGGCGCATCGAGAGCTTCGCGCAGCTGGGATTCGATCGTCGCCGTCGCGCCGAGGCGATTGTCGATCGTGATGTGCTCGACGGGCGGCTCGTCGTCGAGCTGCATGCGTCCGACGAACTCGTCGAACCGGCGCAGCTTCTCCGTGTCGCGTTCGCGAGCCCTGCTCTCCAGTCGTCGGCGTAACGACGCCTCGTCGGACCGGACCCAGACGAGACGTACGAGCGGCCCTCCGAGGTCGTGCATCCACGCCTCCCACAGGTCGGCGTCGTGGATCTGTTGCGTGAACGGCCCGCACAACACGACCGGACAGCCGAGGAACCGGACCTCGCGTGCGACGGCCGTCATGCCTGCGTACTCGTGCACCTTGACGTGCGCGTCGTACCACTCGCCTTCGCGCTCGCCGTAGGCTCGTCCGGCTGAGGCCAGCGTCGCGGCCACGAAGCCGCCGTACATGGTGTCCTTGTCGAGCAGTGCCGGGTGCGGCGACAACAGCGAGACGAGGAGACGGGCGACCGTGGTCTTGCCGGCACCCGGCGGTCCCGCGACGACCCACGCGTCCGCGACGAGATCGTTCCTCGGAATCGGCGCGACGCTACCGCTCGTTGTTCAGCCCGCGGCCGAGCGACCGAGGAAACGGTCGACGTTGGCGCGCAGGTCTGGCGTGTCGAACGACTCGGTCTCGGCCGACATCGCGAAGTCGATGGTGGCGAGCACCGCTCGCTCGGCGTGCAGGTTCAACACGCGCTTGGTGGCTTCGACCGCCTGCTGCGGGAGCTTGGCGATCTTGTGCGCCGCTTCCACTGCAGCCGGAAGCACCGCAGCATCGGGGCAGACGTGGTTCGCGAGGCCGATCTCCGCGGCACGTTGCGCAGTGATGCGCTCGCCGGTGAACGCGTACTCCTTCGCGAGCAGCAGGCTCGTGTGCAGCGGCCACGTGAGTGGACCGCCGTCGGCCGCCACGAGACCGACCGTGACGTGCGGGTCGGAGAGGTACGCGGACTCCGCCATGTACACGACGTCGGACAGCGCGATCACGCTGCAGCCGAGTCCGACCGCGGGCCCGTTCACCGCCGCGACGACGGGAAGCCGGCACCGCAGCATGTTGAGCACGAGCTCGCGACCTTCGGCGATCACGTCGCGTCGCAGCACACGATCCTTCGCCATGCGGTCGAGGAGGTCGAAGTCACCGCCCGCGGAGAAGGCGCGTCCCTCTCCGGTGACGACCGCGACCCGCGCGCCGTGGTCCGCGCTCAGCTGCGGGAACACTTGCGTGAGACCGAGGTGCAGCTCGTCGTTGATCGCGTTCATCTGCTCCGGGCGTGCGAGCCGCACGACGCGGACGGGCCCGTCCGCCTCGACGCGGATCACATCGGGCAGGTCGTAGCGCAATCGGAGCTCCTTCGCCGGGGCGCCGCGACGTCAGGCCGTCGGGAGGCCGAGGATGCGGGTCGCGATGATGTTCTTCTGGATCTGTGACGTGCCACCCATGACGCTCTGGGCCCGGCTGTAGAGGTACAGCTTCAGCGCCACGTCGTCGGTGTCGACGACCGCACCCGGGCCCGAGGTGTCGAGCGCCGCCGCGCCGACCGTCTGCTCGACCCACGTCATCAGCAGCTTGTCCACCGAACCGCCGGGCCCGTGCTCCACGCCGTCGAGGCGCTCGGACAGGCGGCGGCACACGTGCAATCGCAGCATCTCCGTCTGCACGTGGGCCCAGGCGACGGCCTCACGCTGGTCGCTTCGGAAGGCGTCGGGCTCGGCTCGGACGGCGTACTCGAGCTCCTTCACCGTCTTCGCGTAGCGAGCGACGTATCCGAGCTCGCCCGGCTCCCGCTCGTGGCTCACGATCGTCATCGCGATCCGCCAGCCTTCACCGGGAGCGCCGATCATGTTCTCCATCGGCACACGGGCAGCGTCGAACAGCACCTGGCCGAATTCGGTTGTGATGCCGTTGATCATCCGCAGCGGCCGCTGCTCGACGCCCGGTTGGTGCATCGGCACCGCGAACGCCGAGAGGCCCTTGTGCTTCGGCACGGCCGGCTCGGTGCGCGCGAGCAGGAAGCACCAGTCGGCGACGTCGGAGTAGCTGGTCCAGATCTTGTGACCGTTGATCACGTAGTCGTCGCCGTCCGCCGTCGCGGTGGTGCGCAGGGAAGCGAGATCGGATCCGGCGTCGGGCTCGCTGAAGCCCTGGCACCAACGCTCGCGTCCGCTGATCAACCCGGGCAGGAACCGCTCCTTGGTCGCCTCGCTGCCGTGCGTGGTGATGCCCTGCACGAGGTAGCCGAGGCTGGGGCGCGGCGGCGCGCCGGCCTCGGCGAGCTCCTCGTCGAGGATGACGTCGAACACCGTCGGCAGGTCGTGACCGCCGTAGCGCTTCGGCCAGCTGAGGCCGAAGAACCCGCCGTCGTACAGGGTGGTGTGCCACTCGGCCTGGCGGGCCCAGTACTCGTCGTCGGTCGACGATGCGGGCAGACCCGGGTTGTTGTCCGCGAGCCATGCGCGCAGACGGGAACGGAACTCCGCTTCCTCCGGGGAGTCACGAAAGTCCATCACGCGCTCCGGAGGCGTGACCGTTGCAGCTGTCGCAACTGCTCGGCGTCGTCGCCGAACCACTGCGTCGACAGCAGCGCTCGGCGCAGGTAGACGTGGGCGAGGCACTCCCACGTGTTGCCGATGCCACCGTGCACCTGGATCGCCGTCTCGCACACGGAGCGCGCCGCGCGTGCGCAGTACGCCTTCGCCACACGGCCGGCGTCGAGCGCGGCGGCAGGGTCGAGCTCGTCGACGGCCCACGACGCGTGCAGCGCAACACTGCGCGAGCCCTCCATGAGCGTGTACGCCTCTGCGAGAAGATGCTGCACGGCTTGGAACGATCCGATCGGCACGCCGTACTGGCGTCGCTCGGCCGCGTACGCCACCGTCACGTCGAGCACGCCGCGCATGATGCCGACCAGGTCCGAGGTCGTGAGCGCGAGGCCGAGCGCGCACCACCGCGCGAGGTCTTCCGTCGTGAGCATCCGCCGTTGGCCTGCCACGTCGTCGAGTGCGGTGCCGACCGGGATGCTGCGTACGGAACGGGTCAGGTCGGCGCCCTCGCGTGCCGCGTCGACGCGCACCTGCGCGAGCCGGTAGCCGTCGCCGTCGCCGACCAGCACGTACGCGACGTCCACGTCCGGCGCGCAATCGAGCGCGTAGGCCGGTGCAGCCGTCGTCACGCCCCGAGCGACCGCGACGTCGACCAAGGTCCCCGACAATGCGACGACCGCACCTTGCGATGCTGCGGCCGGCGCGCCCGCCCTGCGGGCGAGGTCGCCGCCGAGGACGGGCCCGGCGTACGCGACGTCGCCCACCGCGCCGCCGAGCGCGTCGGCCACGATCGCCGCTTCCACGCCGCTCGCCAGTGGGTGGCCGTCGCCGTCGTCGTCACGCAGACCGAGCCAGCCCGCGTCGCGCACTGCGGCTGCAAGCCGCTTGGACCGTGTCGAATCGTCGAGGTCCGCGACCGTGGCCGGGCCGAGCTCTCGCGCGAGCTGACGTGCGGACCGGCGCAGCTCGGCCTGCTCGGCGGTGTCCCGGGTGTCCACCGCTGAAAATGTAGTTCTGAAAAAGCGAGAATGCAATAATCACAACCGCGGCTGCGCTCGACGTCGGCTCGGTCGAGGGTCGTCAGCGACCCTCTTGCGCGCGGGCGAGCAGGCCGCGCGCGATCACGATGCGTTGGATCTCGTTGGTGCCCTCGCCGATGATCATCAACGGCGCGTCGCGGTAGTAGCGCTCGACGGGAAGCTCGGTCGTGTAGCCGACGCCGCCGTGGATGCGCATCGCCTCGGTTGCGAGCTCGAGCGCGGTCTCGCTCGCGAACAGCTTCGCCATGCCCGCTTCGACGT